>VBCH01000255.1 GCA_005884455.1 Betaproteobacteria bacterium
AAGACGATCGAGTCGTAATAAAGCTGGCGCAGATATTCGGTCGGTCGTTTCTTCAGGGGCTTCGGACAACGATCCGGGAAGGTCACGCAGCCTGCGTCGGAGCGCGCGGCGTAGGAGGGCAGGTAGCCTCCGCCGTGGGCCGCGCAGATCTTGAGGCCGGGGAAGCGGTCGAGCGTTCCCTCGAAGATCAGGTGCGAGAGCGCGATCGTCGTGTCGAGCGGATTGCCGATGACGTTGCTCAAGCCGCCGTTGCCTCTCAGCCTCTGCTCGAATCCCGCGCTTCCGCCTTGAGGATGCATGAAAATCAGGCAGCCCAGCTGCTCCGCCTTCGCCCAGAACGGATGAAACCTGGGGTCGGACAGCTCTTCGCCCGCGACGTTGGCGCCGATCGACCCGCCGCGCAGGCCGAGCTTCTTAACGCCTTCCTCGAGCTGCTCGGCGGCGAGATCCGGGTACTGCAGGGCCACGGTGGCAAAGGCGACGAAGCGCTCCGGCCGGGATGCGCACAGCTCGGCGAGCTTCTCGTTCTGCAATCTGATGAGCGTTCGCGCGAGATCGCGCTCGGCCTTGTACCAGTAGGGGTTGATGCTGAGCGCCTCGACGTCGATGCCCTGCTCGTCCATCGCGCGGATGCGGTCCTGCCCCACGACGAGGGACTGGGGCTCGACCTTCAGCCCCAGCAGCGCCATCGCTTCGGGCACGGCGCAGTGCGCGTGCACGTCGACGGTCTTCACGCGGCGGCCGCTCACCACGACTTCGCGGCGCCTCGCGCCGGCCTGCGCCTGCGCGTCGCGCGCGGCGAGGAGATCGCAGCCGACAAAAGCGATGCCGGCCATTGCTCCGGCTGTATTCTGGATGAACTCTCTGCGAGTGGGCATGTTCCTCCTCAATCGAGCTTGACGCCGGCCTGCTTGATGATCAGTGCGTACTTCGCGGATTCCGCGGCGATGAAGGCCGCGAATTCGTCCGGGCTGCTCCCCACGATATCGGCGCCCTGGGACGCGATGCGCTCCTGCACGTCGCGGAGCTTGAGAACGCGAACGACCTCACCGTGGACTTTGCCCACGATGTCCCTGGGCGTGGCGGCCGGGGCGAGTAGCCCGAACCAGAGCGAAGTGTCGAATCCGGGAAAGCCCGATTCGGCGAGCGTGGGCAATTCCGGCGCGGCCGAGGATCGCTTGAGCGTCGTCACCGCCAGCACCCGCATCCTGCCCGCCTTCGCGTGCTGGCTGATGGTCAGCAGTCCGTAGATACCGAGCGGGACTTGGCCGCCTATCACGTCGGGGATCGACTGGCCCGCGCCCTTGTACGGGATGTGGACGAGCCGGATGCCTGCGGCCGCCATCAGCATTTCGCCCGACAGGTGCTGGGTACTGCCGGTTCCGGGCGTGGCGAAACCGAGCGTGCCCGGCTTCGCCTTCGCGAGGGCGACGAGCTCCTGAATGTTCCGGGCGGGCACGCCCGGGTACGCCGCGATGACCAAGGGCGTGACGGCGACCAGGGTGATCGGGGCGAAATCGCGTTCGGGGTTGTAGCTGACTTTGCTGAAGAGGTGATGGTTCACCGCGACTTCCGGCGGTGTCGCCATCAAGAACGTGGTGCCGTCGGCAGGGGCTTTGGCCACCGCCTCGGCGCCTATCATGCCGCTCGCGCCGGCGCGATTGTCCACGATCACCGGCTGGCCCCAAGCGTCGGCAAGCTTCTGGCCGACCGCGCGCGCGACGATGTCGGTGCCGCCGCCGGCCGAATACGGGACGATGATGCGGACGGGTTTGGTGGGATAGGCCTGCGCGAAAATCTGCGAAGAGCAGGCGAGGAAAGCAATCAAGCGCAACAGGATTTCGGTCAATTTCATCGTGCTGCTGAGTTTGCGCAAAAGCTTGTCCAGGACTGAATCATAGTCTGATAATGCAGGCTTCTGCCGACTCGCAACGGGAGGACCCATGAACGGACTCGGCGCACCTGCGGTTTGCATGCTGGCGATGGCTGGAACGTCGGCCTTCGGCCAGGAGGCGCGCTTCAAGCCGCTAGGCGAAAAAGACATGACCGACGCGCAGCGCAAGGTCTACAAGGAAATCGCGTCCGGGCCTCGCGGCGGGGTGTCGGCGCCGCTGCCCCTGCTCAAGTGACCGGCGCTTTCTGACATGCAGGACGCCGTCGCCCTGACCCGGTCGCTGCTGGGATTCGACACGGTCAATCCGCCCGGCCGGGAGCGCGACTGCGCGCGCCACCTCGGCGCGCTGCTCGAGGGCTGGGGCTTCGGCGTCGCCTACCACGAGTTCGCCGACGGGCGCACGAGCGTCATCGCGCGCGCCGGCGGCGAGGATTCGCCGCCGCTGTGCCTCACCGGGCATATCGACACGGTGCCGCTTGGCGCCAGGGCCTGGTCGCGCGACCCGTTCGCAGGGGAAACCGACGGCGACCGGCTCTACGGGCGCGGCTCCTCCGACATGAAAGCGGGCGTCGCGGCGATCCTGCTCGCGGCGCGCAAGCTGGCGAAAAAATTTCCGGGTACGCCGGGCGTAGTCATCGTGCTCACCGCCGCGGAGGAGGGCGGATGCATAGGGTCGGAGCATCTCGCCCGGACGCAGCTGCTCGGCCGCGCCGGGGCGATGATCGTGGGCGAGCCTACTTCGAACTATCCCTACGTCGGGCACAAGGGCTCGCTCAAGTTCCACGCGCGCTTCCGCGGCGTTTCGGCGCACGGATCCATGCCCGAGCTCGGCGTGAACGCGATCTACAAGGCGGTGCGCGCGCTGTCCAAGCTCGAGTCGTTCGACTTCGGCCAGCCGGCGCATCCGGTGATGGGCAAGCCCACGATGAACGTCGGCACCTTCGAGGGCGGCAACGCGGTCAATTCCGTGCCCGACGCGGCGAGCTTCGGCGTCGACATCCGCACGGTGCCGGGGATGGATCATGCGGCCCTGCGCGCGAAATTGCAGACCTTGCTCGGCAAGGAGGCCGAGCTCGATGTGTTCTCGGACATGAACGCAGTGTGGACCGAACCGCAGGAGGACTGGGTGCAGCGCGTGTTCGAGATCACCGGCCGCAGGCTGGGCGTCAGACCTGAGCCGCGCGCCCAGACCTACAACACCGACGCGGGGAATCTCCTGAAGGTATACAAGGGCGCGCCGACGGTGGTGCTGGGACCAGGCGAGCCGCAGCAGGCGCACCAGACCGACGAGTACTGCAGCATGGAGCGCATCCGGCAGTCGGTGGAGATCTACGAGGACCTGATCCGCGACTGGTGCGGAATTTGATGATTCGCAGCTTGATCGCGCTGGTGCTCGCATTGGCCGCCGCAGCGGCGGCCGCGCAGAGTGCTGTCTCCCGCATCGTCGTTCCGTTCGGCGCGGGCGGAGTGCAGGATATCCTCGCGCGCGCGATCAGCGCGGAGCTCGGCGCGGCGCTCGGGCAGAAAGTGATCGTCGAGAACCGCACCGGCGCAGGCGGCACTATCGGCACGGCCTCGGTGGCGAAATCCGCGCCCGACGGCCATACGCTGATCCTCTCGGCCGCGAGCCACACCATCAACGGCTCGCTCTACGCGAACCTGCCTTACGATCCGATCAGGGACTTCACCGGCGTCGCGCACATCGGCACCGTGGAATACGTGCTGATGGTGAGCGCTGCGCTGCCCGCAAAGACGGTCAAGGAATTCGTCGACTACGCCAAAGCCAATCCGGGAAAGCTCAATTACAGCACCGCGGGTAGCGGCAGCGCGACGCATCTTTCGATGGCGTACTTTGCGGGCCTCGCGGGAATCGACATGGTGCACGTGCCGTACAAAGCGACCAACGAGGCGGTCAACGAAGTCCTTGCCGGCCGCTCCCACGCCGTGATCGCGGCCAACATCGGCGCGCTGGGCTTCGTCAAGGACGCGCGCGTGCGCATGCTCGGCGTGACCTCGGCGAGGCGCTCGAAGTTCCTGCCCGAGCTGCCGACGATCGCGGAGTCCGGGGTGCCGGGCTACGAATTCGATTCCTGGCTCGGCCTGCTCGGCCCGGCCGGGATACCGGTGTCGATAGTGGAGCGGATCAACACTGCGGTCGCGGGGCTGCTCAAAGACCCTGTCATCCTCGATCGTCTGGCGAAGCAGGGCGTAGAGCCGAAGGCGCTCAGTCCCGAGGCGTTCAACGCGCTGCTGCGCGCGGATTTCGCGAAGATGGCGCGCGTGGTGAAGGCCTCAGGCGCGCGCATCGAGTGAGTTGGCCTGGAATTCCTGAGAAATGACGCCTCGGATCTAGCGGCGCGCGGGACAGAACTTGCCTTGCTGCGGGGGTTGGAATAGATTTCCCAATAATTTACAACTAACCCGCTCCGAATCGCACCCGGATTGATTCATTTATCCCTTCCAGGAGGCACGCCATGAACCGATCGTCGATCTCGCGGATCCTTCTTCTCGCCTTGCTCGCGTCGTCCCGGGCAGCGGCTGCCGACTCCGCGCCGTTCCGCCACGCCGAGGCGACCGTGGCGCAGCTGCAAGCGGAGATGGCCGCGGGCCGGCTCACCTCGGAGCAGCTCACCCGAGACTACATCCAGCGCATCCTCGACCTTGACCAGGGTGGACCCGGAGTGAACGCGGTGATCGAGCTCAACCCGGATGCCATCTCCATGGCCCGCGACGCCGACGCGAAGCGCCGGCGCGGCATCGTCCTCGGTCCCCTGCACGGCATCCCGGTCCTCCTCAAGGACAACATCGACACGGGCGACAGGATGCAGACGACCGCCGGCTCCTTCGCGCTCGTGGGGACGCCCGCCCCGCGCGACTCCACCGTCGCCGCCAAGCTGCGCGCCGGCGGAGCGGTGATCCTCGGCAAGACGAACCTGTCCGAGTGGGCGAACTTCCGCTCCTTCGAGTCGGTGAGCGGGTGGTCGGGCCGCGGCGGGCAGACGCACAATCCGTATGGCATCGATCGCAACCCGTGCGGCTCGAGCTCCGG
>VBCH01000256.1 GCA_005884455.1 Betaproteobacteria bacterium
TCAGTACCTTAGGTTTCACCGGCAACGGCGTGATCGCGGCGGTGGTCGATACCGGTCTCGAGATCGCTCACGAGGATCTCGCTGCGAACGTCGTGGCGGGCGGATCCTGGAATTTCATCAACACCACCACCGATCCGACCAATACCGCCGCTACGACCGGCGACCACGGCACCAGCGTCGGCGGTCTCATCGCCATGGCGCGGAACACAGTGGGAGGGATAGGCGTTGCACCTACAGCCAGGCTGAAGGGATTCAATTTCCTTTCGTCGAATCAGAGCCAACAATTTTTCATCGACTCTCTGGGCGGCTCGACCGCCAGTCCCAACAGCAGCGACGTCTTCGTTTTCAATCAGAGCTTCGGTATCAGCCCCCCCGGGGATGTTCTGATCGACCCACTGGACGAAGCGCAGTATCTCTCCGGTGTCACCAATCTTCGCGGAGGGAAAGGCGCGCTGTATGTCAAAGCGGCGGGCAACGGGTTCAATGGCATCTGTCCGTCCACGGGCCTGTCCTGTGAAAACGCGAACATGGATCCCTCTAACACGCTTCCCTATCAGATAGTAGCCGGCGCGGTAAACGCTGACGGGATCAAGGCGAGCTACTCCAGCGCGGGCTCGGCGATCTGGGTGAGTGCGCCAGGCGGCGAATTCGGCCACAACGCTGCGCTCGCCGGGGGTGCCGGAACCGTGGGCGTCGAACCCGCGATGGTGACCACCGATCAGTCCGGTTGTACGGTCGGTTATTCGAGAACCACGGCGAACACCAGCTTCTTCAACAACGGCAGTGCGCAGAATGCCAACTGCAGATATACCAATACGATGAACGGCACCTCCTCGGCGACGCCGATGACCGTGGGCGTGATCGCGCTGATTCTTGAGGCCAACCCCGCGCTGACTTGGCGCGACGTGAAGCACATACTCGCACTCACTGCCCGGCAGATCGACGCGGGACGCCTCGCCGTGAGCGTTGCGCTCAGCGACGCCGTCTATGTAGCAGAGCCGGCGTGGACGATGAACGCCGCGGGTCGTCGCTTTCACAACTGGTACGGCTTTGGCATGGTGAATGCCTTTGCCGCCGTCAACATGGCGAGAACTTACACGCCTGGCCAGCTCGGCACGTTCACCGACACCGGATTCATTTCAAGCCCGGCGCTCAATCTTGCGATCCCGGACAACAGCTCGGTTGGCGTCACGAATCCGCTGACCGTGCCGAACACTCCCTCGGTGCAAGTCATCGAAGCGGTCCAGATCCGCGTTAATATTACTCACACGTTTACCGGCGACCTCGGCATCGCGCTGATCTCGCCAATGGGCACGCGAAGCGTCTTGAAGAACATCGCGGACCAGTTCGCCGGAGATCAGGATCTCACCAACATGGTCCTTCTCAGCAACGCGTTCTACGGGGAAAATCCCACCGGCACCTGGACGATCAAGGTGGTGGATGGGTTGGCGATGGATACGGGCACGCTGACGAACTGGGCCATCCGGGTTTACGGACATTAGACCGAGTGGCCGCTCGGGCTTTGGAGGTACGAAAAATGAATATCCGAATCGTTGCGTTGATGCTCGCCCTGGCCGCCCAGACGGGTCTCGCGCAGGAGCCCTACAAGAGCGCGAAGGCGAGAGCCGCCGAGCGCGCCGCGATGCTCGAGACGCTGCAGAAAGGTAAAGAGATCCAGGGCAGCCGCGGGCAGTACCGTTTGCTGCCCGAGGTGCACGCGGTGGAGCACGGGGCTTCCGCCGAGACGCCGCAGGAAGAAGCTGGCGGACGCGGCGGCCATCGCGAGCAGCCACGGGCTCGAGAACGGCAAGGAGTATCCGCACCTTCGGACCGTGTTCTACCGCGCGAAGGCGGGAACGGACATCGCCGACGCCGCAGCGGCATTGCAGGCCGACGCGCGCATCGAAAGCGCCTACCCCGAGATCATCGAGTACGTGCGCGTGCCGAAGTAGGCGCCTGGTACGCGATGCGGTAAATCGCTCCCGCGTGATCGTCCGACACGAGGAGCGATCCGTCGGGCATCACCTCGATGTCCACCGGACGGCCCCACACCGACTCGCCCTGCAGCCAGCCCTCGGCGAACACTTCGTGCTTCAGCACGCGGCCGCCTTCGACGACCACGCGGGCGACGCGGTAGCCGATTTTCTTCGAGCGGTTCCACGAGCCGTGCTCGGCGATGAAGATATTGTTGCGGTACTCCGCGGGGAAGCTCGCGCCGGTGTAGAAGCGCATGCCGAGCGAGGCGACGTGGGCGCCCAGCTTTGCCGCGGGCGGCGCGAATTCCGAGCAGGAGCGCTTGCGCCCGAATTCCGGGTCGGCGGTGTCGCCCTGATGGCAATAGGGATAGCCGAAGTGCATCTCGGGTTTGGGCGCGTGGTTGAGCTCGTCCGAGGGGAGCTCGTCGCCCAGCATGTCGCGGCCGTTGTCGGTGAACCACAATTCCTTCGTGCGCGGATCCCAGTCGAATCCCACCGAGTTGCGCACGCCGCGCGCGAACACCTCGTAGCCCGACCCGTCGGGCTGGATCCGGGAGATGAGCGCGTAGCGCGAGGGATCGGGATCGCAGATGTTGCACGGCGCGCCGACCGGCACGTACAGCCGGCCGTCCGGGCCGAAGCGGATGAACTTCCAGCCGTGGTGAGTCTCGCGGGGAAAGCGGTCGGTGACGAGCACGGGCTTCGGCCGCGCGTCGAGCTGCGCCTCGATATCGTCGAAGCGCAGGATGCGGTTCACTTCGGCGACATAGAGCGCTCCATCGCGCAGCGCCACCCCGTTCGGCAGCCGAAGGCCCGAGGCGAGCGTGATGATCTGCACGGCTTTCGCTTCGCGATAGCGCACGGCGTATACGCGATCGGCGCGCGTGCCGACGAAGAGCACCTTGCCTTTGCCCAGCGCGAGCGAGCGCGCCTCCGGAACGCCGTCGGCGAACACGCTGATCTCGAAGCCGGGCGGAAGCTTGATGCGTTCGAGCGGCAGGCGCTGGGCGGGCGCAGCTTGCGCGAGGGCGAATGCGGCGCACGCGAATCCCGCCCGCAGAGCGCTGCCAGGAAGATTTCCCTTCACCGCTCGCCCTCTCAAAATCCCGTAACGAGAAATCGTAATGGTAACAAACGTTTCTGCGAGCGCAGCAAATGATCGCGACGGACTACGCGAGCCGGTACACTTGATCAGCCCCGGTTATTCCAACATCGCCTGAGCGCGACAAGAGCGCCAGCCCTTGACCTGCTTCGTGCGTTCAGCGCATTATTCGAGCCTGCGCCCGCTGCGGACCCGCCTGAATAGCGCTAAAAGCGCTGGAATCAGGCAGTCGAACGTGCACTGGCCAATCGGCACAGGACGCCGGCAACGGGTGAATTGAATTTCCTATCACTCTGGGAGGAGATATGCGATTCGGATCAATTCGCGCAGTAGCGGGGCTTGCGCTCGTTTCTTTTGGCATTCTGGGAAGCTTTTCCAAGCTCGCCCTTGCGCAGATGAGCCCGGCGCAGCGTTTCGAGCTCGCTTCACCGGACGAGAAACCGCTTCGCGACGTGTCCCTCGCGACGCAGCCCGTGACCGTGTTCCTCAAGATGGCTGGCGATCCCGTCGCCGTGGTCCGGAGCCGCGCCCCGGGCAAGCAGCTCTCCGAGCCCGAGCGACGCTCCATCACCGCCAGCCTGCGCCAAGAGCAGGACAAGATCGCTCCGATGATCGAGGCCATGGGGGGTACCGTGGTGGCGAAGCTTCAGCACGCCATCAACGGCATCAAGGTGCGCGCGACGCGCGACCAGCTCGCCTCGATGGCGACGTTGCCGGGCGTGGTGGGCATCAAGCCCGTCCTGATCTACAAGCCGGTCAATGCGGTGAGCGTGCCGTTCATCGGCGCGCCGGCCGTCTGGGGTGGCTCCCCCGCGTTTCACGGCGAGCACATCAAGCTCGCCATCCTCGACACCGGGGCCGACTACACGCACGCGAACTTCGGCGGTCCCGGCACCGTCGCGGCGTTCAGCGACGCCTTCGCCAACAGCACGAAGCCGGCCGACCCGGCGCTGTTCGGCCCCGGCGCGCCGAAGGTGAAGGGCGGCACCGACTTGGTGGGCGACGACTATGATGCGTCCAATCCGACGAAGAACACGCCGCATCCCGATCCAAACCCGCTCGACTGCAACGGCCACGGCAGCCACGTGGCGGGCACTGCGGCGGGATTCGGCGTCAGGGACGACGGGACCACGTATCGGGGGCCGTACGACGCGAGCACTCCCAACGTGAAATTCCGCATTGGGCCCGGAGTCGCGCCGCAGGCGGACGTCTACGCCGTGCGCGTCTTCGGATGCACAGGCTCCACCGACGTCGTCGTCGAGGCCATTGACTGGGCCGTGGAGCACGGCATGCAGATCATCAGCATGTCGCTCGGAGCGGATTTCGGCCCCGAGGACACGGCGGACGCCGAGGCGTCCGAGCACGCAGCCGAGGCCGGCCTGATCGTGGTCGCCGCGGCCGGCAACGCCGGTCAGGCCCCGTACTTCCTGGGTTCGCCGGCTGCGGGTGACAAGACCCTCGCGGCGGCGGCGATGGACTCGACGGCGACATTTCCGGGCGCGGTGCTCACGCTGAATACGGGCACGAAGCTGACGGCGCAGAACAACAACGCCGCGGCGCTGCCCGGCCGCTCGTTGCCGATCTTCGTGCTTCCGGATACGGCGAAGACCGGAGCGGAG
The DNA here is from genome assembly GCA_005884455.1 of Betaproteobacteria bacterium. GTDB lineage: Bacteria > Pseudomonadota > Gammaproteobacteria > Burkholderiales > SG8-39 > VBDM01. The sequence goes on from VBCH01000256.1 coordinate 4,698, forward strand.
GGAGTGTCCCTCGGATGCGACGAGAATGAGTACGACCCGGCGAACATCACCGGCAAGCTGGTCGTGGCCCTCCGCGGCGTCTGCGCCCGGGTCGATCGCGCCATCTTCGGCCAGCGGCACGGAGCCGCGGCCGTGGCGCTGATCAACAACGACCCGACGTTCGGCGTGTTCGAGGGTGACATCGTCGATCCGGCCAACGGCAACGTCGTCACCATCCCGCTCATCGGCGTGCGGGGCAACTCACAGAGCGTGCTCAGCACCGACGCTCGCGCCCTGATCGCCGCCGCCAGCACGACGCTCGCGGCTGCCGACATCGCGAATCCGGGCTTCAAGCGGTTCGCAGGGTTCACCTCGGGAGGTCCGCGCAACCTGGACAGCTTCCTCAAGCCGGACGTGACCGCGCCCGGCGTGAGCATCCTCTCCACGGCGATCGGCACCGGCAATCGCGGCGAGCGGCTTTCCGGCACGTCCATGGCGACGCCGCACGTGAGCGGCGTGGCGGCACTGGCGCTTCAGTCTCACCCGGACTGGGATGCGGATAACGTCCGGCTGGCGATCGCCAACACGGCCGATGCGTCACAGCTCGGCGGCTTCCAGGCGAAACTGGGTGGCTCCGGGCTCGTGCAGCCGTTCGCCGCTACGCGCACCTCGGTGGTCGCGCGCGGGACGAAGGACGCCGGCAACGTCAGCTTCGGCGTGGCCGAGTTCTCTCGCGACTTCTCCGGCGAAGAACGCATCCGGGTGCAGAACCTCGGATCCTCAACGCAGACCTTCGCGGCGTCGGTCATTCAGGGGCCCAGCACGACGAACCCCGCTACCTCGCTGAACGCGCCCCACTCGGTCACGGTCTCCCCGTCGAGCGTGAAGCTGCAGGCGGGCGAGAGCGCCGAGGTGCGCGTCCGGCTGAACGTTCCGGCCGCGACCGCCGGCAGCGCATCGGGGACTTCCGGACCTGCCGGGTTCGGAGCCTTCCGCCAGGCATCCGGGCTCGTCACGTTCAGCCCGACGACCGCGGACGGGAACGGCGGCGCCTCGCTCGCCGTGCCGTACTTCCTCGTGTCGAGGGCTCGTTCGGAGGTGCAAACGAAGTTCGCGTCAGGCGATTTCGGCCCCACCAGCCCGAGTACGACGGCGGAGGTTCGCAACCAGTCACCTGCGGTGACCGGGACGGCCGACTTCTACGCATGGGGCCTTCGCGGGAAGAACCGGAAGGCTTCGACGGCGGGCCTGCGCGCCGTCGGGGTGCAGTCGCTCAATGCTCAAGACGTAGGGCTGCCGGCGTCCGTGGGAAAGATCCTGGTCTTTGCAGTGAACGTCTTCCACCCCTGGACCACGCCCGTCCTGAACGAGTACGACATCCTCCTCGACGTGAACGGCGACGGGAAGTTCGACTTCGCGGTCGCGAGCGTCGGCCTGACGACCGGCCGCGTGCGCGTCAATATCTTCGACCTGTCGAAGAGCCCGCCGGTCGCGGTGAAGCAGACCGTGGTCTTCGCTGCCACGGCGCCCACCAACGAGTCGACGATCCTGATGCCCATCGTGGCTGCGGACGCGGGCGTCAAGGCGTCGAGCCCGCGCTTCGCCTATGCCGCCCAGGGCTTCGACGGGTTCACCGGCGACTCCGACTTCCTCGGTGAGAACGCGGACGGGAGCGTCGCGGCAAGCGCTGGC
>VBCH01000257.1 GCA_005884455.1 Betaproteobacteria bacterium
ACGCGCTGGGAGGCTGACATGGACTGGGTACCTGCAATATCCCGCTGGATCCACCTCCTCGCGGGAGTAATGTGGATCGGCCTGCTGTACTACTTCAACTTCGTCAATGTTGCCGCGGCGAAAGCGGCGGCGGCAGACGGCACTGCCGCCGGCATCAGCAAGCACGTCATGCCCCGAGCGCTGTTTTGGTTCCGCTGGGCGGCGGTCGTGACCTGGCTCGCCGGCGCGGCCCTGCTAGGGCGCCATTTCCTCGAGGCGTTTCTCTTCCTGAACAAGGCGTATTACCCGATCGGGGTCGGTGCCTGGCTCGGGACATTCATGCTGATAAACGTGTGGGGGCTGATCTGGCCCAACCAGAAGAAGATCCTGGGCATCGTCTCCGCGAGCGACGAGGAAAAGAACAAGGCGCGGCGCGTCGCCTTCCTCGCCTCGCGCACCAATACGATGTTCTCCATCCCGATGCTGTATTTCATGGCGGCGGGCGCGCATAGCGCGCTTTACTTCGGGTAGCACGGGCTCGACAAAAAACGGCTGGCATTCGCCAGCCGTTTTTTTTGCGCCCAAAGCGCTAGAGAGAACAGCGCTAGCGCGCGGCGGGAGCCTTCTCGAGTCCCTGAATTGTCGCGCCGGACTGGATGCCTTTTTTCGCGAACCAACCCGCCGGCATTTCGAGCGCGAACTTCGCGGGAGCCGCCGCACAATGCGAAGTTTCCGTTTGCGGCTGCATGTCCGAGATGCTGACGATTTTTCCTTTCTCGTCGAGAAAGGCCACGGAGAGCGGGATCAGCGTATTCTTCATCCACATGCAGTAAGGTTCGGATTGTGGAAACACGAAAAACATGCCCTCGTTCGGACCGAGATGCTTGCGGAACATGAGGCCCTGCGCCCGCGTCTCGAAGGTGTAGGCGACCTCGGCGCGGATAAGGTGAATCCCCGCTGACAGTTCCAGGACCGGCAGCTGCGCGAACGCGGCGCTCGCGGCCATCCACACGGAGACGCCAAGGAATGCAAAGGTCCGCTTCACACCGGACAGCGTCGGCGAAAATAAAAAGGCAGGGAATCGACCCCTGCCCTGGTCTCGTCGAGAGACAACTATTTCTTCATTTCGTCCTTCTTGGGTTCCTTCTTGGCCTTCTTGGCCTTCTTGTCGGCCTTCTTGTCGCTCTTCTTCATTTCAGACTTCTTATCGTCCTTCATCGGCTGGGCACCGGCGTGGGATGCGGCCAGAGCCGCGCCGCTGGAAACCGCGAACACCGTGGCGACCAGGATGGAGATCAGCTTCCTCATGTTTTCCTCTTCGTTGAAGTTAAGGAACAGGTTGCGACCAGTCCTTTGCTCGGAACCAGTCCCTCCCACTAACGCCCTGCCCTCCCCGAGGTTGACAAGCTTGTCAGGATGGCGGCATGCTCGGTCGGCAGCACAGGCCTTGGAAATCAATTTTCATTTTCAAAATCAACCAGCTACAGACCTTTCTGTCCTTGGGGTCCCTGGCCTAGAGGCCAGCGGAGGAGCTCGGGCAATTGGCTATAATACCGCCCGATCAAAAGCGGAAAGCCCCTCGTGTTCGCGGCCGCGCGATAACCGTAAGGCCGCACCGCCGACCCCTTCCAAAAGCGAGACTACAGGAGCTTCCCGTGGGCAAAATCAAGGTCAAGAATCCGATCGTCGAGATGGACGGCGACGAAATGACGCGGATCATCTGGAGGACGATCCGCGAGCGCCTGATTCTTCCCTATCTCGATGTGGAGCTGAAATACTTCGATCTCGCGGTCGAGGCGCGAGACAAGACCAACGACCAGATCACGATCGACGCGGCCAATGCCACGCGGAAGCACGGCGTCGCCGTGAAATGCGCGACCATTACCCCGGACGAAGGGCGCGTCAAGGAGTTCAAGCTGAAGCAGATGTGGCGCAGCCCGAACGGCACCATTCGCAATATCCTCGACGGCACCATCTTCCGCGAGCCAATCATCTGCAAGAACGTGCCGCGCATCGTTCCCCACTGGAGCAAGCCCGTGGTCGTCGCCCGCCATGGATTCGGCGACCAGTATCGGGCCACCGAAGTTAAGTTCGACGGCCCCGGCACGATCAAGCTCAGCTTTCAACCCGAGGGCGGCGGCCCCGTGATCGAGCGCGAAGTGTTCAAGGCACCGGGCGCCGGCGTCACCATGGCGATGTTCAACCTCGACGAATCGATCAAGGGCTTTGCGCGCGCCTGCTTCAACTACGCCTTGCAGCGCAAGTACCCCGTCTATTTCTCGAGCAAGAATACGATCCTGAAGGTCTACGACGGCCGGTTCAAGAATCTGTTCCAGGACATCTTCGATGCGGAGTTCAGGAAACAGTTCGACGCCGCAGGCCTCACCTATGAGCACCGGCTGATCGACGATATGGTGGCCGCGAGCCTGAAGTGGAGCGGCGGCTACCTGTGGGCGTGCAAGAACTACGACGGCGACGTGCAGTCCGATACGGTCGCCCAAGGCTACGGCTCGCTCGGACTCATGACCTCGGTCTTGATGTCCCCCGACGGGAAGGCGGTCGAGGCCGAGGCGGCACACGGCACCGTGACCCGTCACTACCGGCTGCACCAGCAAGGCAAGCCTACTTCGACCAATCCGATCGCCTCGATTTTCGCGTGGACGCGCGGGCTCATATTTCGCGGGCGCATGGACGCCACGCCCGACGTGGTCAGATTCGCGGAAACGCTGGAAAAGGTCTGCGTCGACGTCGTGGAATCGGGCAAGATGACCAAGGATCTGGCAATCCTGATACGTCCCGACCACCCCTTCCTCTCCACCGACGAATTCATGGGCGCCGTGGACGCGGAACTCAGACAGCGCGTACACTGACCGAAGCGCGAGGAGAAGGTCGAAGAAAGGCCTCCGCGCAGAGGCTTTTGCCGCTGACGGAACAAAAAAACGACCGGGCCCCAGGAGCTCCCGGGGCCAAAAACCAAGAGGGACTTGCGACCGCGGGCGGCTGTGCCGCCCGCGCGAGCCGCTAGCTTGCGGCCTGGATGTTCGAAGCCTGCTTGCCCTTCGGGCCTTGCGTGACTTCGAACTGGACTTTCTGTCCTTCCTTGAGCGTTTTGAATCCGCTCATCTGAATCGCGGAGAAGTGCGCAAACAAATCCTCGCCGCCGTCATCCGGGGTTATGAACCCATAACCCTTAGCATCATTGAACCACTTCACCGTACCTGTTGGCATAGAGCCTTCCTGAATTTTAGAACCGGGGAACCTTCAACTATGCCTGTACTTCAACGCAGCAGAGGAAGTTGAACCTGCAAACCGCATGGAGGACAAACACAGGGAAGCCTTTTACGCGCTTTGCGTGGCGGCGTCAAGTGGCCCGGAGAGCGTCAACCCTTTGTTCTGGCGACACGTTTGGAGGTTGCATGGTGTATCAACAGCGATTACATTATGAGCGACGTGTCTACACTGAACGGGAGGCGTTCCGATTGAAAGGGTGTGCATGGGGTACGTGACTTTTCCGCCTGCGGCGGCTGCGAGCGGTTTGACGGGTGGAAACTTCTGGCATAAGTTAAGTAAGGTATGGCAACCCGCATGCGAGAAGGCGCTCTACTCGAGGCCAAGAAGGCCAAGCTCAAACCTCCCCCCCTATTTAAGGTGATCCTTTTGAACGACGACTACACCCCGATGGAATTCGTCGTCATCGTGCTGCAGAGGTTCTTTTCCATGACGCGCGAAAAGGCGACCCAAGTCATGCTCAAAGTCCATCGAGAGGGCATGGGCATTTGCGGGATCTACCCCAAAGACGTCGCCACGACCAAGGTCGAGCAAGTCGTCGGCTACGCACGCAAGCACCAGCACCCGCTACAATGCGTCATGGAGGAAACGTGAGAGCGAGGGCGCGCAAGCCCCTCGTCGGTCCGATGAGCACCGGGAACGTAAGATGATCGCGCAGGAACTCGAAGTCAGTCTCCACATGGCGTTTGTCGAGGCGCGCCAGAAGCGGCACGAGTTCATCACCGTCGAGCACCTGCTGCTCGCGCTGCTGGACAATCCGACGGCCGCAGAAGTGCTGCGCGCCTGCGCCGCCAACATCGAGGAACTCAGGAAAGCGCTCGGAGACTTCATCGCCGCCCACACCCCCACGGTCGCGGGCACCGAGGAAATCGATACCCAGCCCACGCTCGGTTTCCAGCGCGTCATCCAGCGCGCGATCCTGCACGTCCAGTCCTCGGGCAAGAAGGAAGTGACCGGCGCGAACGTGCTGGTCGCGATCTTCGGCGAGAAAGACTCGCATGCCGTTTATTTCCTGCACCAGCAGGGCGTCACGCGTCTTGATGTCGTCAACTACATCTCGCACGGCATCACCAAGACACCGGCTTCCAAGGAGGCGAAGGGCGGCGGCGAAGCCGAGCAGGAGGCTGCGGGCGAGGAGCAGCAGTCCGGCGGCGCGCTCGAGACGTATACGCTCAACCTCAACGCACAGGCGCTGGTAGGCAAGATCGATCCGCTGATCGGCCGTGAGCGCGAGATCGAGCGCGTCATCCAGACGCTGTGCCGGAGGCGCAAGAACAATCCCCTGCTCGTAGGCGAGGCGGGGGTGGGCAAGACGGCCATCGCCGAAGGCCTCGCGCGACGTATCGTCGAAGGCCAGGTTCCCGAGATCCTCGCGCGCTGCCAGGTATACATGCTCGACATGGGTGCGCTGCTCGCCGGTACCAAGTACCGCGGCGATTTCGAACAGCGTCTGAAGGCGGTGCTGAAGCAGCTGGTCGACAACCCGAATGCGATCCTGTTCATCGATGAAATCCACACGCTTATCGGCGCCGGCGCCGCGTCGGGCGGAACGCTCGACGCTTCGAACCTTCTGAAGCCGGCGCTCTCTTCGGGCGCGCTGAAATGCATCGGCGCGACGACGTACAACGAGTACCGCGGCGTATTCGAGAAGGATCACGCGCTGTCGCGGCGCTTCCAGAAGATCGACGTGCCCGAGCCCTCGGTCGAGGAGACGGTCGCGATCCTGCGCGGCCTGAAATCGCGCTTCGAGGCGCACCACGGCATCAAGTACAGCGGCAACGCGCTTACCAGCGCCGCAGAG
>VBCH01000212.1 GCA_005884455.1 Betaproteobacteria bacterium
CGGCAATGGACTGCGAGGGCTTGCCGAAGTCCGTATAGCCGCCTTCGACGGCCAGGTCGATGATCGGAATCAGGTTGAACCGGTACCCCACGAACACCTTGAAGGCCGTGTCGTTGGAATCGAGATTCCCCCCGCTGGTGTTGTCCTTGATAGTCGACTGGCACAGGCCGGCGCCGAGATACAGGCCGCCGGCGGCGTCGGCGCGGGAAATGCAGAGGCCGCTCAACAACACCGCCGAAAGAGTCACTGACAGTATGCGATTCATTGGCTGCTCCTTTGGTCTGCTGCGCTTCGGGGATCAGGCATCGTACACCTTTGCCGCCCGTGGGCGAATCGCTGCGAGTGTAGTGACGAATATTACCGTTGCACCGAACGGCAGCTACCGGCCGACAGTGATCGAGTCGCTCAACACCGCGCTCGACAAGTACACGGGCACACTCGTCTTCGTCTCGCACGACCGCGAGTTCGTATCGTCGCTGGCCACGCGCATCATACGGTCACGATCTGTGACCAGTCCATCGCATCGCGGGCCGGTTGACGACCCGCCAAGATGTAAGTACAGTAATTACATGAAGCGGGATCTCCCTACACCTCGGAAAAACCTGGCGAAGGTCGAGCTGAAGGTCGTCAAGATCGGCAACTCGCGTGGTGTGCGGCTGCCCAAGGCCGTGCTGGAGCGCTATGAAATCAAGGACGCTCTGGTGCTGGAGGCTCGAGACGAGGGTCTCCTGCTGCGGGGCAAAAAAGATAAGCGCCTGACCTGGGAGGAAACGTACCGGGAAACGGCGCGCGAGAAGGAGGACTGGAGCGATCTCGACGCGACGCTGGTGGACGGGATCGAGCCCGGGGAAAAGTGGTGACGCGCCCGGTCGGGCGCTACGGCATCTATCTCGCCGACCTCGACCCCACGCGCGGGCGTGAGATCGCCAAGACCCGGCCGGTCGTGGTCGTGAGCCAGGACGACATGAACCGGTTTCTCGATACCGTGGTGGTGTGTCCGCTGACGACGAAGCTTCATCCGCGCTGGCGAAGCCGGGTGGCTACCGTATGCGCGGGCCGCAAGGCCGAGATCGCGGTGGATCAGATCCGCACGATCACCAAGGAGAGGCTCGGGCGGCGGCTGGACGAGCTGGAGCCCGCGACCGCGATGCTGCTGCGTCGCCTGATCACCGAGATGTACGGCGAGTAGAACCGCGCGGACGATCCTGCAGCCAGAGGTAACGGGCTAGCCGGCGCTCAGCCGCAGGTACTGAAGAAACTCCCGCCGGGTCTTCGGCCCGTAGGTCTTGAAGTGAGGCTCCGGATTTTCCAGGTAGGCGTTGCGCTCGCGCGCGATGCGGTCGCGCGCGGTGTATTTCTTGATGTCGGCGGCGCTCAAGCCGTAGACCTTGGCGGCGTTGCGGCCGAAGATCTTGGCGCGGAGCTCGGGGGTGATTTCGCTGTAGCCGTGCTTCTCCCGCAGTACGGGGGCGATCTGAAAGGCGCGGAAGGCCTGGATCTGGTCCTGGGGCGAGCCGTACCAGATGGAGTCGGTGCCCCACAGGACGTTGTCGGGGCCGCAGTGCTTGACCAGCTTGCCGATCGCGTGGGCCGCCTGCTCGGGGTCGCGCATCAGGAAGCGCCAGGTGCTGCCGAGCTCGGCGTATACGTTCGATCCCGGGGCGACGTTGTTTTTCTGCAGCGACGCGACCAGGGTGTCGATGCCGTCGCGCCCCGGCGTGTAGGCCTGCTCCGGGACGCCTGTCACGAACCCGGAGTGGTAGATAAGGAAGTTGACGTCGGGAAAGCGCTTCGCGACGACGCCGATGTCGCTGCACTGGCTGTGCTCGTAGGATTGGCTGCCGAAGGGCAGGCCCTTGTGCACGGCGATGTTCTTCACGCCGAGCTTGCGCGCCTTTTCTATGAAGCGAATGCCGACATCGTCGGTGAGGAAGAAGCCTTTGCCATGCGGGCCCCACTGGGTGTAGGTCTTCCAGGCGGAGATTCCCCATTTCTCCTTCAGCTCGTCCATGCCTTCCAGGTCTCCCGGCTGGTTCGGGTTGACGCGGCCGTGCAAGAGCAGCCGGTGCGTGCCCTCGAGCTTCTCGACGATGCGGCGCACGGCGTCGGCGGCCTGGATGGTGACGGGCTCGGCGTCGCGGCGGGACGGGACGAAGGAGAGCACCATCACGTCGGTGTCCGAGTCCATGAAGACGTCCTTGATGAATACCTCGGCGCTCTTCGCATTTCCCTTCGGCGTGTCGATAAAGTGGCCCTGCACGTCGAATATGAACTCGTCCTTCGCCGGCCCGACCTGCGCGCGCGCGAGCTGCGGGTCGAGCGCCGCGTCTTTGGAAATCTCGAAGGCGCCGCCCAAGCGGCCGGCCGCGGCGTTCGCCGCGTTGAAGGCGAGCAGCGTGCTCGCCGCGCCGCAGGTGGAAACGAGGAAGCTGCGGCGGGTGAGATTCGTTTTCTTCGAGAACGAAGAAGCGAATTGATGCGCCAGGCGGTTGGCCTCGAGGTTGGCCGGCCACAGAGGCACGGGCGCGAACTCGCCGTTGGAGGTCGAGTCGAGCTTGATCGGCAGGCGTCTGCCTTCGGGGTCGATGCGGTGTTTCATGACGGGTCTCCTTGCAAACGGGCACGCCCTCTACACCTCAGATACCGAACAGCTCCTTGAGCGTTCGCGCTGTCGCGCCGATCGACTGCGCATTGGCGCGCTCCTCGGCCTTGTTCTTCGGGGTGGAAAAGCCGTGGCCGGTGCCGCTGTAGACCTCATACTGGAAGGGGACCTTCGCGGCACGCAACTCCTGGATCAGGCGGTCGACCGTCGTGAGCGGAAAGCCCGGATCCTCGGCGCCGTGCAGGATCAGGAACATGCCCTTCGCGTTCGCCGCCCATCCGGGCGCGCGGTCGCGGAACGAGCCGTGGATCGCGACGTTCGCGACGAGCGGCGCGCCGGTCGACGCGAATTCGACGCCGACCCCGCCGCCGAAGCAGTAGCCGATGAGCGCGATCCTGGAGGGGTCGACCATCGGGTTCTTGACAAGGACATCGAACGCCGCCTGGGTCCGCGCGCGCATCAGCGCCCGGTCCTTGTCGTAGATCGCGATCTGCGCCTGCATTTCCGGAACATCCTTCGGCAGCACGCCCTCGCCGTAGCCGAAAATGTCGGCCGCGAACGTGACGTAGCCGAGCTTGGCCCAGATCTCCGCAAGCGATTGCGTTTTCGGCGTCATGCCCTCGCGCGCGTGAATCATCAGCACGGCGGGCCGCCGGCCGCTCACCTTGTCGTCGTAGGCCAAGTAGGCTTTGAGCTTGGTGCCGCCCTGGCTGTATTCGACCCATTGGTTCTTCATCTCGGCCTGTGTGGGGCCGGCGGCGAGCGCGATGGCGGCGGCCAGAAAGGGTGCGAGCGTCCGGAGCATGGTCATTGGAGACTCCCTGTGTTGAGCTCTTGCGGTGAGTTGTGGCGCGTGCGGGCGGTGGCGAAAACGTCTTCCGCTCAAGGCATAAAGCCGCCGCCGTTCACGTGGACGGTCTGGCCGGTGATGTAGCGCGCGTCGGGTCCGCACAGCATGCGCACGACCGCCGCGACTTCCTCGGGCTCGCCGCGGCGGCCGATCGGGGGCAGGCCGCGCCGGTCGCGAGGCCTGAGCGGCGCGCCCGGCAGGCCGCGCACGGTCTCGATGGTCCCCGGCACCACGCAGTTGACCGTGATGCGTCGCGGCGCGAGGTCGAGCGCGAGCGCCCGCGTCATGCCGGCAATCCCGGCTTTCGCCGTGATGACGTGGGCGCGGTTGCTTGCGCCCTTGTGCGCCGTGAGGCCGCCGATATTCACGATCGTCCCGCCGCGAACGCGAATGAGGTGCGGCAGGCAGGACTGGGTGCACAGGAACGCGCCGTCGAGCACGGTCGCAAGCACGCGGTGCCATTCCTCGAGCTTGATGTCCTCGAAGTGCGTCTCGCTCCTCACCGCGGCGTTGTTGACGAGAATGTCGAGCCGTCCGAACTGCTTCACCGTCGCGTCCACCATCTTCGCGACCGCGTCGGGGTCGGTCACGTCGGCGAAGTGGAAGGCGGCCTTGCCCCCGCTCGACTTGATCATCGCCACGGTGTTCTTGGCGTCGCCTTGCGAGGTGTTGGCGTTCACCATCACCGTCGCGCCGCCTGCGGCGAGCGAACGCGAGATCGCCCGGCCGATGTTCCTTGCGCCGCCGGTGACGAGAGCCACCTTTCCTTGAAGCTCGCTGCCGGGGGTCATGCCTGCGTCGCTCATGGGCAAGCCCGTCAGCGCACGTTTTCGAGGAGCAGGAGCAGCCCGCCCAGAATGCCGGTATTGCCGAGCAGGATGATCCGGGAGAGGTTGCGCTTCGCCGGGTCCGGCATGCTCCAGAAACGGTGGAAGATCGCAGTCGCCATCACGGTGAAAAGGATCAGGCAATAGACGCCGATTTCGGCGTGCCAGCCGGCGAGCAGCAGCGCGCAGCCGGCGAACTGCAGCGCGATTCCGATCCAGAACACGGCCGCAGGGAACGGAGTGTGGAACGCCGCCATGCGCTCGATGTGGTCCTTGATCCGCGCTTTCGTCAGGTTGCAAATCCCGGTGGCGAGAAAGCAAAGCACGATGAGCAGCCTTCCCGCCGTGTCGGTCCATGAAAGATCGCCGTACACGAACCTCTTCTCTTATAATTTTCGCCGGCCCAAGCTCACCGCGACGCCGGTCGCGTCCCTATACCGGACAGGATACGCCATGCCATTCGCAACGATCAACGGCATCAGGATCAACTATCTCGTACAGGGCAAAGGCCCCCATCTGCTGATGTTCGCGCCCGGCGGCTGGCGCTCCGTGATCTCGCGCTGGACCGCCGCCGGCGGCAAGGAGGCCTTCGGGCAGATGGACGGACTCGCGACGCTGTCGCGGCACTTCACCTGCATCGCCTACGACCGCCGCGAATGCGGACTCTCGGGAGGCCGCGTCGAGCCCCTGGGCTGGGACTTGTACGTCGAGGAGGCCAAGGGGCTCCTCGATCTCGCCGGCGCGAAACAGGCGTTTATCCTCGGCAGCTGCATGGGCGCATCGCTCGCGCTCGCCTTTGCGGTGCGCCACCCTTCGGCGTGCAAGGGATTGCTGCTGCACTGGCCGGTAGGCGGGTACCTGTGGATGCAGAAGGGGCGGGAGTTTTTCCGGCGCCACATGGACTTCGTGCGCGCGAACGGCCTCGCAGCGGCGATCGAGCGCGCGCCGGAAGGCGAAAATTTCTGGCTCGATCCCGAGATCGGGCCGTGGGGATCGCCCGCCGCGATCTATCCCGAGTTCGCGCGCGAGCTCGTGAAGCAGGACCTGGAGCGGTATCTCGATACCTGCACCCGCAGCCGGGACGCGATCTTCAACGACACCATGCCCTCGGGCGCAAGCGGCGAGGAGCTGATGCGGATCCAGGTTCCGGCGCTGATCATGTCGGGGGCGGACAGCCGGCACACGCGCTCTGCGTCCTGGGCCCTGAAGGAACTCATGCCTCAATCGGACCTGTGGGAGCTGTGGCCGCCGCAGCAGACGGGGCAGAACACGCTCGAGCAGATCCTGCGGTTCAAGTCGCGGCTCGAGACATCGGCTCAAGCCGCCTGAGGGCGGCGGAAATGTTCAATCGGCTCCCGGGACTCGCTCGCCTCCTGCTCGCCCTGAGCGCGATCAACCTCGTCGTCTTCGCGGCGTTCCGGGGTATTTTCTGGGCGGCGTTCCACGAGGCGCTCGCGAACGCGTCGTGGGCGGACCTGCTCAAAGCCCTCTACCTCGGATCCAAATTCGATCTGCGGCTCGCGCTTCTCGTTTGCCTGCCGCTCGCGCTGCTCGGCTGGATCTCCCTTTTCGATCCCGCGCGCCGGCGCGCCGCGCGAATCGCGTGGCTCGCTTATCTCGCCCTGGCGCAGTGCATGGTGCTGCTGCTCTACTTCGTCGATTTTGGACACTACGCTTACGCGCGGGTGCGGCTCAACGCGAGCCTGATCGATCATCTGACGCCGGTGAGCGTGGCGGCGCGGGTGGCGTGGGAGACTTATCCGGTTCTGTCTGGCGTGCTGGGGCTCGCGCTGCTCACGTCCGCCTATTTGTGGATCGTGCGTAGCGCGGCCCGCCGAATGCTCGTAGCGGCCGGCCCGCCGCTGGGAAAGTGGCCGAAGCGGGCCGCGATCGGCGCACTCGCGGCGCTGTATGCGCTGGGAATCTACGGCAAGTGGTCGCGGTACCCTTTGCGCTGGAGCGAGGCTTATTTCTCCTCGAGCGAAGCCGTGGCCGCGCTCGCTCTCAATCCCGTCCTGTTCCTTATGGACACGGCCGAAAATCGTAATCTCCCGTATGACACTGACAAGGTGCGCGAGCACTACGCGTTCACGGCTGCGCTGCTTGGAGTCAAGACCCCGGACCCCGAGAAGCTCGATTTCGCGAGGTATGTCACGCCGCCGCGCAAGCCTCCGGCCCAGTACAACCTAGTGGTGATTCACCTGGAATCGTTCGCTGCGTTCAAGGCGGGGGTTTTCGGAAACCGGCTCAACGCGACGCCGTATTTCGACTCGGTCGCGAAAGAAGGCCTGCTGTTCACGAACTTCTTCGTGCCGGAGGTTCCGACGCCGCGATCGGTGTTCACCATGATCACCGGCATTCCGGACGTGAACGGGGCGACCACCGCCTCGCGCAATCCGCTGGTGGTGAATCAGCACACGCTGGTGAACGCGCTCGAGGGGTACGAAAAATATTATTTTCTGGGCGGGAGTGCGACCTGGGGCAACATTCGCGGCCTGTTCACGCACAACATCCCGGGCCTGCACGTATTCGAGGAAGGCGACTACGACGCGCCGCAGGCGGACGGCTGGGGCGTATCGGACGTCGTTCTGTTCGAAAAAGCCGACGAGGTGCTCCGCAAGGAGAAAAAGCCGTTCTTTGCCTTCGTCCAGACGGCGGGAAATCACAGGCCTTTCACGATCCCGGACGATCATCGGGGGTTCGAGCTCGGGCAAGTGGACGATGCGGCGCTCCATGACAACGGCTTCGACAGCCTCGCGGCCTACAACGGCATGCGGTACCTCGACTTCTCGCTCGAGTCTTTCTTCGCGAAGGCGCGGAAGGCGCCGTATTTTCGCAACACCGTGTTCGTGATGTACGGGGATCACGGCAATCCTTCCACCGTGCAGACGCCTTGGGAGCAGCTCAGGCTCACGGGTTTTCACGTGCCGCTGGTGATCTACGCGCCGGCGCTGATCAAGGGGGGCCGGCGCATCGACTTCACCGCCAGCCTCCCCGATTCCCTGCCGACGTATTTGGGCCTGCTCGGCGTTCCCTATCTCAATACGGGGCTGGGGCGCGATCTGCTAGGCCTCGGCGCCAAGGATCCGCATTTTTCCCTGATCGAGCACACCGGAGTGCTCGACGACGAGTTCTATCTTCGCCTGGACGCGGATGTCGCGAGACTATTCCGTTACCGCTCGAAGGAGGCTGCGGTGGACGTTCACGAGCGCTATCCGGAAAAGGTCGCCGAGCTGCGCCGCCTGCACGAGGCGCTCTACGAGACTTCGAAATACCTGCTCTACCACAATCTTCCTCGACCCCACACTGCGGTGCGCTGACCCTTGGGACCCACCGTTGCAACCGGATGGATGAGGTGGGGGTCGCTGGCCGCGGCGGCCTTGGTATTTGGCGGTCTCTACGTTCGCGTGCTCACGGCGCCCCCGCCCGCCGGGTTTGTGCCGCCGCAAGCCGCTACGCTCGCCGCGTCTGCGCCGACACCGCGATATGAAGCTCAGCTCCTCCCCAATAGCAGCGCGGCGTCGGTCCACAGCGCCACCGCCGCAGAAATCTCGGGCGGGAGGCTGAGGGCGTTCTGGTATGGAGGCAGCCGCGAAGGCGCGTCCGATGTCGCCCTGTACAGCTCCGTCTACTCTCTTCGGCAAAAGGACTGGAGCCCCGAGCGCGCCGTCGTCACCCGCGAATTCGCGCAAAGGCATCTTCAACGCACCCTGCGCAAGTTGGGCAATCCCGTGGTCGGCCGCGACGCGAAGGGACGCCTGTGCCTGTATTTCGTCAGCGTGTCGGTCGGCGGCTGGGCCGGGAGCGCCGTGAACCTGATGGTCTCGGAAGACGAAGGCGAGAACTGGAGTCCGCCCCGGCGCCTGATTACATCGCCGTTTTTCAATATCAGCACGCTGGTGAAAGGCGCGCCGCTCCTGTTTTCCGACGGCGATGTCGGCCTGCCCGTGTACCACGAGTTCCTGGGCAAGTTCGGCGAGCTCCTGCGCCTGGACGCCGGGGGCCATGCGATCGGGAAGACCCGCCTGTCCTGGGGGAAGTCGTCGTTGCAGCCGGTGATCGTGCCGCGATCGGAAAAGGAAGCGGTGGGCTTCATGCGCTATTCCGGGGATCCCCCGAACCGGATCCTGATCGTGCGAACCGCGGATGGCGGCGTTCACTGGAGTCCGTCCGCCAAGACGGCATTACCGAACCCGAACGCGGCAATCGGAAGCGTGTTGCTTTCCGGCGGCCCGTTGTTGCTCGTGTTCAACAACGCCGAGGAAGATCGCGAGGACCTCTCGCTCGCGCTCTCGACGGACTTCGGGAACACCTGGCGAGTCGTGCACCGGCTCGAAGGCGATTCCGGATCGGCGCAGGCCCCTGTCCGGGAATATTCCTATCCATGGATCATGCAGGACCGGGCCGGCGATGTTCACCTGCTCTACACCTGGGGTCGTTCCCGCATCAAGCACGTGCGTTTCAATCGCGCCTGGCTGGAGGGCAGGTCTTGATCTCCGCGAACGCCATCCCCGGTCTTCTGGGCTGCGGGCTGCTCGGCCTCGCCGCCATCGCGACCGCGATTCGGCTGCGGCGCCTGCCGCTGCGCGCCCGCTACGCGGTCATGCTCGCCGCGGCGCTCGCGGTGTTCGTTCCGATCGGCGACCTCTCGATCGCCGCCTACGTCCGAGGCGTCACCGGAGACTTGAGCGCGGCGACACTCGTCCTGGCCGGCGCGGCTTGCCTCGCGCAGCTCACCGGGAGAACCGTGATCGGACAGCGGGATCGGCGCGCACTCGGTTGGCTATGGGTACTAGCCGCCGTGTTCTTGTACCCGTTTGCGCTCGGGTGGACGCCGTTTGATCCGTATTCGCTAGGCTATGGATCGATCGAATTCCTGACGGTCTTGTTGTGCGTCACCCTGGCTGCGTGGTGGGCGAGGCTGTATGTCATCGCGTTTATCGTCATCGCTGCGGCGCTTGCGTATCTCGCAAGCGCATACGAATCGCGCAACCTCTGGGATTATCTGATCGACCCGCTGGTGTCTGTCTACGCGCTGGTTCGGCTGCTGGCACCACGAACCGTTTCACAACCCGCTAGTCGATCGCCTTGATTCCCGCGGCCTCCATGATGCGCGCGTATTTCTCGGTTTCGCGCTTGAGAAACTCGGCGAACCGCGCAGGGGTGCTCGCGACCACCGTCATGCCGTCGGCCGCGATCCGCTCCTTCATCGCGGGCTGATCGAGGATTTGCGCGACTTCTACCTGAAGTCTGGCGATCACGCCGCGCGGAGTCGCTCCCTGCACGAACAGTCCGTACCAGGTGCTCATCTCATAGCCCGGCAAGCCCGCCTCGTCGATCGTTGGCAGCTCCGGCGTGACCGCAGATCGCCGTGAGCTCGTCACGCCCAAAGCCCGCAGCCTCTCGTCCTTCAGGTAAGGCAGCGCGAGCACCAGGTTCATGTAGTACACCGGCACGCGCCCGGCGAGCACGTCGGCGAGGGCGCCGCCGGACCCCTTGTAGGGAACGTGGGTCATCTTGACGCCCGCCATCGCATCGAACAGCTCCGCGCAAAGGTCCGAGAGCGAGCCGCTGCCGGGCGAGCCGAAGTTGAGCTCTCCCGGGCGCGACTTGGCAAATGCGATCAGCTCCTTGACCGATTTCGCCGGAAGGGACGGATGCACGACCAGCACCATGGGCCCCGAGGCGAGGCTGGAAACCGGCGCCAGGTCGCGCGCCTGATCGTAAGGCAGGTTCCTCATCAGGATCGGGTTCGACACGAAGCCCGATTGGACGAGCAGCATCGTGTGCCCGTCCGGAGGCGATTTCGCCACGAGCGCGGCGCCGATCGTGCCGTTCGCGCCGGCGCGGTTCTCCACCACCACCGGCTGATTGAAACGGTCCTTGAGCTTCTGCGCCAGGGTGCGTGCAACCATGTCCGTCGAACCACCGGCCTGAAACGGCACCACGATGCGCAGCGGCCCGCTCGGGTAGGCCTGGCCCGGATCCTGCGCCGCGGCGGCCGCCGCAAACAAAGCGAGCGCCCACGGCATTTGCGCCACGCGAGTCACCGATTGCCCAGCGTGCCGATCGCCCGCCGGTAGTACGAAAGGTCGAGGTATTTTTCGGCGGGCGGCGGGGTTCCGCCGCCCTCGATCTCTGCGCGCAGCGCGAGGAGATTGCGGAAGCCTTCCATGTCGAACTGCGCGTCCGGCGTGAAGCCGCGGACCGGATCGACGAGCAGCCGGTAGGTGCGCTCCGCGACCTCGCGTGGAATTTTCAGCTTGTCCATGAGAATCGCCGCGCACTCGGCGCGGTTCTCCGGCCGCCGTACCCAGCGAAGCGACTCGACATAGGCGGCGATGTAGCGCTCGAGCAGCGGGCCGTTCGACTCGACCCAGTCGCGCAGCGCAAAGGCGCCGTTCGCCTGATAGGGCCCGAGGATGTCCACGGTATTTCCCAGGCTCTTCATGCCCAGTTGCTCGGCTTGGATGGTGAACGGAAGATTGAGTATCGCGGCGGCGTAGTCGCTGTTCTCGGCCATCGCTTTCAGGCGCAGCTCGCCGCGTCCCACCGGCACCACCGTATAGTCCCTGCCGTCCTTCAAGCCGTGCTTGAGCAGGATTTTCTTCGCCTGGATCGCGTACGCCGTGTTCGGTGCGTCGACCACGAGCTTGCGTCCCCGCAGGTCGGCGAACGAACGGACGTCGGCCTGGACGAAAAACTCGTTCATGCCGCTGTCGCCGCCCGTGACGATCAGCACGTCCTTCTTCGCCGTTTCGACCATGGCGACGGCGTTGTCCACGGCGGCGTGCACGAGGTCGAATTCACCGGCCGCAAGCCCTTCGCGCTGCCGGGTGGAGTTTTCGGTAAAGGAAAGCCGCAGGGCGAGGCCGTGCCTCGCGAAGATGCCTCGTTCAACGCCTGCGTGCAGGGGGAGCGCCTTGGCGTTGGGGAAGCTGCTGACGCGAACCGTGGCCAGCTCCGCGGAGCCCGCGGCCGCACACGCGGCCAGCGCGGCCAATGCAGACAAGAGAGGGAAACGGGGCGTGCGCCGCCGCACTCATTCCACCACGATGTTGCCTTCGCGCGCGATGGTCCGCCACTTCTCGAAATCGGCGCGAACATAGGCGGTGAATTCGGCGCGGCTCATGTCCAGGATGTCCACCCCCATCGATCGATAGCGCTCTCGCACAGTTTCGCTGGAGAGCGCGCGGCGCAACGCGGCGTAGAGCTTGTCCGCGGCGGTCCCGGTGACTCCGGATGGCGCGAACAGGCCGGTGAACGTGCTCGCCTCGTAGCCTTTGACCCCCAGCTCATCGAGCGTCGGAACGTTCGGCAGCAGCGCGGAGCGCGTTTTCGAGCTGACCGCGAGCGCCTTCAGGCGCCCGCTTCGTATGTGCTCCAACGACGCGGTCAGCTGGTCCATCATGGATTCGACCTGGCTGCCGAGGAGATCGATGATCGCCGGGCCGCTGCCTTTGTAGGGAATGTGGAGAAGCTTGAGATTCGCCTGGCGCATCAGGAGCTCGATCGCAAGATGATTGGACGATCCGCTGCCCGCGGAGGCGATGCTCACCTGCCCCGGCTTCGCGTTCGCAAGAGCGACGAATTCCTTGTAGCTCGACACCGGTGTCTTGGGGGCCGCCGTGAGCACGATGGGCACCGATTGGATCGGGCCGATCGCGACGAAATCCTTCAGGGGATCGTAGCTGATGCTCTTGAACACGGCGGGGCCCGAGGTGATGGTGCCGCTCGACCCGAGCAGGAGCGTGTACCCGTCGGCGCTGGCCTTTGCCACCGCCGCGGTGCCGATCCGTCCACCAGCGCCGCTGAGATTCTCGACGATGACCTGCTGGCCGAGAGCTTCCGAGAAAGCCGGGGCGACGGTGCGTGCCGTGATGTCTACGTTGCCGCTCGGCGGCCAGGGAACGACGATCCTGACGGGCCGGCTCGGGAAATCCTGCGCGCCGGCGCCTGCGGCCGCTGCAGTCGCCAAGACGAGAATCCATCGTCGGACCATTTGCCCCCTCCGGCGAAACCGAGGACGCGATTTTCGCATACCGGCGCCTGTGGATTTGTCGGAATATGCGGGTTATCCTGTTGTTTACCGTGGGCGGGGGTCATCCCGCGGGTCCGAATGGAGAGTTCCGTCATGCTTTCAGCCGAAAGAGTCAAGGTCTTCTGGCAACCCGGGTGCACGAGCTGCTTGCGAACCAAGGAGTTCCTCACCAAGAGCGGCGTGGAGTACGAGTCGATCAACGTGCACGGCAATCCGGCCGGGATGGAGGAGCTGCGCAAGCTCGGCGCGCGCAGCGTCCCGGTCGTCGCGCGCGGCGACCGGTTCGTGTTCGCGCAGGCGCTCGGCGACGTCATCAAATTCCTCGACCTGAAGGTGCAGGTACAGGAACGGCTGAGCCCGGACGAGCTGGTGAAGAAGCTCGAGCTCGTGCTCCCCGCCGCCTGCCGCTACATCCGGCAGATTCCGGCGGAGTGGCTCGACAAGCCCTTTCGCAATCGCAACCGGCCGATCCGCGTGCTGTGCCACCACGTGTTCCGGATCGTCGAGGGATTTCTCGAATCGATGCAGGACGGCCGCGAGCTGACCTACGAGCGGATCATGAAGGAAGCGCCGGCGCTTCGCTCGGGCGAGGACATCGCGCGCTTCGGCGAGAGCGTCCTCGCGCGGCTGCAGGCATGGTGGAAAACCTATCCGGACCGCAGCTGCTCGCGCGTGATGGACACCTACTTCGGCAAGCACCCACTGCACGTGGTGCTGGAGCGCACCGCCTGGCATCCGGCGCAGCACACGCGCCAGCTGATGCTGATTCTCGAAACATTGAATATCGAACCGGATCGAAGGCTCGGCGCGGCGGACCTCGCCGGGCTGCCGCTTCCGGACAAGGCTTGGGACGACGAAAAGGAGGCAGCGTGAAAAAAATACTGGTTGCACTGGCAATTGCGGCGCTCAGCTCCGCGGCCTGGGCGCAGCAGCGCAATTTCGACGCGGTGCAAATCAAGACCACCCAGGTGGCCGACGGCCTCTACATGCTGGAAGGCGAAGGCGGCAACATCGGCGTTTCGGCGGGCGAGGACGGCGTGTTCCTGATCGACGACCAGTTCGCGCCGCTCACGCCCAAGATCCTGGCCGCGGTGAAGGCCATCTCCGACAAGCCGGTCCGCTTTCTGATGAACACGCACTGGCACGGAGATCATGTCGGGGGCAACGAGAATCTGGGCAAGGCCGGCGTCGTCATCATCGCGCACGACAACGTCTACAAAAGGATGTCAGTCGGCGGGGCCATCCAGCTGCTCAAGCAGAATTACGCGCCCTACCCGAAGGCAGCCTTGCCCACCGTCAGCTTCAGCCAGGCGGCAACCTTTCATCTGAACGGCGACGACGTCACGTCGATCCATTTGCCGCCCGCGCACACCGACGGCGACTCGTTCGTGCGCTTCACCAAGGCGAACGTGATCCATACGGGCGATGTCTTCGCCGCCTACCGCTATCCCTTCATCGACGTCGAGAGCGGCGGCTCGGTGAAAGGCATTCTGCGCGCGGTCGACCAGATGCTGCCCATGATCGACGACAAGACCAAGGTGATTCCGGGTCACGGCGGAATTTCCGGAAAGAAGGACGTGCTCGCCTACCGCAAGATGATCGCGACGGTCATCTCGAAGGTCGAGCCCATGGCCAAATCGGGCAAGACGCTGCAGCAGGTGATCGACGCCAAACCCACGCGCGAATTCGACGAGGAATGGGGCAAGTTCAGAAAACCCGAGGTCTTCGTCGAGATCGTCTACAACGGCCTTGCGCCGCGCAAGAAGTAGCCTAAGGAGACGCGAATATCAGGCCGCGCCGGCGAAATCGTCGCCTTCGTCGAGCTCGGAGAAGCGCACCGGCAGCACCTCCCGGGTGGCGAGCTTGCCCTCCCCGGATTTCTCCACCAGTATCAACTGCTGCTTGTCGGGAATCCCGGTGGGGATCACCATCTTGCCGCCGGGCTTGAGTTGCGCGAGGAGCGGTGGCGGAATCAAGTCGGGAGCGGCCGTGACTACGATCTTGTCGAAAGGCGCGTGTTCGCTCCATCCGTAGTAACCGTTGCCGATACCGACCTCGACGTTGCGATAACCGAGGTTTCTCAGCCTTTTCCGGGTGTCCAGCGCGAGCTCCTCGATGAGCTCGATGCTGTAGACCTTGTTCACCAGTTCCGAGAGGATCGCGGCCTGGTAGCCGACGCCGGCGCCGACCTCCAGCGTCACGTCCCCCGGCTGCAGCTCGAGCAGATCGGTCATCAGCGCGACGATGAACGGCTGCGAGATGGTCTTGCCGTAGCCGACCGGCAGCGGCGAGTTGAGATAGGCATAGGATTGCAGTTCCAAAGGCACGAATTCGTGGCGAGGAATCTTGCCCATCGCCTCGATCACCCGGGGGGCGAACGCGGACTTGCCGAGCTGAGCCGTGAGGAATACCGCATCGGCCACGATCTCGGCGATCATCTGCTTGCGCATCAGATCATGCTGTCGGTTCTCCATCGCACGATGCTCCATTTCCTGCACGCGAGCTTGGCCGGGCCGACCGCGCACTGATCGTTGGACCGATTCCAAGGATCGAGGTTGCTTGGTCAGTGCAAGGAAGGCTTCTTGAGAAGATCCTGACGGTCGGCCGAGGGCACGCGAACGCGGGATACGGAGCCCTCGCGCACCAGGGTCATCGGGACTTCGACCCCCGCGGAGCCGGTGCTCCAGATTTTCCGGAACAGGTCGGCAAGCCCGCTGACCCGTCCGCTCGCGACCTCGATCACGATGTCGCCCACCTGCACACCGGCGCGTTCTGCGGGCCCGCCGCCCGCGAGCCCCGAAACCACGACATGTCCTTTGACTTCGGTCGCATAGAGGCCGAGCCAGGGGCGGGCGGGGCGCCGCGCTCGGCCGAGCTTCAGCAGGTCCTCGAGGATCGGCTCGAGCAAGTCGATCGGTACGATCATGTTTCCCTGCACCGTGCGGCCGCCCAATTCTTCCTGAACCATCAGCGAGCCTATCCCGAGCAGCCGCCCGCCCGCGCTGATCAGGGCTGCGCCGCTCCAGTGGGGATGCGCCGGCGTGGTGAAGAGCGCATCATCCAATACGTACTCCCAGTAGCCGGCGAACTCCCGCCTCGCGATGAGCTTGGCCTTGAGCGCATGCTTGCGGCCGCCGTGACCGGCGACGACGACGTCGTCGCCGACGCGGCAAGAAGCCGCAGTACCCCGCGAGAGCGTCGGCGCGGCCAGCTTGCCCAGGGGCTGCACCAATCCGAAGCCGGTCGCCTGATCATAGGCAAGCGGATGACCCGCGACCGCCGCACCCTTGTTCGTGTTCAGCCAGATGGTCGTCGCTTCGGTGATCAGATAGCCGATCGTCAACACGAGTCCATCGTCGCGAATGACCACACCGTTGCCGATCCGCTCGGTACCGAGGATCCCGGCGGTGAAGGCGTCCTCCGGAACCTCGGAACGCAAGAGCACCATCGAGTCGAGCGCCGCCTCCAGGTCGAAGCGCAACTCCTCGGCATTGGGCTGCATCTCGGGCGGAAACGCCCAGTTGCTCAGGTCCGCCATGGGATTTCCCGCGAAATCTCGCCCTTCATTCTATGGCAGAGCCCGGCTTCGTGTCAGCTCCCGCGCGATAATTTCCCGGTACACTCTCGCAGTCGAGGACGGCCATGAACATTCCCATCAGCATCGCGATGGCTTCGAATCCAAGAACCTGGCCGATTTTCGACGGCAGGGTGAAGCCGGACGGGATCACGCTCATACCGAGCTCCGTGCATCCGTCGGAACTCTTCTGGCGGCAGTTGCGCTTCGCCGATTTCGACGTCTCCGAGATGTCGTTTTCCTCGCTGATCATGGCAAGGTCGAAGGGCGACGACCGCTGGGCCGGTCTTCCGATTTTTACGACGAGAAAGTTTTTCCATGCCGAGATCCTGGTGAGAAGGGATTCCGGAATCCATCGGCCCGGCGACCTGAAGGGACGGCGTGTCGGCGTGCCCGAATACCAGCAGACCGCAGCGCTCTGGACGCGGGGCGTACTCGAGCACGAGTTCGGCGTTGCGCCGAAGGACATGCAGTTCTGGATGGAGCGCCCTCCTTCGCACAGCCACCGCGGCGCGATCGGCTTCTCGCCGCCGCCCGGGGTGACGATCAACCAGATCCCGCCGGAGAAAAACATCGGATCGATGATGCTCTCCGGAGAGCTCGAGGCGGCGATCCATTACATCGTGAATCCCAATCTCGTCGACCGGAGTACCGCGGACCTGTGGAATCATCCGGCGATCAAGCCGCTTTTTCCCGATCCGCTCGCCGAAGGCATCCGCTACTACCGCAAGAGCGGCATCTTCCCCATCAACCATGGAATGGTGATCCGGAAGGAGATCGTCGAAAAGCACCCCTGGATCGTCCTGAATCTCTACAAGGCGTTCGAGCGCGCCAATGAGATCGCGAACCGCGAACGCCTGGAGCATGCCGAGTATCATTGCGCCGCGGGGCTGCTGTCCGGGGAAGCGAAAGAGGCGCTGAGCGTGCAGCTCGTGCGGCACGGCATCAAAGCCAACCGCAAGGTGCTCGAAACCGCGGCGAGCTACTCGCACGAGCAGGGGCTTACTCCGCGGCCGGTCGCGCTCGAGGAGGCGTTTGCCGCGAGCGCAATGGAACAGTGAAAGTCGGGCGTGCCGCCGTCACTGCGCGGCGGCCTTCTCCCCGAGCAGCGCCTCGCGGAAACGATGCTTGAGATGGGCGCCGTCCCGCGGCGGAAGGACGAGCGGTAGAGCATCAGGTCTTATTTTTATCTGAAAGAAGAGCGGACCTCTGCCCCGGTAGACGCCCGAGCGCACGGCCGCAATCCCGGCGTTCGTGCGGACGAGGCGGGAGTCGGCAAACCCGCACGCGCAAGCGACTCCCGCGAGATCGATTCCGTAAGCAGTATGCGTTTTCTGCATGCCGGTTTCCCCGTAGCGCTCGTTGTCGAGCACTACGACGGAGAGGTTGCCCGGACGCTGCGCACCGATGGTGGCGAGGCTCCCCAAGCCCATCAGTATCTCGCCGTCACCGGTGACGACGAGCACGCGGCGTTTGGGCTGCGCGAGCGCAAGGCCCAGGCCGATCATGCACGCCGACCCCATTGCGCCCCACAGCGGAAAGGTGAGCGGATGATCGCCGGCGGCGGTGCAATCCCAGGCAGGGGCTCCGAGTCCAGCGACGACCAGCAACCCGTCGCGCCGCTCCAGGAGCGACGCCACGACATCGCGCCGATTGAGCGCATTCACCGCTTTTCCTCGAAGGATTTCACGCCGATCAGCTGCTGCGAGATGAGGAGTGCCACTGCGCTTTGTTCTTCGAAAGCGACCTTCGCCGCGGTATTTGCAACCGCGCTCGCGTCTTCGGCGCGCTCCAGGCGCAACGTGCACACGCCGGCGAGGCGCAACGCTTCCGGCGTCGCCTGACCCATGGGAACCTGCCAGGGATTGCGTTCGCCCGTCTCGCCGCGCATGGTGACCAGCATCAGCAGCGGAAAACCGCAGGTCGCGGCGAGGGTGAGCACGTTCGCGCAATTGCCTACCCCGCTCGACTGCATGAGAAGCGCCGCGCGCTCTCCGCCAAGCCAGGCGCCTGCCGCGAGGCCGATGCCTTCCTCCTCGGTCGTGAGCGGCACGGCCGTCATGCCCTTGTCTGCATGGCAGAGCTCGATCAGGCGCTTGTGACCTGCATCGGGGACATAAGACACCTGCCGCACGCGCTGCGACTTGAGCGCGCTGTGGATAGCCGCGGGCCAGTCGATGGCGTCTGCAGAGTGCGTTTTCGATGTCTTCCGCGGCATTGTTCGCCTGATCTAGGGGATGCTACCCGCATCCTGCGGCTTAGGTATGATTACGAGCTTCCCCGTAGCGCCCCACCGTTTGCAAGGAGAAACCGGCATGAAACTCTACTATCACCCCGTATCCACGACCAGCCGCCCCGTATGGCTGTTCATCGCCGAGAACGACATCAAGTGCGAGTTGCGTGTGGTCGACCTGATGAAGGGCGAGCACCATCAGCCGGAGTATGTGGCGATCAACCCGAACCGCATGGTGCCCGTGCTGGAGGACGGGGATTTCCGTTTGACCGAGAGTTCGGCGATTCTCAAGTACCTCGCGGAGAAAACCGGCTCTTCGGCCTATCCGAAAGAGCTGCACTCACGGGCGAAGGTGAACGAAATGATGGACTGGATCAATACGCAGGTCTGCCGCGAGTTCGCCTACGGGCTGGTCTACCCGCAGATCTTCCCGAACCACAAGCGGCGCAGCGACGAGGCGCACGCGGGCACGATCGCCTGGGGCAAGGAAAAGGCGCAAGGGTGGCTGAAAATCCTCGATGAAAACCTGCTCGGGACGAAGAAGAAATATCTATGCGGCGAGCAGATCACGATCGCAGATTATTTCGGCAGTCCGTTCGTCGCTCTCGGCGAGATCCTGCGTTGCAATTACTCGGCGTATCCGAACGTCAACCGCTGGCTGGGTCGAATGAAGGCGCTGAAGAACTGGGGCAAGGTGCACGAGGTCTTCTACGGATTCGCTGCTTCGCTCAAGGACAAGGCCTTCGAGGCCGTTTGAGACGTTAGCTACCAGCGCTGGCGGTGCCGGTACCAGGGTTGATTCTTGGGTTTTTTCTTGTCCGACTTCGCTTCCGGGGTTTCCGGGGCGCCCCCTTGATCGGGGGCTGGGGCCGCGGAAGACGGCGAAGCCGCATGCTTCCGGGCACCCTCCTTCGAAGCAGAGGGCTTCCTCGGAGCTGGCCCGGAGGGCTTCTCGGGGGCCCGACGCAACATCTTTTTTAGGTTGCCAAAGAGCGATTTGGAAAACTTCTCAGCCATGATCGGTTCGATAAAAGGTTGAGCGGCGCCATTCTATTACATCGGTTCGAGGCGCGGTCTTGACGGCTCCTTCTCGGAGCGCTCACTGCTATGGCTACCTACGCGATCGGCGATGTTCAGGGCAGTTTCGAAGAGCTGCAGGCTCTGCTTGGCGCATTCGGGTTCGATCGTGCGACAGATCGCTTGTGGTTCGTGGGCGATCTCGTCAACCGGGGCCCGGCCTCGCTCGCCACGCTGCGCTTCGTGCGTGATCTGGGTGATGGCGCGGTGACCGTGCTCGGCAACCATGATCTGCATCTGCTGGCGCTCGCTCAGGGCTCCGTCAAGGCTCGCGAAGACGATACTCTTGGAGACGTGATCGCCGCGCCCGACCGCGACGGCTTGCTCGACTGGCTGCGAAACCGGCCGATGGCGCACGTGGCGGCAGGCTACGCTCTGGTCCACGCCGGGCTCCTGCCGCAATGGGACATCGCCACGGCGAAAGCACTCGCCGGAGAAGTCGAGACGGAACTGCGCGGACCCCGGCACAAGGAATTTCTCGCGCAACTTTACGGCTCGCTCCCGGATCGCTGGAACGACGAGCTGCGCGGGATCGACCGGCTGCGGGTCATCGTCAACGCGATGACCCGTCTGCGTTTTTGCACTCCTGAAGGCGTAATGGAGTTCCGCACGAAAGGCGAGACGGCCGAAGCTCCCCCCGGCTACCTTCCGTGGTTCGAGGTGCCGGGCAGGAAAAGCGTTGATCACACCTTGGTATGCGGGCACTGGTCGGCGCTCGGCTTGCGCATTGCGCCCAATCTCCTCGCCCTCGACTCCGGTTGCGTCTGGGGCGGGAAGCTCAGTGCGGTTCGCCTGGACGATCGGCGTTTGTACCAGGTACCTTGCCTCACCGATGCTGCGCGCGTGAAGCTGCGTTCGGGGCGGGCACGCCCAAGGCGCCGGCGATAGCGGCCTCGGCCCTTTCTGCGAGCGAGCGCCGCGTCTGTGACCGTACGGAAATCGGCGCGAGAAGATTGAACTCCGCGACCATGTGACGCGTCGAGACGATGGTCCAGATCGTTTCGAGGAGCGAGGTGTCCCCGACATAGCCGGCGGCATCCGTGTGCCGGCCGGCGGAATCGAGATAGCGCAGCGCCACCGGCTGCAACGTGGCCCCCGCATCGATTGCCGGCTGGAATAGCGCAGAGTGGAAGCGCTCCAGGCTCCGCCCGAAAGTTGTGATTCCCTCTGGAAAAACCGCAATCAGAGTGCCGCGCTCGATCTCAGCGGCGATTATCTGGCGGGCGCGTCGCACCTCGGAGCGCTTGCCGCGCTCGATGTACAGCGTGCCGACCAGCGTGCTCAACCAACCTACCATCGGCCAGTTGCGGATTTCCGATTTGGCTATGAAAGTGGCGGGGAATCTGGCGTCGACGACGAAGATGTCGACCCAGGAGATGTGATTGAGGACCAGCATGCAGCGATCGGGAAGCTCCTTCGGGGCATTCCTTTCGCGCACGGACACGGCAAGGATAGAGAGCAGCGTGCGCGACCAACGGCGCTTTTCCACTTGTCTTTCTTCTTCGGAAAGTTTCGGGTAGAGCAGCCACGCGATGGCGAGGCCGCGCAGCAGATGGAGCACGAGCCTTGTCAGGCGAAGCAGGCGCAGCACGACCGGAGTGCGGTTTGCCGCCTTCAAAGATCGGACCCGAAATTTCGGCGGAACAGGTCCTTGATCTCATCGAGGGTCGGGGAATGATTCTGGCCACCACGCGATGCGATCTTGACTGCACCCATCAACGCGGCGAGCCTTCCGGTCTTCAGCCAGTCGAAACCCGCTGCAAGGCCGTAAAGAAGACCGGCGCGATACGCATCACCACAACCGGTGGGATCGACCACTTCCGCTGCCCTGACGCAGGGAATCTCGATCCGTTGGCTGTCGGCGTAGATGATAGACCCCTCTGCGCCACGGGTGAGAACGAGTGCCTTGAGCTCTTGTGCCATTCCCTCGAGCTTGCGGCCGGTCCGCTCCTCGAGCATCCGGCCTTCGTAGTCGTTGACGGCCACGTAGCTCGCCTGTTCCACGAAAGCGAGCAGCTCCTCACCGGAGAACATGGGCAATCCCTGGCCGGGGTCGAACATGAACGGAATACCGAGTCCGGCAAGCTCGCGCGCGTGCTGCAGCATGCCCTCGCGTCCGTCGGGTGCGATGATCGCGAGGCCCACATCCAACTCTCCAGTGATATTGTTCAGATGCGAGTGATTCATCGCCCCGGGATGAAAGGCAGTGATCTGGTTGTCTTCGAGATCGGTTGTAATAAATGCCTGCGCGGTGAGGGTATCGGGCACCTGGCGCACGAAATCCAGCTTGATGCCGAGCCGTTCGAGCCGCTCAAAATAGAGCAGGGAATCGTCTCCTACCGTAGCCATGACCAGCGGGTCAGAACCCAGGAGCCTCAGGTTATAGGCGATGTTGCCCGCGCAACCTCCGAACTCGCGCCGCAGCTCGGGAACGAGGAATGCCACGTTCAATATGTGGATCTGTTCGGGAAGGATGTGCTCCCGGAAACGGCCTCGGAATACCATGATGTTGTCGTACGCGATCGAGCCGCAGATCAGAATGCGCATGGGTTTCTACAAGTAGAACAAGTAGAGCCGATAGCCGATGGGTTTGAGCGCCGCAGCTTCGATGTAGACCCGAATCTGCAGCTCGCTTCCGGCAGCGAACCCGGGCTCCGAACGTGTGCTCTGGGGTACGTAGTCCTTGGGTGTCAATACGCGCCGCGCGACGGTCTCGCCCTGGGTACTGGTGAGGCTCAGCTCCAAAGCTGGGAACGCTTGGATGAAGCCGGCGCGGTTCCGAAGCGTAGCCGTAAGGACCATCACGCTGGGATGAGCGATGTCCGCCTGAAGGTCGGAAGACTCAATACTCAGCAACTCCGCGCGGCGCGGTAGCGGCACATCGCACCCGAACTCGGCACAGATGCGCTGGACGAGGGGCTTTGCTTCGGGAAGGAGCACTGCGATCTCGCCCCGGTACAGATAGCCGCCTTGCACGACGAGGGCGAGCAATAGAAACCCGCTCGCGACCCACCACAGCCGGCTCGGGCGCGGCCGCGACTGCGGACCGAAGTCAAACGACACATCCCTGTCGGTGTCGAGCAGGACCGCCATGCTGGCTGAGATCGGAGGAGCCTGTGCGTCCTCCCGGCCGGGGCGGCTAGCCGGATCCGGGCTCAACGCGGAAAGCGCATCGAAAAGACCTCCGCACCGCCCGCAGCGGACTTGGCCCGCGCGCGCACGAAGCTGTGGCTCGGTTACGCGAAACGCCGTCGCGCAAGTCGGGCAACGCGTGATCATGCTCACAGTCTTACCCCCGAGAGGCACACCCAGCCCTCCGCCTCGGCGGGCGGCGCGAACGCGATCCAGGGTGAGTAGCAGCTCTCGACTTCGCTTGCTTGGTCCGACAGAATTCCCGAGAGCGCAATCTGTCCGCCGCGCCGGCATCGTGATGCGAGCATCGGAGCGAGCACCTTCAACGGATTGGCGAGGATGTTGGCGATCACGACATCTGCGGTGAACGTAAGCGGCGTGCAACCTTCGAGGAATTCGCCGGCAACATCGTTGCGCCGGGCGTTGGCTCGGGCCGTCCGTACGGCGTCGGGATCGATGTCCACGCCGACCACGTGGCGCGCGCCCAGCTTTAGGGCAGCGATCGTCAATATACCGGAACCGCAGCCGTAGTCGAGAACCGTTTCCCCGCCGGCGATGCTGCGCTCGAGCCATTGCAGGCACAGGCGCGTGCTCGGATGGGCGCCGGTACCGAACGCGAGCCCAGGATCGAGTACGAGGTTGAGCGCATCGGGCTCTGGTGGTGCGAGCCAGGTCGGCACGATCCACAGCTGCGCCGAAACTCGGATCGGGCCAAATTGTTCCCTCGATTTCGCGACCCAATCCTCGTCGGGAACGCTGCGCAGCTCGTGAACCGGTACGGGGATACCCGCTAGTTTGCACGCGCGCAGGAGCAATTGTTCGGGGTCGGGCCGGACTTTGCACAGCGCGGTGAGCTTCACCCGGGCCCAGGACACAGACTCGCCAGAACCATCAAAGTGTGGTGCGTCCGGTGCAGGCTCCGATCTAGCGTCCTCACAACTTACTGATAGCGCACCCGCATCGAGCAGCGCATCGGAGAGGGGGTCAAGCTCCTCTGCCTCAACAACCAGGACGAGCGCGGTGAACGTCACGCGTTCGACCCTCTACCTTGCGGCATCGCGTTTCTTTTGTTGGGCGAGCTTCTGCTCGAGGTAGTGGATGTTCACCCCTCCCTTGATGACGCGGTTGTCGAGCAAGAGTTCCTGATGCAGCGGGATATTGGTCTGGATGCCTTCGATTGCCATTTCGGACAACGCGATGCGCATACGCCGGATCGCCTGGTCGCGGTTCTCCCCATAGGCGATGACTTTGCCGATCAACGAGTCATAGTTGGGCGGCACGGTGTAGCCCTGGTAAATATGCGTATCGACCCGGATGCCGGGCCCCCCCGGAGGGTGATAAGACGTAATGCGCCCGGGCGACGGAGTGAAACGGAACGGATCCTCGGCATTGATGCGGCACTCTATCGCGTGGCCGCGGAAGTCGATGTCTTTCTGACGGACGGACAGCCTCTCGCCTGCGGCGACGCGGATCTGCTCCTGGACGATGTCGACACCCGTGATCATTTCGGTCACGGGATGTTCGACCTGGATGCGCGTGTTCATTTCGATGAAGTAGAACTCACCTTCTTCGTAGAGATACTCGAACGTGCCGGCTCCGCGGTAGCCGATCTTGCGGCAGGCCTCGATGCAGCGCTCGCCGATGCGCGTGCGCTGCTTCGACGTAAGCTCGGGTGCCGGGGCCTCCTCCATGATTTTCTGGTGCCGTCGCTGCATGGAGCAATCGCGCTCGCCGAGATGGACCACATTCTTGTGGCTGTCGGCGAGCACCTGCACCTCGATGTGTCTCGGGTTCTCGAGGTATTTTTCGAGATAGACCGTGGCGTTGCCGAAGGCCGCCCCGGCTTCCGCCCGCGTGACGCTTATTGCACTCTTGAGCGCGGCTTCCGTGTGCACGACACGCATGCCTCGGCCGCCGCCCCCACCCGCAGCCTTTACGATGACCGGGTAACCGATTTTTCTGGCTATCTTGAGCGCCTCCTCCGGGGCATCGGGCAGGGGTCCGTCCGAACCGGGGACGCACGGCACTCCGGCCTTCTCCATGATTTGCTTTGCGTTTACCTTGTCGCCCATCAGCCGGATGGTCTCCGCTTGAGGGCCGATGAAAATGAAGCCGCTCTTGTCCACGCGTTCGGCAAAGTCCGCGTTTTCGGCGAGAAATCCGTAGCCCGGATGAATCGCCTCGGCATCGGTCACCTCCGCCGCGCTGATGATGGCCGGTATATTGAGATAGCTCGCGCTGGAAGCCGCAGGCCCGATGCAAACTGATTCGTCCGCGAGCTTCACGTACTTGGCCTCGCTGTCGGCTTCGGAATGCACTACTACGGTTTTGATGCCCATGTCTCGGCACGCGCGCTGAATGCGCAGGGCTATTTCTCCGCGATTGGCAATCAGAATTTTCTCGAACATGATTTGACGGGCCCTGGGGATTCCCCTGCCCGCTACGCTAGCCGATCATCATCAGGGATTCGCCGTACTCGACCGGCTGACCGTTCTCGACCATGATCGCCTTGATCACACCGTCCTTGTCGGCTTCGATCTCGTTCATCAGCTTCATCGCCTCGATGATGCAGATGGGCTGTCCCGCTTTGACCGTATCTCCAACCTCGACGAAGGGTTTTGCGCCGGGGGAACCCGATCGGTAAAAAGTGCCAACCATCGGTGACTTGACGATATGCCCTTCGAGCGATGTCGGTGCCTCCCCCTGGGAGGAGGCGGGAGCCGAAGCCGCCGCGGCTGCCAAGGCGGGCACCGCCTGAGCGGCGGGCGGGCTCGCCCCCGGGGCCTGCGCGGAAAGGGCAACGCCCTCCTTTCCTCCCGAGCCGCCTTTCACGATCTTGACCTTCTCCTCGCCCTCGGTGATCTCCAGTTCGGCGATTCCCGACTCTTCGACGAGGTCGATCAGTTTTTTCAGCTTTCGCAAGTCCATGCTGTCCTCCTTCCGGCCCGGACACGAACGCCGGTTTCCGCGAGGTTTCGAGGGTCTCGGACGACCCCGAAACGAGCTATCAGTTTGAGTGCAAGGCGAACTGCAGCGCGAACTCGTATCCTCGACTTCCCAGTCCGCAGATCGTACCCACGGCGAGGTCGGAAAAGTACGAATGGCGCCGGAACGGTTCCCTGGAGTAGATGTTCGACAGATGCACCTCGAGAAACGGAATCGCGACCGCTGCCAGAGCGTCGCGCAACGCCACGCTGGTGTGAGTCAGGCCTCCGGGATTGACGATGATCCACGAAATTCCCTGGTTCTTGGCCGCATGCACGCGTTCTATCAAAGCTCCCTCATGGTTGCTTTGAAAAGTCTCCAGAGCGGTTCCCTCGCGCTTTGCGATGCGACTGAGGTTCTTGTTGATGCTCGCAAGAGATTCCTTTCCGTAGATCCCGGGCTCGCGGGTACCCAGCAAGTCGAGGTTGGGCCCGTGAATGATCAGGATTCTTCTTGATGTCTGCGAGCGTACGCCCAACGCGCGCTTTGGCTTGGACATGAAGGGAGTTTGGGGCCGATGTCGGAACTTGTCTAGTGTTCGGCGTAGTTCGAACACAGATGAGAGAGTTCGTGCGGTCGGAAAGCCGGTGGTCACCGCCGAGAGCTAACAGAGCGATCAAGCAGCCAGAGCGTCAGGCCGGCCCCCAACCAAACCCAAAGCGATCAATGCAGTTAACGTAAAATGACCACGTGATGTGGACATTTCGGTTCTGTTCGATACACGTTTTTCCACCGGAAGAGCCCGTATTTTGCTCGAAACGGCGCAATCTGCCGGGTTTTCTTGCTCCCAGACCCGGGGACGTAGACGAACCCCTCAGTTGCCGCCTTGGGAGAGCAGTTGTGCGACCGCTTGAATCCCGGCGCGCTCGATCGGACGGCCAGCCAAAGTCGACTTTAGCGTACTGCGCTCTTCCTTCAGGGTGTAGATCGCCAGATTGACCGGCACCCCTTGCCAATCGAGCTTCAGCACCGGCACGGCACGCGCCTGGTCGCCCGCGAAGTGGCGGTGGTCGGAAACATCGTACGCAATATTGCGGTTCAAGAGGAAAAGCTCGACGGCCTTGCCATCATCGGTGAACAGCTGCAGGTCGATATCGCTATATCGCCCGGCCGTGCCCTTCAGCACCGCACCCGCGAGGTAAGGGCGGAACTGCTCAAGCAGTCGCATTGCCTCGAGTGCGCACTCGCGCAGGTAGTGGATGCGCTCGCGCTGCTCCTCGCCTTGATAGAGCGACTGGTAGGCCCGCAGCTCCACCTCGATCTCCTCGTTTTTCGGCAGCGCCTGGGTGTCCTCTGCCCCCAGCTGCCGGGCGGCTTTGCGTTTGGCGAGGGCAAAATCATCGAGCCCGTCCTCGGCCATCATGCGCGCGGCGGCCGCAGCTATGCGCACGCGCATTTGCTGCTGCTTGAACTTGCTTTCTTTCGGCATGGAGAAGAGCGGGCGGGAGTCGGACCATGATACCGCAGCCGGAAAACGCAGCGAAGTAGGCTAGAATCATTCCCTTTTTCAGCCGCGCCTGCGACCTTCCCCGGCGTGCCTGCCCGCCCCTTGCACATCCATATACTCGGCGTTTGCGGCACTTTCATGGGTGGCATTGCGGCGATCGCCAAAGTCGCCGGCCATCGAGTGACCGGATGCGACGCCAATGTCTACCCTCCGATGAGCACACAACTCGAAGCGGAGGGCATCGAGTTGACCGTAGGGTACGGTGCCGATCAAACGGCCTTGAATCCGGACATGTGGGTAATCGGGAATGTCGTGAGCCGGGGCAACCCGCTGATGGAGGCCATACTCGATCGAGGCGACCGCTATGTTTCCGGCCCGCAATGGCTCGCTGAAAATGCTCTGTCCGGCAAGCGCGTGCTTGCCGTAGCGGGGACA
The DNA here is from genome assembly GCA_005884455.1 of Betaproteobacteria bacterium. Lineage (GTDB taxonomy): Bacteria > Pseudomonadota > Gammaproteobacteria > Burkholderiales > SG8-39 > VBDM01. Next base: position 27,204 of record VBCH01000212.1, read on the forward strand.
CATGGAAAAACGACCACTTCCTCCATGGTTGCCTGGATTCTGGAGGATGCGGGACTCGACCCGGGGTTCCTCATTGGCGGCGTTCCGATCAACTTCGGCGTATCGGCCAGGTTGGGAGCACGACCCGATTTCGTGATCGAAGCTGATGAATACGATACCGCCTTCTTCGACAAGCGTTCCAAGATGGTCCACTACCGGCCCAGGCTAGCGGTTTTGAACAATATAGAGTTCGATCATGCCGATATCTTCGCCGATCTTGCAGCGATTGAGACTCAATTCCATCATTTCGTCAGAACGATACCCGGATCCGGCAAACTCATAGTCAACGGTGCCGACCCTGCGATTGACCGCGTCCTCGCTCGCGGCTGCTGGAGCGCGGTGGAACGGTTTGGCGTGGGCGACGGCTGGAGCGTAAATGCGGTCGGCACGGGCTGTTTCGAAATATTCGACCATGGCAGGCCCGTCGGGTTGCTCCGCTGGGACCTTCAGGGCGAGCACAACCTTCAGAATGCGCTTGCGGCGGTCGCTGCGGCGCAGGCGGCCGGCGTCGATCCGGCGCAGGCCATCGAATCCCTCGCGGGCTTCAAGGGCGTCCGGCGCCGCATGGAACTGCGGGGTACGGTCGCGGGCGTCGCCGTTTGGGATGACTTCGCCCATCACCCGACGGCCATCGCGACAACGGTTTCAGGCTTGCGAGACCAGGTGGGAAGGGCGCGCATTTTGGCCGTCCTCGAGCCCCGATCCAGCACCATGAGGGCCGGTCTAATGAAAGACCGCCTCTCTGCCAGTCTCGAGCAAGCGGACAGGATTTTTTGCTTTAACGCGAACCTCGGCTGGGATGTCGCAGCCGCGCTCGCGCCACTCGGCCGTCGCGCGACCATCGAGAGCGACCTAGAGCGGCTTGTCGGGGCGATCGTCGCCGAGGCGCAGCCCGGCGATCAGGTGCTTGTCATGTCGAACGGGGGATTCGGGGGTATCCACGAGCGCTTGCTCGCTTCGCTCTCCGCACGGGCGGCCCCGGCGACCGGAGCATGATCGTCTACCTTCACGGATTCAACAGTTCGCCGCAGTCGGCCAAGGCACAGTATTTGAAGCGATACCTCGATGAGCGGGGCAAGGGCGTCGAGTTCGTCTGCCCGCAGCTGCCTCACCGACCGGATCTCGCATTGGGGGTCGTTGAGGCCGAAATGGCGCAACGGCCCAGGGAGAAAATCACGCTAGTCGGAAGCTCGCTCGGCGGATTCTATGCGACCTGGCTTGCGGAGAAGCACGACGTGCGCGCGGTGCTGATCAATCCGGCGATCGACCCGCACGTGGGCCTGCGCGCCTACCTCGGCCCGCAACAGGCCTTTCACGGCGGCGAGGGCTACGAACTCGGCGAAGAGCACCTGCGACAATGGAAGGAACTGATCGTGAGCCGAGTGCGCCCCGAGCGCTATTTGTTGCTCGTCGAAACCGGGGACGAAGTGCTCGACTACCGAGCAGCAGTAAGAAAATACAGAGGCGCCAAACAGGTCGTGGTGCAAGGTGGAGACCACAGCCTTGCGAGCTTTCCCGGACAAATCCCTCTGATACTGGAATTTGCCGGAATGAATTGAGTACTACTACTTCAACTTCAGCACCTTCCAGACCCCCTTTCCGTCTTCGAGCCCGTAGCGCGCTACCGCTTTTTCATCGAATCCAAACCCGAGGCCCGGCGTCTTCGGCAGAATCAGCATGCCGTCTCTCATCTTGAGCTGAGTATCAATGAGGCGCCGAAAATTGAGCACTTGGTCGTCGGGGAAGAACTCCACGTAGCGCGCGTTGGGCGTTGCCGCCACAAGGTGCGCGTGCAAGTCATGAAACCAGTGCGGGCACACGGTGACGCCGTAGCTCGACGCAGTAGCAGCAATTTTTTTCCACTCCGTAACCCCGCCGCATACCAAAGCGTCCGTCTGCAAGATTTGCGCCGCGCCCTTATCGAGGATTTCCTTGAAGTGCCAGCGCCCGCTGCCGATCTCGCCCGTGGCAACAGTGACACGCGTGAGTTTGGTCAGGCGCGCGTGGTTGTCGATGTCGTCGGGGAAAAACGGTTCCTCGATCCAATACGGGTCGTAGAGTTCGAAGCGCTCGATGTAGCGCATGGCCGTAGGCAAATCGTGCCAGGCGTTGTTCGCATCCAGCATCAGCTCGACATCGGGTCCAATCGCGTCGCGCGCCGCTTTCACGCGCGCTTCCTCCTCCTTGGGCGAAAGCCGCCCCACTTTCATCTTCACTGCACGAAAACCGGCTTTTGCGTAGCCCGCCATTTCCTCGCCGAGCTTTCTCGGCGTCTTGCCGGGGAGATAGTAGCCGCCGCTTGCATACGCCGGCACGGCCTCATCCACCGCGGCGCCGAGATATTTGTAAAGCGGAAGCTTGGACGCGCGCGAATTCAAGTCCCAAAGCGCACAGTCCAGGATCGAGATCGCGCGCATGACGCTGCCGGCGCGTCCTTGCAGCAACGTTTCCTCGAACATGCGCTGCCACAGGCCTTCAACGAGCAGGCTTTCGCTGTGAAGCAGGCCCGGCGCAAGCAGCTGCTCCACGGCCTGCGCGACGAGCCCCCCCCCGGAAGAGCCTGCGTAACAGAATCCGATGCCCTCGACGCCCCCCGCACTCACTTTAACGAGCCCGTAATCGCGCGCCGTAACCGTGCGCGTGGCGAAACTCGTTACGTTGTCCAGCGGAACCCGGACGGTTGCTACGGCAATCGATTCGATCTTTGCCATTGATGGGTGATTTGGCGTCTTCGTCAGCGTAAGCGGGAGGAATGCTGCGGTATAATTATCGCACTCATCGGGCCGGCGCGACGCGGCTCTTTCCCGTTTGGCTCCATCTCGTGAACGTTCTCTACGAAGACAGCGGTGCGTTCAAGGTCGCCACGGTGCTCGCCGATAGCGACAACGCGCTTCAGGTCGAAGCGCCGCATGGGAAACGAGCCAAGATCAAGTCGAAGGACGTGCTATTGCGATTTCCGGAACCGAGCGCGGCGGATCTGCTCGCACAAGCCGAGGCGCTGGCCGGCGGCATCGACGCGGATTTTCTGTGGCAATGCTGTGGCACGGAGGAATTCGGGTTCGCCGACCTCGCGCACGAATACTGTGGCCGAGAGCCTTCAGCCGTTGAGGCAGCTGGTATTCTGGTGAAGCTGCACTCGGCGCCGATGTACTTTTACCGGAAAGGCAGGGGGCGCTATCGGGCTGCGCCGCCCGAAACCTTGCGCGCGGCGCTAGTCGGCATCGAAAGGAAGAAGCAACAGCAAGTCCAGGTTTCAGCCTGGGCTGAGCAGCTCGAGCACGGCGCATTTCCGGCAGAGTTCCGGCCGCTCCGGGAACAGCTCCTGTACAAGCCTGATCGCAACCGCGCGGAGACCAGGGCACTCGAGGAGGCCTGCGCAAAGACCGGCTTGTCGGTGGCGAAGCTTATGGAACGTTGCGCGGCGCTGCCCTCCAGCCACGATTACCACCTGAACCGATTTTTCTACGAATACTTTCCCAAGGGAACGGATTTCCCTTTGAACCTTGAGATTGCCGAGCCTCGCGGCTTGCTGGTCGCTGAGGTCGATGCATTCAGCCTGGATGACACCGCTACAACGGAAATCGACGATGCGTTCTCGCTCACCCCTCTTGCGGGCGGCCGCTTTCGCGTCGGCATTCACATTGCCGCCCCCGCTCTCGGGTTCGCGCCCGGGTCGCCGCTCGACGCCGTGGCGCGCGAGCGGCTCTCGACCGTGTACATGCCGGGCCGCAAGATCACCATGCTGCCGCCTGAAGCGATCGAACGGTTCTCCCTCACCGAAGGCGCCGAGCGCCCTGCGTGTTCCCTCTATTTCGATGTACGCACTGACGATTTTGCGATCGAGACCCAGCACACCCGCGTCGAGCGGGTGCGCGTTGCGGCGAACCTGCGCCATCAGGCGGTCGAGGAGCTTGATTCGGCCTTTCTTGCCGGAACGTCGCGGGCGGACATTCCCTATTCGCGTGAACTGAACACGCTCTGGAAGTTTGCAGGCGTCCTCGAGCGGGGGCGCGGCAAATCCTCTTCGGGGCCTGAACGCCCTGACTACACCTTCCGCGTCGATGGTCACGGCGAAAACGCGCGCATCGACATCATCGAGCGTCGTCGCGGTACGCCGCTCGATAAGTTGGTGGCCGAGCTGATGATTGCGGTAAACAGCACATGGGGGAAGATGCTCGACGATCACGGTGTCGCGGCGATCTACCGGGTGCAGTCGGCCGGAAAGGTCAGGATGACCACTTCGGCCATGGTGCACCTCGGCCTGGGAATCAGCCACTATGCCTGGACGAGCTCGCCTCTGCGCCGATACGTGGATCTGGTAAACCAGTGGCAGCTCCTCGCGCTCGTCGGCGGGCACACGCCGCCGTTTTCGCGGAATGCTGACATCATGCTAGCTGCGGTGCATGATTTTGAAACGACATATGCTTCCTACGACGAATTCCAGCGGCGCATGGAACATTACTGGTGCCTCAGATGGCTGCTTCAGGAGGCAATCGATATTGCAGGAGCCGAAGTGGTGCGCGAAAATCTGGTCAAGTTCGACGGCTTACCCCTTTACGCCAGGGTGCCGTCGTTGCCCGAACTCGCTCCAGGTACCGGCGTTGAAATCGCAGTGACTGAAATCGACCTCGTTGAAGCCGACCTCAAATGCGTATTTCGCCGCTGCAAGGGCATCGAGTAGCTCGGCGGGCAGGATACGTAAGACAAAACTCGAGAAAGAGCCTAGAATACTATGATTCGCAAAGCTTTTAGGGGTCAGAAAGTTGAGCGTTTCTAACGCCCTCGCGTGGCCGCAGCCGCTTGCCAGGCTGGATCCCGATTCGCGCGTGCTGGCGATGGCGCTGTCCATCTCGATCATTCTCCACGCGATCGTGCTCTCGATCCATTTTAGGCTGCCCGACGCCCTACACAGGCTGAGCCCATCGCAGCTCGAAGTGGTGTTGGTGAATTCGAAAACCCGCTCGAGGCCGGCCCACCCCGAGGTCCACGCCCAGTCCAATCTTGACGGGGGCGGCGATACCGAGCTAGATCGTCGGGCGAAATCCCCCCTTCCGGTAACGCTGCCGACCGAGCGCGGCTCGGACTTGAAGGAGGCCACCCGCCGCGTGCAGGAGCTGGAGGCGCGACAAAGGCAACTGCTCGCCCAAGTGCAATCTCGGAAGGAGATCGCGTCGGCAGAGCCCGAACCGCAGGCCGAGATGAAATCTCAAGTCTCTGGAGCGGATCTCGCCGAAAGCGCTTTGATCGTTGCTCGGATGGAAGCGCAAATCGCGCGTCAGATCGAGGAGTACAACAAGCGTCCGCGCAAAACCTTCGTAGGCGCGCGTGCCGCCGAGGTTCGCTACGCACTCTATGTCGAGGACTGGCGCCAGAAAATCGAGCGTATCGGGAATCTCAACTATCCCGAGAGTGCCCGCGGCAGAATCTACGGCAGCCTCAGGCTCACGGTGTCGATCAACTCGGACGGGACGCTGGCGGCGATGGATCTCGAACGATCCTCCGGATACAAAATCCTTGACGCTGCCGCACAGCGCATCGTTCAACTCGCGGCGCCCTACGCCAAATTCCCCAGCGACATTCGCAAGGAAACCGACATCCTGGTGATCACGCGCACCTGGCATTTCGCGCGCGGTGATAAGGTTTTCAGTGACTAGGAAGGGATGTGCCTTTTCTGCGGTGCGAGCTGAGCGGCCCAAGTAGCGCAAGGCACCTGCAGAATGAGGCTGCTCGTTTCATTGTGGAGGATGTTCTGCTATACCGCCGGGACGGCGGTCACCGCCTTCGCGGTCTACGAGTTCTGGTTCTTGGCGCAGATCCTGTACTGGGTCGAGAACAATCCTGTCACGACGCGAGTCATGGATGCCCGCCTGGAGGCTTTGGGACCGAACAAGCCGAGGGCGCTCGAGCAGAAGTGGACGGGTTACGAACGAATTTCGATTCACTTGAAGCGTGCCATCATCGTTGCAGAGGACGCAAAGTTCGTCGATCACGAGGGCTTCGATTGGGAAGGCATTCAGCGGGCGATGGACAAGAACCAGCGCCGCGGGAAATTCGTCGCCGGTGGCTCGACTATTACTCAACAGCTCGCAAAGAACCTGTTTCTTTCGGGCGAGCGCAGTCTGCTGCGGAAGGGGCAGGAGGCGATCCTTACCGCGATGCTCGAATCCGCCATGGACAAGCGCCGCATTTTCGAAATCTATCTGAACGTCGCGGAATGGGGCGAAAACGTCTTCGGAGCCGAAGCCGCGGCACACCACTACTTCGGCGTCGACGCAGCCGGTCTCGAACCCGAGCAAGCTGCGCGCCTCGCTGCGATGCTTCCGCGCCCGCGCTACTACGACCGCAACCGCAGTTCACCCTATTTGACGAGCTATAGCGAGAGCATACTGGCGCAGATGTCCGCCGCACAGGTCCCCTAGGCCCGTGACTACGATTCCTAGAGCCGTTCTGCCGCGCGTCGACCGCGAGGGACGTCGATCCCTGCCAACAAGAGAAGGCCGGCCACAAAGAATCCGCCGGTCGCCAGCATGGCGAGACGATGGTTGCCATCGGTCATCCAGGTCACCGTGCCATAGGTAATCGGCCCCAGAATCGAAGACAGCTTTACCGCCAGGCCCCAGAGTCCGAAAAACTCACCGCGCCTGTCAGCGGGGCTCAGGTAACCAACCAGCGCCCGGCCTGCCGATTGCGAGGAACCGAGGCACAGTCCAGCAAGATTGGCGGCCACCCAGAAAAGTCCGGATGTCGAAGCAGACCAGGCTATCAAGGTCGTTGCGATCCACAGCACGAGAGTGAGAGCAATGGTCCGCACATGCCCGAGTCGATCCTGGATGTTGCCGAAGGCGAACGCACCGGCCGCGGCCGTCACGTTGACCACTAGGATCAGAACGATCGTATCCTTCGTCGTGAAACCGAGCGCCTGCTCCGCGTAAATCGCGGCGAGCGCGATGACCGTCTGGATTCCCGCTTGATAGAACACGATGCATACCAGGAACTGCGCGAGGTCCCGATAGCGCACGGCTTGGCGCAGCGTTTGAGCGAGCCGCGCAAAGGCCGGCCGCACCAGATTTTCGCCGGCGGTGGCCGGTGTCGGACGGGCCCGCTCCCTGAGCACCAAGAAAGTCGGCAGACTCGCTAGAGTGAAGATCGCGGCAGTGATCAGCATCGTGACGGGAACAAACTGTTGCGGTTCCTGGCCGTCCGCCTGCGCCCAGGTGACATAGCCCAGGCACAGGCCGAGAGTCAAGAGCCCGCCTAGATAGCCCAGACTCCAGCCCCAACCCGATACCCGTCCCAACGATTCGCCTTGAGCGAGCTCGGGCAGAAACGCAGCGACGAGGTTCTCCCCTGAGCCGAAGCAGAAGTTGGAGAACACCAACAACACCACCGCGAGCGCGAGCGTTCCGGGCCCGGTGAACGCGAGCAAAGCGGTCGCAATCACGCAACCAACCGTGGTGAGGACGAGCAAGCGCTTCTTTGCGGCACGCAGGTCGGCGTAGGCCCCGATCACGGGTCCGGTCAGCAGAATTAAGGCGTACGAGGCCGACAACGCCGCCGTCCAGGCAAAAGTCGCCCAAGGTGCGTTGCCTGCGATCACCGCGACGAAATAGGCGTTGAACACGGCGGTGATCACGACCGTGGTGTAACCCGAGTTGGCAAAGTCGTACATCGCCCAGGCGAGAACCTCCCCGGGGCGCACGTCGTCGGCAAAGCGATTTGAAGTCGTCACGTCGGAGCTGCGTGTTGGGGTGCCGTCGGGCGAGATTTTTCTATCGCCATCATACAGCCGACTGCTAGAATCGCCGCAGCCGCGCGCGGCGCATCGAGCGTTGTTCGCGATGAACCCGGGGACCCATTCACGGCGAAGGGCCGGCTCGCATGATCGAAACCCTCAGCCCGAAGAAGGAGCTCGAAGACCTCCAGGCCGACTTGCGTGAGGTTCAAGAGCTCCTGCGGCGGCACCGCCTGGTCGAGCGCCTGGTGGAGCGCCAGGAAATGCCGAAGCACGCGCTGGTGGAATCTCTCGTGCACCGGCAGAACGTCGCCGAACTTCGTTCGAAGCTCGACTCCATGCATCCGGCCGATATCGCCTACGTGCTGGAGTCGCTTCCGCTCGAGGAGCGCTTGGTCGTCTGGAACCTCGTCAAGGCGGAGCGCGACGGCGAAATCCTGCTTCAAGCCTCCGATGCGGTGCGCGAGACGCTCATCCGCAGCATGGATTTGCAGGAGCTGGTCGCTGCAGCCGAGCAGCTGGAGGCCGACGAGATCGCCGACCTTGCGCCGGACCTGCCCGAAGGGGTCATCCACGACGTCTTCCAAGCCTTGCCGGTCGAGGAACGCGAGCAGTTGCGCGCGGCGATGTCGTACCCAGAGGATGCCGTCGGGGCCCTCATGGATTTCGACGTGGTCAGCGTGCGCGAGGACACCGCGATCGAGACCGTCACGCGGTATCTGCGGCGCTTCGACGCGCTGCCGCACCATACCGACCAGCTCTTCGTCGTCGACCGGGACGAACGCTTGCGGGGTGTGCTGCCCCTGTCCAAACTGATCGTCTCCGAGCTCGAGCACAACGTCGGAAAGGTCATGGTGAGCGACGTAGTCACGCTCCAGTCTGGCGACAAGGCGCAAGACGCCGCCAAAGCCTTCGAGCGGTACGACCTGGTTTCCGCACCGGTCGTGGACGAGCAAGGGAAGCTCGTCGGTCGTGTGACGGTGGACAAGGTCGTCGATTTCATCCGCAGCAAGAGCGAAAGCGAGCTCCTCACTCAGGCGGGGCTGCGCGAAGAAGAGGACGTGTTTTCATCGGTCTGGGCGAGCGTGAAGAACCGCTGGTCGTGGCTGGCGATCAATCTCGTCACCGCTATTTTCGCCTCGCGCGTGATCGGCGCCTTCGAGCACTCGATCGAGAAGCTGGTCGCCCTTGCCGCGCTGATGCCGATCGTGGCGGGCATCGGTGGTAATTCGGGCAACCAAACCATAACCTTGATCGTGCGTTCCATCGCGCTCGGTCAAGTGCAAGGAGAGCACGCGAAGAAGTTGCTCGCAAAGGAGCTGGGCGTTTCGCTTCTGAACGGCCTTATCTGGGGCAGCGCGCTCGGGCTGATAGCCTATTGGCTGTATCAGAAGGTGTCGCTCGGTCTGGTAATGACTGCGGCGATGACGCTGAACCTAGTGCTTTCCGCAACCGCGGGAGTGCTGATCCCGCTCACCATGATGCGCCTCGGGCGCGATCCTGCGCTCGGCTCTTCGGTCATGATCACGGCAATCACCGACAGCGGCGGGTTTTTTATCTTTCTCGGCCTGGCAACGCTTTTCCTGGTGTGACGTGCGGGCGCAGCGGCCTGCTGCGCGCTAGGACATCGAACCGAACGCGGCATCGGCCGCGGCGATCGTGGCGGCGATGTCCGCTTCAGAGTGCGCTGCGGACACGAAGCCGGCTTCAAATGCCGACGGCGCAAGGTACACGCCGCGCTCGAGCATGGCGTGGAAGAAGCGGCTGAACGCTTCCTTATCGCACTGCATGACCTCCGCGTAGGTCGAAGGCGGCGCGGCGCGGAAATACAGACCGAACATGCCTCCCACAGACTGCACAGAAAACGCAATGCCACGCTTCCGCGCGGCCGATGCGAGGCCCTCGCAGAGCGCGCGCGCCGTCGCGGCGAGGCGTCCATAGAAACCCGGCGCCTCGAGTTTCTTGAGGGTCGCAAGTCCCGCGGCTACGGCGAGCGGATTACCCGAAAGCGTACCGGCCTGGTACACGGGCCCCAGCGGCGCGATTTTGCCCATGATGTCGCGGCGACCACCGAATGCTCCCAGGGGCATCCCCCCGCCGATTATCTTCCCTAGCGTGATGAGGTCCGCTTGCACTCCGTAGAGCTGCTGGGCGCCTTGCAGCCCGACGCGAAAGCCCGTCATCACTTCATCAAAAATCAGAACGGCCCCGTGGCGTGTGCATAGGTCCCGCATACGCTGCAGAAACCCGGGTCGCGGCGCAATCAGGTTCATGTTCCCGGCGACCGGCTCGACGATGACGCAGGCGATCGAATCGCCGAGCTCGTGAAACGCGGCGTCAAGGCCTGCCACATCGTTGTAGTCGAGAACGAGCGTCTGTGCTGCGGTCTCGGCCGTGACCCCGGCCGAACTCGGATTGCCCAACGTGAGCGCGCCCGAACCAGCCTTGACGAGCAGGCTGTCCGCATGTCCGTGATAGCAGCCCTCGAACTTCACGATGCGGCTACGGCCGGTGGCTCCGCGCGCGAGCCGAAGCGCCGACATGGTTGCCTCCGTTCCGGAGTTGACCAGTCGCACCATTTCAAGTCCCGGGACGAGCCGCGCGAGTTCCTCGGCCATCTCGGTCTCGGGCTCGGTCGGGGCGCCGAAGGAAAGTCCGCGCCCCGCCGCGGTCAGCACTGCGGCGACCACCTCCCGGTCCGCATGCCCGAGAACGAGCGGTCCCCAAGAGCCGACGTAATCGAGGTATTCTCGACCGTCGGCGTCCCAAATGCGGCTGCCCTTGCCGCGCACGATGAAGCGGGGCGTGCCGCCGACCGCGCGAAACGCGCGCACCGGGGAGTTGACCCCGCCGGGGATGGTTCTCTGTGCGCGCGCAAACAGCGATTCGTTCTTGCTCATGGGGGCTTCCGGTCGAAAAGGCGACTGAAGCTGCGCGCGGTCGCCTCGATGTCGGGCGCATCGAACAGTGCGCTGATCACCGCAACGGCGTCGGCGCCTGCCTCGATGACGGAACGGGCGTTCTCGGTCGTAATGCCTCCGATCGCCACAACGGGCGAACCGAGGTGCCCTTTCGCTTCGCGATAAAGCGAAAGCGGCGCACGCGTCGCTCCAGGCTTCGTCGCGGAAGGGAACGCGCTTCCGAAGGCGACATAGTCTGCACCGGCTTCCCGCGCGGAGAGAGCCAGTTCAAGTCTGTCGTAGCAGGAAACCCCGAGCAGCTTGTCTTTACCTAGCTGTGCGCGCGCAGCCGCGATCGAGATGTCCTCGCGGCCCACGTGCAGGCCGTCTGCACCGATCCCTCTGGCGAGATCCAGGTCGTCGTTGATGACGAGGGGAACGTGCGCTTCACGACAGAGCGCAAGCAGCGCCGCACCCTGCTCGCGGCGCAGCTCGGCACTCGCGGATTTATTGCGGTACTGAACGATGCGTGCCCCGCCGGCAAGCGCCCTGCTTACTTTGCGAATGAGCGACCCGATATCGGGTTCATCGGGTGTCACGGCGTACAGACCGCGAAATCCCGTATGTGAAGCCACCCAGTGCTCAGGCTTTGCCCGTGCCTGGCTCATCCATTTCCCGTGCCCAGAAAAACCGGTCCGGTATGTATTGACCCATGCCCGGACGAAACCCCGCGTTGAGCGTCTGCCACGTGTATTCCTGGGCTTCGCGCACCGCCTCGGGCAACTCGAGGCCGTTGGCGAGCGTCGCCGCGATCGCTGCGGCAAGCGTGCACCCCGAGCCGTGATAGCTTCCCGGCAGCCTTTCCCAGCTGTCCGAGCGCACCACGCCTTCCGGGCCGTAGAGTGTGTTGACGACTTGCGGCGTGTTCTCGTGCGTGCCGGTAATGAGAACATACTCGCAGCCCAGACCGAGCAGTTTCTCCGCAGCGCCGGCAAGGGCAAGCTCATCGTCGTCCTCGCCGTCGCCCTGAACGAGGCGACGAGCCTCGCGGCTGTTGGGCGTGAGAATCGTGGTCTGGGGAAGAAGCAGCTCGCACATGGCCGAAATCATGTCCTCGGTCGCAAGTTCGTCGCCGCGTCCGGAGGCTAGTACCGGATCGAAGACAAGCGGGACATCCGGATAGTCGGACACGACCTCCGCGATCGCCGTGATGTTCTCGATGCTCCCGACCATCCCGACCTTGAACGCGGCGACCGGCATATCCTCAAGCACGAGGCGCGCCTGGTCCACCACCCACTCCGGATCGACGGCTTGCAAGTTCTCGACGCCCGCCGTGTCTTGGACAGTGATTGCCGTAATTACGGAGAGCGCGTGACAACCCATCGCGGCGAGCGTCAGCAAATCCGCTTGCACTCCGGCGCCACCGGTGGGATCCGCGGCGGAAAACGCAAGCACGATAGGAGGGAGGGTAGTGGAGGACATGGGCAGCGAAGAACCGGCGGAGGCTGGCAGGCCGCTCGTCGCTTTAGGTTATGATGCGGTCCGATTCATTGTAACCCATCCCAACTCGATGACGGAAAAGCAAGATTTCAAAACCTGGATGTGCTTGATATGCGGCTTCGTCTATGACGAAGAGGAGGGCCTCCCCGAGGAAGGGGTCCCGCCCGGGACGCGTTGGGAGGATATCCCGATGAACTGGACTTGTCCCGAATGCGGCGCGCGGAAGGAGGACTTCGAAATGATCGAGCTTTGAGTTCGGGCACAGCCCGTGCTACACCTTCCGTGAGTGGCGATTGTGCCAGTCGGCGATCCTGATAGCGCTTCTGAAATACACCGCACAAGGCTTTGTTTTGACTGGATTTGGTTGTATAGTGTAAAAACCTGTACGAGGTGGAGTCGGGCCACCGCCCAAGAGGGCCGACGAAACTGTCGGAATACAGGAAACACAGGACGTTTGCGGGGGTGAAGGTCGTGAGCGAAACCGCGAATCTTGCCGGCGTCAAGGTGATGGTGATCGATGATTCGAACACTATTCGCCGTAGCGCGGAGATCTTCCTGGTTCAAGCCGGTTGCAAGGTGATCCTCGCCGAAGACGGTTTCGACGCGCTCGCCAAGATTACCGACCACCAGCCCGACATCATCTTCGTGGACATCATGATGCCTCGCCTGGACGGGTATCAGACCTGCGCGCTGATCAAGAAAAACACACATTTCGCCGACACGCCCGTGATCATGCTGTCTTCCAAGGACGGTTTGTTTGATCGTGCGCGCGGGCGAATGGTGGGCTCGGACGAATATCTGACCAAGCCCTTCACGAAGGATAGTCTTTTGAAAACCATAGGGGCGCACGCGCCCGTTCGTACCTGAGGAGATGGCCATGGCCATAAAGAAGATCTTGATCGTGGATGATTCGCCGACCGACCGGCAATTTTTCATGGAAACGCTGTCCAAGCAGGGGTACCAGGTCGTGACAGCGGAGAACGGCGATGAGGCAATCACCAAGTCGAAGTCGGAGCGGCCCGATCTCATCCTGATGGACGTGGTCATGCCGGGTACCAACGGCTTCCAGGCGACGCGTGCCATTACGCGCGACGAGGCGACCAAGCACATCCCCGTCATCGTCGTCACGAGCAAGAACCAGGAAACCGATCGCGTCTGGGGGATGCGCCAGGGCGCGAAGGATTACCTGATGAAACCGATCGACGCCAAGGATTTGCTCGCGAAGGTCGCGGCGATCAAATAGGCCTAGACCGTGGCAAAGCAGATTAGCCTGCGTGAGTTCCAGCAAGGACTCGCCCAGAGATTGCGGGAGGCTCAGGCCGAAGCCGAGCCCACCTCGCGGTTGGGGGTGCAAGCCGGGGGCGGCAACTGGCTGCTCAAGCTGGACGATGCCGGGGAGATGCTTCCGCTGCCCGAATTTTCCGCGGTTCCTCTCACCAAGTCCTGGTACTTGGGCCTGGCAAACATCCGGGGGGTGCTCGCGAGCGTCGTGGATTTCGCCGCCTTCATGGGAGGGGAGCACACGGTGCGCACGCCCGATTGCCGCTTGTTGCTGATCGCCGAACGCTTCCATTCGTTCAGCGGACTACTGATCAGCCGCATGCTCGGGCTGAAAAACGTGCAAGCCATGCAGCCGGCAGAGAAGGCGACTGAAAAATCCTGGGTAGGAGCGGCCTACCGCGACGAGGATGGTCGCCTGTGGCAGGAGTTGGACATGAGCGCTCTCGTGGCACACGACGATTTTCTTCAGGTGGGCGCCTAGCGCCCCCGGTAACCCGAACACAGGAGGGTCCAATGGCATTTCTCAGATTTCCAGCCAAGGCGGTAACCAAGGGTGCGACACCCACTACGCAGACACCCAGAGCAATCCCTCGGGCCGTGCCTAAGCCCGCGGCCAAGCCGGCGGCCGGCCCGACAACCGTCATCGAAGGGCCGAAGCGGCGGATGGCCGGTCTCGGAGGCGTCCGTGTCGGCCAGCAGTACACGATTCTCGGCGCGATATTTGCGGTGCTCTTTGTCGCGACCGCATTCATCGTGTTCAAGGACAACCGCGAAGCGACCTACGGCACGATCTATGTTTCCACTGCCGCGCAGATGCGCATGCTGTCCCAGCGCATCGCCAAGGCGGCGCAAACGGGGCTCATCGGCAGCCCCGAGGCGTTCAAACAGTTGCAGCAGTCGCGTGATGAATTCATCGCGGCGCTAAAGCTGCTCACGCAGGGTGGGGAGGCGGGTGACGTATCCCTGCCGGCGACATCGGACACGGTTAAACCGCAGCTCGATGCGTTGACCAAGGAATGGGAAAAGACCGACCGCAGCACGCAGCTCGTGCTCGCGCAAAGCAAGAACCTCATCGGACTCGCCACGGCGGTACGCCTGATCAACACCAACAATCCCTTGCTGCTCGATCTTGCCGAGCAGGTTCAGGCGCTCAAGTTGCAGTCCCAGGCGCCCGCGCGCGAGGTCTCCCTTTCAGGGCAGCTGGTGATGTTGACGCAGCGGCTCGCGCGGAACGCGAATGCCATGCTCGGTGCCGACGTGATCGACCCGGAAGTGGCGTTTCTGATGGGCAAGGACACCACCACCTTCCGCGAGTTGCTCCAGGGCCTGATGAAGGGCAGCGACGTGCTTCGCGTCACCGCAGCGAAGGACCCTGAGCAGCAAGCAAAGCTTGCAGAACTTGACAAGGCCTACCAGGAATTCCAGGGGGCGGTGGCCTCGATTCTCGGCAATCTGCAGTCGCTGGTGAATGCAAAGCAGGCTGGTCGAAAGGTCGTGGACGATTCCGAGCCGCTGCTCGCCGCGTCGCAAAAACTGGCTGACGCCTACGAGCAGGAACTTAGCGGGCGCACCACGAACTTCATCGTGCTCGGGTCCCTGATCCTCGCGGCGATCGCCGTGATCTCGCTGATCGTCTTGGTGTACTTGGGCGACACGCGCCGGCGCGCCGAAGAGGCGGAGCGCCAACGCGCGGAGACCGAGCGAACCAACCAGTCGAACCAGGACGCAATTCTCCGGCTGATGAACGAAATGGGGAATCTCGCGGAAGGTGACCTTACCGTGAAGGCGACGGTGACCGAGGAGATTACCGGCGCCATTGCCGACTCGGTGAACTTCACCATCGACGAGCTGAGAACCCTCATCGCCCGGATCAACGCCGCCGCTGCGCAAGTGACGAGCGCCACGGAGTCCGCGCAGCAGACATCGGCGCAGCTGCTCGCCGCCGCAGAGAAACAGTCCGTCGAGATTCGCCAGACGAGCGCTTCCGTTCTCAGCATGGCAAAAGCCATGAACGCGATGTCGGAGAGCGCTTCGCAGTCGGCCAGCGTGGCGCGTCAATCGCTTGCTGCCGCGCAGAAAGGCACGCAGGCGGTGCAGAACTCGATCTCGGGCATGAACGAAATCCGCGAACAGATACAGGAGACCTCTAAGCGCATCAAGCGACTGGGCGAATCCTCTCAGGAGATCGGCGAGATCGTGGAGTTGATTTCGGACATTACCGAGCAGACGAACGTTCTCGCGCTGAACGCCGCCATCCAGGCGGCTTCGGCGGGTGAAGCCGGACGCGGTTTCACGGTCGTGGCCGAAGAAGTGCAGCGGCTTGCGGAGCGTTCGGCCGAGGCGACCAAGCAGATTGGTGCGATCGTCAAGACCATTCAGACGGACACGCAGGACGCGGTCTCCGCCATGGAGAAAAGCACGCAGGGCGTGGTCGAGGGCGCGAAGCTCTCGGACGCCGCGGGCCAGGCGCTTTCGGAGATCGGATCGGTGTCGCAGCAGCTCGCCCAGCTGATTGAAGGCATCACGATGACCACCGAACAGCAGGCGAGATCCGCAAACACGGTGGCGACCAGCATGCAGGACATTCTGAGCATCACCCAGCAGACCACCGAGGGCACCAAGCGCACTGCAGTGTCGATCGGCCAGCTTGCCGAGCTCGCCAAGGAGCTGAAAGGTTCGGTGTCGGGCTTCAAGATTGTTTGAAGCAGGAGAGCCAGGTCGGGAGCAATGACTGCACGCGCCGATTTCGACGTTGGGCCCCTTTCCTGGGTCAAGGGCGAGATCGACCACGCCATACAGCGATCCCAGGAAGCGCTGCGCGCGTTCGCGACGAACAGCGCGGATGCCGCACAGCTTAAGTCGAGCCAATCGCACCTGCACCAGGCACACGGCGCGCTTTCGATCGTCGGTCTGGAAGGCATCACTCGCGTATCCGAGGAGCTTGAAGGCCTGCTCGCGGGCATCGAAAAGGAGGCTTCCCTTAGGAGGAGCGAAATCTTCCGGCTGATCGAGCGCGCCCTCAACGGAATCCGCACCTACCTCGATCAGCTCATGGCGGGCAGCCCCAATCAACCTCTCAGGCTCTATGCCCTGTACCGCGACGTCGTCACCGCGCGCGGCGGGCGTGCCGACCCGACCGATCTCTATTATCCGAATCTCACTTTCCGCCCGCCCAAGCGCGAGAAGCTTGCGGGCGCATTCAGGGCAGGCGATTCGGACAAATACCTGCGCGAGCAGCGCGGCCGCTACCAGCGTGGACTCCTCAAGTGGCTCAAGAACGACGCGAGCGGAGCCGAGGACATGCGCGCCGCCATCGAGGCGATCGAGGCCGCGCAGGGTCCAAGCTCGCAGCGCGCCTTCTGGTGGGTGTCGCTCGCCTTCTTCGATG
Source organism: Betaproteobacteria bacterium (assembly GCA_005884455.1). Classification (GTDB taxonomy): domain Bacteria; phylum Pseudomonadota; class Gammaproteobacteria; order Burkholderiales; family SG8-39; genus VBDM01. The sequence goes on from VBCH01000212.1 coordinate 44,044, forward strand.
CCCTCGCGCACAAGGCGCTGCCCCAGGATGTCGACGCCAAACAGCTGTGCAACCGCATCGAGCAACAGATCAAGCGGCTGCTTGAAGGCACGCCGAGCGTCGCCGAGCGGCTGATGCGCGAAGTCCTCTATTACGTGGCTCGCGCCAAACCGGCGACCGCGCGCGTGCGCGAAGTGCAGGAAGCCTACCATCTGAGCCAGACCATCCCGGCGCCTGGGAGCGACGGCGACACGATCGAGGAAAATCCGGAGCTGAAGTCGGCACGCGAGCACCTCACTCATGCGAAGGATGCCTGGAACAAGTTCGCATCGGGCAATCCTCCGTCGCTGCTCGCATTCCGCGACAGTGCGGCCGGACTCAGGGATGACTCCGACCAACTGGGCAACGCAGATCTCGCCGGGCTCGCCGGGGAAGTCGCCGAGGTCGCCGCGTGGCTCACCTCGAACCGCGAAAACATGAGCGAGGCGGTCGCGCTCGAAGTCGCAACGGCGCTCCTGCTGCTCGAAAATGCGCTTGCCGGTCTCGCGCATCTCTCCGGCGAGTTTGCCCAGCAGGCGCAACTCCTGCGCTCGCGGCTTGAGGATTGCATGCTCGGCAAGCTCCGGCGCAGCGCACCGGAGATCCCCTTGCTCGACGAGATGTCGCGCAAGGCACAGGAACGACTGTTGATGAACCAGGTTGTCTCGGAAATGCGCGCCAACCTGCGCACCATCGAGCAGGTTCTGGACACCTTCTTCCGTGATCAGTCGAAGCGCGATGAGCTCGCGTCGCTCGACAAGCCCGTGCACCAGCTGCTCGGAGCGCTCGAGATGCTGGGCGAGCAGCGCGCGCGCGAATCCCTGGCTGCGGTCGCGGATGAGATCCGCCGTTTCTCTGGCGCGGCCGACAGCGCGGGCCCGAAGGATTTCGAGCGTATCGCCCAGATTCTCTCGGGCCTCGGTTTTTACATCGAGAGCCTGGCCCACGGCAAAATTGACTTTGAAGCCGCGATGCAGCCGATCGCGGCGGTAAGAAAGGAGGAAGCCGACGCCGCTCAGCCAGTCGCCACCGTCGAAGCGCAGGTCGCCGAGCAGCAGCGCGAGACGGCGAGTCTGTACGAGGAATGGAAGACCAAACCCGAAGACGGAGTCCTTCGGGCCGAACTGAAGAAAAACCTCGCCGCGCTCCAGAAAGACGCGGGACTCATTGCCGACCAGAAGCTGGAAGATTCCGCGGGGAGGGCCCTCAGAGCCCTCGACAAGACGAGCACCATGCCGCTTACGCCATTCCTCAAGGAAGCCATCGAGAAAATCACGGCAGCGGCGCCCTCTCCATCTCCTGAAGCCGCCAAGCTTATCGACGCGAGCGCCGAGGCGATCGACGCCGAGCTCCTAGGAGTCTACCTGGAGGAGTCCGACGAGGTGCTCGCAACGATCCGGGAGCACCTCGATACGGTGCGCGAACAGCACGCCAACAAGGAAGCGCTCACGACGATCCGTCGCGGGTTCCACACCTTGAAAGGCAGCGGACGCATGGTAGGCCTCATGCGCCTCGGGGAAGCCGCCTGGGCCGTCGAGCAGACTATGAACGTGTGGGTGCAGGAAGAACGTGCCGCAACGCCGGCACTGCTGCAGCTGATTGGCCTCGCGCACGGTTATTTTTCCGACAACGTCAAGCGCCTCAAGGTGGGCGGAGTCTCGAGCGATGAGCGTTCGCTCGTCGCGGCCGCGGAACGCGTGCGTCGGGGCGAAGCCACCGAGGAGGCCTCTCACGAGGCGCCCGGAGCAACCCCGGTCCCGGCGGCCGAACGTGCCCCTTCGGCACGCGCCGCGTTCGCGCCCGCGACGGCAGCCCCCGCTTCGGTCGCGCCGGCGGAACCCGAGGAGTTCGTCCAACTCGGCGAACACCGAGTCTCGACGACGCTTTTCGCCATTTTCAGCGGGGAGGCGCGCGCGCACGTTATCGCGATCAGGGAGGAGCACGAGACGCTGCGCCAGCACGGCGTGGTCAGCGACGGCTTGCTGCGCGCGGTACACACGCTCGCGGGCACCTCGGGGACGGTGAAGATCTCGGCCCTCTCGGATCTTGGCTACGCGCTGGAGAAGGCCCTGCAAAAACTCGCGACGAGCGAGCTTTCCGAGGACGAACAATCCCTGGTCGGAGATGCGATCGACACGATCGAGGCAATGGTTGCGAGCGTGGTCGAATTGCGCGTGCCACGAGCCGTCCCGGAGCTCGTCGCGCGCCTGGAGCGCATCGGAGAGCAGGCGGACGTCTCTCAGGAATCGACGACGCCCGAGGAAAGGGAGCCGGCTCCTCTGCCTTCGCCGACCCGCCAAACGCAGAGCGGTGCGGCCGAAGAGCTCGCGGAAACCGAGGCAGGCGACCGTTCCCTGGATGACCTCGATCTGGACGTTACGCTCGAGCGCCGGCAGCGGCGGCTCGACGACGACATCGATCCCGAGCTCCTGCAGATCTTCATCGACGAAGGCCAGGAGCTGGTTCCCGCAGTAGGCGCGGCGATGCGCGACTGGCGCGACAATCGAGATAATCCAACGCTCGGCCAAGGCCTGCAACGCGTGCTGCATACCCTGAAAGGGAGCGCGCGCATGGCGGGAGCCATGGCGCTGGGCGAGCTGACGCACCACATGGAGACGCGCGTCGAGAACGCCATGTCGGTCAAGGTGCTGCCCGCGGGCCTGTTTGAAGAGTTGGAGACGTCGTGGGATCGCATGGGTGTCCTGTTCGAGCAGCTGCAGAAGCCCCGCGGGCCCGAAGAAAGCCTCTCCATGGCGGTGGCCTCGAAGCCGGCAGACGTCGCCATCGAGACGTCCGAGGCGACGCCCGAGGCCGCGCCCCAGGCCGCGGCGAAGGCGATACCGCTTGCCGAGCGCGAATTGCAGCCGAAGGCGCTGCTGCGGGTGCGCGCGGACATCGTCGACCGGCTGGTCAACGAGGCGGGCGAAGTCGCCATCGCGCGCAGCCGGATCGAAGGCGAAATGCGCGCGCTCAAGGCGGCCATGCAGGAACTCACCGACAACGTCGCGCGATTGCGCGCGCAGCTGCGCGAGATCGAAATCCAGGCGGAGTCGCAGATGCAATCGCGCCTGGAACTCGCCAAGGAGTCGATGCGTGAATTCGACCCGCTCGAGTTCGATCGCTTCACTCGTTTCCAGGAAGTGACGCGGCTGATGGCGGAAAGCGTGAGCGACGTGTCGACCGTGCACGGAAACCTCGTCAATGCCGTGGACGAGACCGATAAGGCGCTGCTCGCGCAGGCGCGGCTCAACCGTGACCTGCAGCAGGACCTGATGCGCGTGCGCATGGTTCCGTTCGGCAGCCTCCAGGAACGCCTTTACCGCATCGTGCGCCAGACCGCGAAGGAAGTCGGAAAGCGCGCCAATCTGGATATCAAAGGCACCCAGGTCGAGCTCGACCGCTCGGTGCTCGAGCGCATCACCGGACCGTTCGAGCACCTGCTGCGCAACGCCGTCACCCACGGCATCGAGGCGCCCGACAAACGCCGGGCCGCGGCCAAGCCGGAAATCGGCGAAATTCGCCTCGAGCTGAAACAGGAAGGCAACGAAGTGCAGCTCTCGCTGTCCGATGACGGCGGGGGTCTCGCGATCGACCGGATCCGCGAGAAAGCGATCGAAAAAGGCTTGATTGGGCCCGATACGACGCTCTCGGAGGCCGAGATCGCCGATTTCATTTTCCAAGCGGGATTCTCCACCGCCACCGAGGTCTCGCAGGTGGCCGGGCGCGGCGTCGGCATGGACGTGGTGCGCAGCGAAGTCGCCGCGCTTGGCGGACGCGTGGAGATGCGCTTCACGCGGGGGCAGGGCACGCGCTTCACCATCTACCTGCCGCTTACCCTTGCCGTGACCCAGACGGTGCTGGTGCGCGCGGGCGCCAAGATCTACGCGATTCCCTCCGTGATGGTCGAACAGGTGCTGCAACTGAGACAGGAGCAACTGGTTTCCGCCTATGCGTCACGCCAGACCGAATGGCAGGACCGGCGCTACCCGTTCCATTATCTGCCCCACCTCCTCGGGATCTCCGACGCGGTCGCGGAACAGAAACGCTTCTCCCCGACCCTGTACCTGCGCAGTGGCACCAACGCCATCGCGCTGCACGTGGACGAAATGGTCGGCAGCAACCAGGAAATCGTCGTGAAGTCGATCGGTCCGCAGCTGCAGCGGGTCACGGGCATCACCGGCGCCACGGTGCTCGGCACGGGCGAGATCGTGCTCATCCTGAATCCGGTGCTGCTCGCGCTGAAGGAAGTGGCTGCTCGCCCGGCGATCGTTTATGAAGCGCCCAAGCCGCAGGCCGCGGCCACTCAACCAACGATCATGGTGGTCGACGATTCGCTCACGGTGCGCAAAGTCACGGGTCGGCTGCTCGAGCGCCATGGCTATCTCGTGGTGACGGCGCGCGACGGCGTCGAAGCGATGGAGAAGCTGTTGGAGGTCGTCCCCGACGTGATGCTGGTCGACATCGAGATGCCGCGCATGGATGGATTCGATCTCACGCGGAACGTCAGAGCCGACAAGCGCCTCGCCCGGGTGCCGATCATCATGATCACCTCGCGCACCGCCGACAAGCACCAGAACTACGCGAAGGAGATCGGCGTCAGCTACTTCCTCGGCAAGCCCTACCAGGAAGACGATCTCATCGAGAAAATCTCCGGGTTTCTCAAGGAACGGCGGGCCGCCGCCTGATAATCCCGGGCCCCGCGCGACGCCGGCGCGCGGCGCAAAATTGTGCGCGACCTTGCCGAGGGATTACAATACGGACTCGCCTCCATGGCCCAGGTCAATCTCACCAACCATTTCTTGATCGCCATGCCCAACATGGTCGATCCCTATTTTGCCCGCAGCCTGACGTTCATCTGCGAGCACAATGACCAGGGGGCGCTAGGCGTGGTGGTCAACCGCCCGATCGAGATGACCCTGGGCGCTTTGTTCGACCGCTTGAGCCTGCGGCTGACTTCTCAGATTCTGGTGAATGAGCCGGTGTATTTCGGCGGGCCGGTGCAAACCGACCGCGGCTTTGTCCTGCACCAGCCGCTTGGCGAGTGGCAATCCACCCTTGCGGTGCGCGGCAAGATGGGTCTTACCACCTCCAAGGACATTCTGGAAGCGGTCGGTCAGGGCGGCGGCCCGCACAAGCTCCTCGTCACGCTCGGCTACGCGGGTTGGGCGGCTGGGCAGCTCGAGAACGAGATCAAGCAGAACGCCTGGCTCACGGTCGAGGCCAAGGATGGGATCATTTTCGATACGCCGACAGAGGAACGCCTGCCCGCGGCGATGAAGCTGCTCGGCGTCGACTTCGCCAGATTGTCCGAGGAGGCAGGGCACGCGTGAGCGAGGCGGCCGTGGCCCCGTCAAAGGTCTCCGGCCACACCGTACTTGCTTTCGATTTCGGAGCGCGCTGGATCGGCGTTGCGGTGGGTGACACCGAAACGCGACTCGCCAATCCCCTGGGAATGTTCGAGGCGTCAGGCGCCAGCCGGTGCATGGCGGAGGTCGAAACGCTCGTGCGCGAATGGCGCCCCGAACTGCTGGTAGTCGGCCTGCCGCTCGCGATGGACGGCGGCGAACACGACATGACGCGGCGCGCGCGGCGCTTCGCGCGCCGGCTCGAGGCGCGCTTCAGGCTCCCGGTGGAACTCACCGACGAGAGGCTCTCCTCGACCGCCGCCGAAGAAACATTCCGCAAAAGCGGCCTCGGCGGGCGCAAGCGCAAGCAGACGGTGCACGCCCTCGCCGCTCAAATCATCCTGCAGAGTTATCTGGATGGACCTCCCAGACGCTGAAGCGCTGTGTGGTGAGCTCGCGCGGAAGCTCCGCGCAGGCGTTACCGAATCCACCGGGCTCGTCGGCATCCGCACGGGCGGCGCCTGGCTTGCCGAGCGTCTGCACCGGGAGCTGAAGGTCTCGACGCCGATGGGCACGCTCGACATCTCCTTCTATCGCGACGATTTCGACGTCGCCGGACTCCACCACCAGGTGAAGCCTTCCCAGATCCCCTTCGACGTCAACGGACGGCATGTCGTCGTGATCGACGACGTTCTGTACACTGGGCGCACCGTGCGCGCCGCGATGAACGAGCTGTTCGACTATGGGCGCCCCGGAAAAATTGAGCTTGCAGCGCTGGTCGACCGCGGCGAACGGCAGCTGCCGATCGCCGCGCAGTACGTCGGCGCCACGCTTTCGGTGCCCTCAGGCAAACTTCTGCGCCTGGCGCGCGACGAGCGCGGCAAATTTTTCTTGCGACTCTCCGATGCGCAACCCGCAGCTTAACGGCGACGGAAGCCTCCAGCACCTGCTCACGATCGAGGGGCTCCCGCGCGAGGTCCTCGTGCACATCCTGGATACGGCTGCGTCCTTCATCGGCGTGACCGAGCGCGAGGTGAAGAAGGTGCCGCTGCTGCGCGGCAAGTTGGTGTTCAACCTGTTCTTCGAAGCGTCGACGCGCACGCGCACCACTTTCGAGATCGCCGCGAAGCGCCTGTCTGCCGACGTCATCAACTTGAATATCACCGTATCGTCTTCGACCAAAGGCGAGACCCTGCTCGACACGGTGGACAACCTTTCCGCGATGCACGCCGACATGTTCGTCGTGCGCCATTCTTCCAGCGGCGCCGCCCACCTGATCGCGAACCACGTCGCCTCGCATGTGCACGTGATCAACGCGGGCGACGGTCGCCATGCGCACCCGACCCAGGGACTGCTCGACATCTATACCATCCGCCACTACAAGAAGGACTTCAGCGCGCTCTCGGTCGCCATCGTCGGAGACGTGCTGCATTCGCGCGTGGCGCGCTCGCTGATACACGCGCTCACCACCCTCGGCGCACCCGACGTGCGCGTGATCGGCCCGAGGACCTTGCTGCCCACGGGGGTCGAGCAGCTCGGCGTCTCCGTGCATCACGACATGCGCGAGGGGCTCGCAGATTGCGACGTCGTGGTGATGCTGCGCCTGCAAAACGAGCGCATGAAAGGGCCGCTGCTACCTTCCGCCCAGGAGTTCTTCAAGTCCTACGGCTTGACGCCGCAGAAGCTCGCCCTCGCCAAGCCCGACGCCATCGTCATGCACCCGGGGCCGATGAATCGGGGCGTCGAGATCGATTCTTCCGTCGCCGACGGCCCGCACTCGGTGATCCTGCCGCAGGTCACCTTCGGCATCGCCGTGCGCATGGCGGTGATGAGCATCCTCGCCGGAAACTGACTGTGACGAAACCCGACCCGCCCGCTCTCGATCCCGCACAGGTGCCCGAGCAGTCGACCACGGGCTACCCGGAGCCGTACAAGAGTCGCGTCGCGGGCCGACACAAGCGGCGCCTCGGCGATGCGGCCGGGCTGAAAAACTTCGGCGTCAACCTCACGCGGCTTGACCCGGGCGCCGAGTCCTCGATGCGGCACTGGCACTCCAAGCAGGATGAGTTCATCTACGTGCTCGAGGGCGAGCTCACGCTCGTCACCGATGCCGGGAGACAGAAGCTCAAGCGCGGAATGGCGGCCGGATTTCCCGCGGGAAAGGCCGACGGACATCAGCTCGTCAACGAGACAAAGAAGCCCGCGCTCTACCTGGAGATCGGCGATCGCACGCCCGGGGACGGAGCCACCTACGCCGACGTGGACATGGCGGCGCGCCTGGTGGACGGGAAATGGGTCTTCACGCACAAGGACGGAAGCCACTACAAGTGAGCAAGGTCCACATCAAGAACGGCCGCGTGATCGATCCGAAAAACCGGGTCGACGCGAAGCAGGACGTTTTCATAGCCGACGGAAAAATCGCCGCGCTCGGCAAGGCTCCGGCGGGTTTTCGCGCCGAGCGCACGATAGCGGCGGATGCGCTCGTCGTCTGTCCGGGCCTGATCGACCTATCCGCGCGGTTGCGCGAACCGGGTTTCGAATACAAGGCGACGCTAGCCTCGGAAATGCAGGCCGCGGTCGCGGGCGGCGTCACGAGCCTCGCCTGTCCCCCCGACACCGACCCGCCGCTCGATGAACCGGGCCTGGTGGAAATGCTCAAGCACCGCGCGAGGAGTCTGAATCTCGCACACGTCTATCCGCTCGGTGCTCTCACCTGGAAGCTCGGCGGCGAGCGGCTCACCGAGATGGCGGTGCTGCGAGACGCGGGGTGCGTCGCGTTCTCCCACGCCGACACGCCGCTTCCGGACACGCAGATGCTGTGGCGCGCGCTCCAATACGCCGCAACCTTCGGCATCGCGGTGTGGCTGCGGCCACAGGACGGGTTTCTCGCACGGGGCGGCGTGGCTCACGACGGGGAGGTCGCCACCCGCCTCGGTCTACCGGGAATTCCGGCGTTCGCCGAGACCATCGCGCTCGCGACCATCCTGCAGCTCGTGCGCGCCACGCGCACCCGGGTCCATTTATGCCGTCTTTCCACGGCTGAAGGCGTCGCGATGTTGCGCGCGGCCAAAAAAGAGGGACTGCCCGTCAGCTGCGACGCGAGCGCTCATCACGCGCACCTCTCGGAAATCGACCTCGGCTACTTCGATTCGCACTGCAACGTGGTCCCGCCGTTCCGGTCCTTGCGCGACCGCGATGCGCTCCGCGCGGGCCTCGCCGATGGGACGATCGATGCGCTGTGCTCGGATCACGCCCCGGTTGACGAGGACGCGAAGCAGCTGCCTTTCGCCGAATCGGAACCGGGGGTGACGGGTCTGGAGCTCCTGTTGCCCCTCACGCTGAAATGGGCCGAGGAGATGCGCGTGGCTCTGCCCGAGGCGCTCGCCACGGTGACCTCCAAACCGGCGGCGATCCTCGGCGTGCCGGCGGGCCATATAGCCGCCGGCAGTGACGCGGATGTGTGCGTGTTCGACCCGAGCGCGCAAGTCAAGATCACCGCAGATTCCCTGAAGAGCCAGGGAAAGAACACGCCCTTCATCGGCTACGAGCTGCCCGGCCGGGTGCGCTATACCCTGGTCGGCGGGGAGCTCGTGTACGAGGCCTAATGGAAATCAGACCGGCGCTTGCACCAGCCGCGCGACCAGGGGCGCGAGGTTATCGAGCAGGATCAGCGCGATTTGCGCCAGGACCAGCACGAAGATCGGCGAGAGATCCACATTGCCGATAGGAGGGATGAAGCGCCGGAAGATCGTATAGAAGGGGCGGGTGAGTGCGTCCAGGACCGGTGCGATCGGCACCTGAGGATTGAACCAGCTGAACAGGACCTGAATGAGCACCACGCCGATCAGCAGGTAGAGCGAGGCCTGCAGCAGGCCGATCGCCGCCAGTCCGAAGACCAGCCCCGTGGCGGTCCCGGGAGTGCTCGCCAGGTTCGTTCCGCGCACCCACAGAAGCAAGGTCAGCATGAACGCCTGCGCGAGCCAGGCGAGGAGGAAGGTCGCGAGATCGAATCCCATGAGACCGGGAATCACGCGCCGCGCCGGAAGCACGATCCAGTTGGTGAGGGCGGTGACGAGCTGGCCCACCGGGTTGCGAAACGGTGCCCGCAAGGCCTGCATGTAGAAGCGCAAAAGCAGCGTATAGACGAGGAGACTGAACGCGGTCTGGATCAGCAGGTTGGCGATCTGGCTGAACATCGCGCCCCCGGTGTCATTCCTTGCCCAGTTCCTCGCCCAGCTCCTTGCCGCGTTCGTTGGCGGCACGGATCGCGCGGATGATCGCTTCCTTCACCTCGTCCTTGGCCATGCTTGCCAGCGCCCGCTCGGTCGTGCCCCCCTTGGAGGTCACCCGTTCGCGCAGCACGGCAACCGGATCGGGACTGCTCGAAGCGAGCCTGGCCGCGCCGGTGAAGGTGTTCAATACGAGCTGGTGCGCGATCTGTACCGGGAGTCCCAGCTCCCGCGCTGCGTCCTCGACCGCCTCGATGAAGTAGAACACGTACGCCGGACCGCTTCCAGAGATCGCGGTCACGGCGTCCATCTGCGACTCGTCGGTGATCCAGACGGTTGCGCCCACCGCGCCGAGGATGGTCTCGGTCCGCTCGCGGTCCTCGCGGGTGACCGCCTTGGAGAACGGAAAGAGCCCCGCGACGCCTTCGCCGATCATCGCCGGCGTATTGGGCATGGCGCGGACCAGACGCGTGTGTCCCTTCAGCCACTTCGAGAGGTTGGCCAGACGCACGCCCGCGGCGATGCTGATGACGAGATTGGCGTTGTCCGCGATCCCGGATTTGGCTGCCGCCTCGCGCAGGTGTTGGGGCTTCACCGCGAACACCACGACGTCGTTCGCCCGCACCGCGTCCTTGGGCTTGTCGACGCTGGTGACCCCGTACTTGTCCACGAGTTTGCGGCGGGCCTCGGCGCTGATCTCGACCACGCGGATATCCTGCAACGGGAAGTCCTTGCGAAGAAGTCCGCCGATAAGCGCGTCGGCCATGTTACCGCCGCCGATGAACGTGATTCTCATGACAGGCTCAGCCTCGCCTTTCTCCAAAAATCGCCGTGCCCACCCGCACCAAGGTCGCGCCTTCGGCGATCGCCGCCTCGAGGTCCGCCGACATACCCATCGAGAGCGTATCCATCGCAAAGCCGTCGCGATTCAGCCGGTCGCGCAACTCGCGCAGCTGCCCGAATCGGCGGCGCTGCAGTGCCTCGTCGGGTGTCGGCTCGGGCACCGCCATGAGACCGCGCAGCTTTAGGCGCGGCAACACCGCCACCTGCTCGGCGAGCTGCGCCGCTTCCGATGGGGCGACGCCGCCCTTGGTCGCCTCGCCCGACACGTTCACCTGGATGCAGACCTGCAGCTCGCTTCGCCCGGGGCCGCGCGCTTCCGCGAGCCGCGCGGCGATTTTCGCACGGTCGATCGAGTGCACCCAGTCGAAGCCCTCGGCGATCGTGCGCGTCTTGTTGCTCTGAATCGGACCGATGAAGTGCCAGGTGAGCCCGAGCGCGGAGAGCTCGCGGATCTTTTCGATGCCCTCCTGAGCGTAGTTCTCGCCGAAATCGCGCAATCCCTCTTGCGCCGCCTCGCGCACGGCTTCCGGCGGAAACGTCTTGCTCACCGCCAGCAATCGCACCGATCGGGGGGGCCTGCCCGCCGCCCGCGTAGCGGATTCGATGCGCTGCCTCACGGCTTGCAAGTTCAAGGGTATTGAGGACATAATCAGCGCGTCGATGCGAGCGCGGCGGACCTGAAAACTCTCGCTCTTTCATCTGCTTAGGCCCTTGCTTCGGATTCCGTTCGGGCCTCACGTTGAAGGGGATTATAGTGGATATCTCGGAACTCCTAGCCTTCGTCGTCAAGAACAAGGCCTCCGACCTGCACCTGTCCTCGGGTCTGCCGCCCATGATCCGCGTGCACGGCGACATCCGGCGCATCAACCTGCCGGCGATGGAGCACAAGGACGTGCACGGGATGATCTACGACATCATGAACGACGGTCAAAGGAAGCACTACGAGGAGAACCTCGAGTGCGATTTCTCCTTCGCGATACCAGGCCTCGCGCGCTTTCGCGTTAACGCCTTCGTGCAGAACCGCGGGGCGGCGGCGGTGATGCGCACGATCCCCTCGAAGATCCTGTCGCTCGAGGAGCTGAGGACACCAAAGATCTTCACCGAGATCGTCGATCAGCCGCGCGGCATCGTCCTCGTGACCGGTCCCACGGGTTCGGGCAAGTCCACGACGCTCGCCGCCATGGTCAACCAGATCAACGACAACGAACAGGGCCACATCCTCACCATCGAGGACCCGATCGAGTTCGTGCACGAGTCGAAGAAGTGCCTGATCAACCAGCGCGAGGTCGGACCGCACACGCTGTCGTTCGCCAACGCCTTGCGCAGCGCGCTGCGCGAGGACCCGGACGTGATCCTCGTGGGCGAGATGCGCGACCTCGAGACCATCCGCCTGGCGCTGACCGGCGCCGAAACCGGACACCTCGTGTTCGGCACGCTGCATACGAGTTCCGCGGCGAAAACCATCGACCGCATTGTGGACGTGTTTCCGGCGGCCGAGAAGGAGATGATCCGCGCGATGATCTCCGAGTCGATTCGCGCGATCATCGCCCAGACGCTTTGCAAGACCAAGGACGGCGGAGGCCGGGTCGCCGCGCACGAGATCATGATCGGCACGCCCGCGATCCGCAACCTCATCCGCGAGAACAAGGTTGCGCAGATGTACTCCGCCATCCAGACGGGGCAGCAATTTGGCATGCAGACCCTCGACCAGAACCTGCAGGAACTGGTGAGGCGCAACGTCATCTCCTCGGCCGAGGCGCGCGGCAAGGCCGCGAACAAGGACAATTTCCCAGGCTGACGTGAGTTAGCCTGGACATTGCGGCGTAGGCTAACTTAGGCTAGCCGGAGCTAAGGCTCGCTAGGCGAGCCCGGCCAAAGCCACAATTTCCCGGGCTAACTTCCCGGCTTAAGGCTTCAGAAAGGCGAATATGGAACGCGAACAGGCAATCAAATTCATGTACGACCTGCTTCGGCTGATGGTGACGAGGAAAGCCTCGGACCTCTTCGTCACCGTGGGCTTTCCCCCGGCGATCAAGATCGACGGCAAGATGACGCCCGTCTCGAACCAGCCGCTCACCGCAGCGCACACCGTGGACCTCGCCCGCGCGATCATGAACGACAGGCAGGCCGCCGAGTTCGAATCGAGCAAGGAGTGCAACTTCGCGATCAATCCCGCAGGCATCGGGCGGTTCCGCGTCAACGCCTTCGTCCAGCAGGCG
>VBCH01000258.1 GCA_005884455.1 Betaproteobacteria bacterium
GATTTCGAACCGGGTCCCGTCCGACACGAGCCAGGTGTAGACCGGCCCGTTGAACACGGCGCCATCGAGCACGTCGAGGAAGATCAAGCAGGAGGCGGCGAAGGAAACCGCCACCCCGGCGATCGTGACCCAATGCGCCCCCGAGCGCCCGATTCTCCTGCCTCCGAGACCCGCGACGATCGCGCCCGCTAGCGGGGCAAGCGGCACGAGCAGGTAGAGCTGCAGGTCCGTCATGTCACCCTTTCAGATTGTCGAGATCGTCGACGTTGATCGTCTGCAGATTGCGGAACAGAACGACGAGGATGGCAAGGCCGATCGCCGATTCCGCCGCCGCCACCGTGAGGATGAAGAAAACGAACACCTGCCCGGCGATGTCGCCGAGGTAATATGAAAACGCGATGAAGTTCATGTTGACGGCGAGCAGCATCAGCTCGATCGCCATCAGCAGGATGATGACATTCTTGCGGTTGAGAAAGATCCCGACGATGCTGATCGCGAACAGCACCGCGCCGAGAATCAGGAAATGCGACAGTGACAGCAAACAACGCCTCCCATTTTCAGCCGCAGCTAGTCGTTTTTCTCCGACGGCATCGAAACCAGCCGCACCCGGTCGCCGCGCCTTACCGCGGCCTGCCTGGCCGGGTCCTGGTACTTGGTGTCCTTGCGCTTTCTGAGCGTCAGCGCGATCGCGACCACGATTGCCACCAGCAGCAGCACGGCTGCGAGCTCGAACGGATAGGCGTAGTCGGTATACAGCACCCGTCCGAGCTCCTTGGTGTTGCTCGCGCCCGGCCCGGGATCCCCGGAGCCGGGAAGCGCCTCGATCCCGAAATAGCGGCCGCCCAGGACGAGCACCATCTCGACCACCATGAGGACGCCGACCGCGGCCCCCAGCGGAAGGTAGGTCCAGAATCCCTCGCGCAGGCGCTCGAGGTTGATGTCGAGCATCATCACAACGAAGAGGAACAGCACCATCACGGCCCCGACGTAGACGAGCACGAGCGCGATCGCGAGAAACTCCGCGCGCAGCAGCATCCACAGCGCCGCGGCTGTGAAGAAGGCGAGCACCAGGAACAGCGCCGAGTGCACCGGGTTGCGCAGCGTGATGACGCAGCTCGCCGCAATCACCAGGATCGCGGCGAAGATCCAGAAAACTCCGAACTCAAACATGATCCTGATTCATCGGTACGCCGCGTCCGCGGCGCGGTCCTTGGCGATCTGCTCCTCGTACCGGTCGCCCACCGCGAGCAGCATTTCCTTGGTGTAGTACAGGTCGCCGCGCTTCTCGCCGTGATACTCGAGGATGCGCGTCTCGACGATCGAATCGACGGGGCAGGACTCCTCGCACAGTCCGCAGAAGATGCACTTGGTGAGGTCGATGTCGTAGCGCGTGGTGCGGCGGGTGCCGTCGGAGCGCTGCTCGGACTCGATCGTGATCGCAAGCGCCGGGCAAACGGCCTCGCACAGCTTGCAGGCGATGCAGCGCTCCTCGCCGTTCGGGTAGCGGCGCAGGGCGTGCAGCCCGCGGAAGCGCGGGCTCATCGGCGTCTTCTCCTCGGGAAACTGCACCGTGATCTTGCGCCTGAAGAGATGGCGCCCGGTGAGCGCCATGCCCTTCGCCAGCTCGAGCAGCAGAAAACTCTTGAAGAACTCGCGGATCTTATCGATCACGAAATCACCAAATATTCCACGGCGTCTGCATCCAGACGGCGATCACGACCAGCCATGCGATCGTAAGCGGTATGAAAACCTTCCAGCCCAGGCGCATGATCTGGTCGTAGCGGTAGCGCGGGAACGTCGCCCTGAACCACAGGAACAGCGACACCATGAAGAAGATCTTGGCGAACAGCCACGCGAACGGCGGGATCGCGCTGAGGAGCGGCGCATCGACGGGCGCCGCCCAGCCGCCGAGGAACATGACCGTGGCGAGCGCCGACACGAGGATCATGTTGGCGTATTCGCTCATGAAAAACAGCGCGAAGGGCATGCCGGAGTATTCGACGTGGAACCCGGCGACGATTTCCGACTCACCCTCGGCCACGTCGAACGGCGCGCGGTTGGTCTCGGCCACGCCCGAGATGAAGTACACCAGGAACATGGGCGCGAGCGGCAGCCAGTTCCAGGAGAGGAAATTGAGTCCCATATGGGCAAAGTAGCCCCGGCTCTGCCCTGCGACAATGTCGGTGAGGTTGAGGCTCCGGGAAACCATCAGCACGCACACCAGCGCGAAGCCCATCGCGATCTCGTAGGCGACGATCTGGGCCGCCGAGCGCATGGCGCCGAGAAACGCGTACTTCGAGTTGGAGGCCCAGCCGGCGATGATGATGCCGTAGACGCCCATCGAGGTGATCGCCATCACGTAGAGGAGTCCCGCGTTGATGTCCGCGAGCACCGCTTCCGGACCGAAGGGGATCACCGCCCACGCGGCGAGCGCCGGCATGAGAGTCAGCATCGGCGCGAAAATGAACAGGAACTTGTTCGCTCCCGTCGGGACGATCAGCTCCTTGAACATGAGCTTGATGGCGTCGGCGATCGGCTGCAGCAACCCGATCGGACCCACGCGGTTGGGACCGAGGCGGATCTGCATCCAGCCGATCAGCTTCCTCTCCCACAAGGTGAGGTACGCGACGCAGGCGAACAGAGGCAGCGCGATGCAGAGGATCAGGATCGTGTTTTTCACGAGCGTCCAGGCGAGCGGCCCCCACTGCGGACCGAGCCAGGCGGTCCAGAGATTCGCCCAGACGTCGAACAGCATCGTCATGTACGCTCCACCGAAACCGGGCCGAACATCGGACCGAGCGCCGCGGTGTGCCGGTGCGCGGCGGCGAGCCTCACGCAGCCGGCCGGCAGGTGCTCGTCGATGCCGAGCTCGACGATCGCTTCTCCCTCGCCCTGGCGCACGCGCACCCGGTCGCCCGCCTTGACGCCCAGCTTCTGCGCGAGCAACGGGCCCACAAAGGCGCGCGGCGGCAGCGCGTCGCGCGTCCTCTGGAGCGATGCGGCGCGGCGCACGATCGGATCGCCGAAATAGATCGGGACGTCGGCGATTCGCTGCAGTTCCTCGCCGGAGCCGGAATCGAGCGAGAGCTCGAGGCCGTTCAACCGGTTGTCGAGTCTGCCCGCGATGTCTTCGGTCCCGCAAATCTCGTCGCGTACTGCTTCGGTCGATTCGTATTCGAAACCGGGAAGGCTCATCAGATTGCCGAGCACGCGGAGCACCTTCCACGCCGGCCGCGCCTCGCCCAAGGGCTTCACGGCGCCGTTGAAGCTCTGCATCCGCCCCTCGCAATTGACGTAGGTGCCCGATGTCTCGGTGAAGGGCACGACGGGGAGAAGCACGTTGGCGTAGTCCGCGGCAAAGCTGCGGTAGGCGGCCATCGCGACAACGAGGTCCGCAGCGCCCATCGCCTTGATCGCGGTGCGCGGGTCATGGCAGTCGAAATCCGGCTCGGTGTTGAGGAGCAGGTAGGCCTTTCGCGGCTGCTCGAGCAGGGTCCTTGCGTTCAGGCCGCCCTCCGAGGGAACGCAGCCGGCAAGATAGCCTCCGACGCTGTTGGCGGCTTCGCCGAAAAAGCCGAACCGGCCGCCGAGCAGAGCGGCGAGCTCCTGCGCGAGCCGCTGCAGCTGCGCGCCTTGAGGATGCTGCGCGGCGAGGTTGCCGAGCAGCACCGCGACGTTCTGGCCCGAAGCGAGGCTGGCGGCGATCGCCCTGGCCTCGCCGCCGACGCTGAAAGCCGCGAGCTCCGCGGGCGCCGGCTTCTGCCTCGCCTCGGCAACGGCTTTCACCACTTGGGCGAGCGTTCCAGGCAGTTCGCTCGGGCGCACGATCACCTTGTTGGCGATCGGCATCAGGAGATCGTCGTCGGCGCAATGTAGGACGTTGACCTGGGATTTCCGCTTTGCGATCTGCCGCAGGCGGGAAGCGACCAGCGGGTGATCCTTGCGCAGGAACGAGCCGACCACGAGCACGCGGTCTAAGGCCCCGAGCTCCGCGAGCTTCATCCCGAGCCAGGGAACTCCGGCGCGCTTGCCGTCCGCGGAAAAGTCCGATTGGCGCAGGCGGAAATCGACGTTGTCGCTCCCCATCGCGCGCATGAGCTTCGCGAGCAGCGCCATCTCCTCGAAGGTGGAATGGGGACTGGCGAGCGCGCCGATCTCCTGCGGAACGTATTTGAAGCGGATTTCCGAGAGGGTTCTCGCAACGTGCTCGAGCGCCGCCTGCCAATCGACCTCCCGCCAGTGTCCGCCCTCCTTCAACATCGGCCGCTGGAGCCGCTCCTCGGAGTTGAGGCCCTCGTAGGAAAAACGGTCGCGGTCCGAGAGCCAGCACTCGTTCAGCTCCTCGCTCTCGAGCGGCAGCACCCGCATCACGCGGTTCTGCTTGACCTGCACGATCAGGTTCGAGCCCAGGCTGTCGTGCGGGCTGACGGACTTGCGCCCCGAAAGCTCCCAGTTGCGCGCCGTGTAGCGAAACGGCTTCGAGGTGAGCGCGCCGACGGGGCACAGATCGATCATGTTGCCGGAGAGCTCCGAATCCACCGTTTTCCCGACGAAGGCGAGAATCTCGGCGTGTTCGCCCCTGCCGATCATGCCGAGCTCCATGACGCCGGCGAGCTCCTGCCCGAAGCGCACGCAGCGGGTGCAGTGGATGCAGCGCGTCATGTCGGTCGAGATGAGCGGGCCCAGGTTCTTGTTTAGAACCACGCGTTTCTCTTCGGTGTAGCGCGAGGCGCTCTTGCCGTAGCCGACCGCGAGGTCCTGGAGCTGGCATTCCCCGCCCTGATCGCAGATCGGGCAGTCGAGCGGATGGTTGATGA
>VBCH01000259.1 GCA_005884455.1 Betaproteobacteria bacterium
CGAGAGGGCCTGCGGTATAGCCGATTCCCGCCTGCAGCCACGCGCCGTATTGCTCTTCCTCCATCATGAAACGGATGAATTCCTTGGCCGCCTTCGGATACTTCGTGTACTTGAAGATCATCTGGTTCATGAACAGGTGGCAGGCGCTCGACACGCCGGCCGGCCCCGCCGGATAGCTCGCGTGGTTGATGTCGGTCTGCAGCGCGTTGATCTTCGGGTCCTTGGAATTCTTCGACGCGTAATAGATCGAGATGCCGTTGTTGGTCACCGAGATCTGCCCGTCGAGGAAGGCCTTGTTGTTGTTCGGGTCGAGCCACGACAGCGTGCCAGGGATGAACGTGCCATAGAGCTCCTTCGAGTACTCGAGCGCCCGCAGCGTCTCCGGGCTGTTGATGGCCACGTTGTTCTTCTCGTCGACCAGCTTGCCGCCGAAGGTCCACACCAGCCAGTGGCACCAGGTGTTGGCATCGCCGGTGGCGTGGCCCAGCGCGAAGCCGCCGGGCGTGCCCTTCTCCTTCAGCGCCTTCATCATCTTGAGGAAGCCGTCGGTGTCCTTCGGAAAGCTCTGGAATCCCGCTGCTTTCACCTGGCTCTCGCGGTAGACCATCATGCTGCCGGTCGCACCGAGCGGCACGCCGATCCAGCGCTTGCCGTCGGGCTTGAGATAGAGCTCGCACGTCGGGTACCAGCCGCCGTACTTCTTGCCGAGATAGTTGCAAAGGTCGGTGACGTCCACCAGCTTCTCGGGATAGAGATTGGCATCGTCGTAGGTGCCGAGAATGATGTCCGGTCCGGCGCCGGTGTTGGCCGCGACCGCCGCCTTCGGGCGCACATCTTCCCAGCTCTCGCTGTCGACGCGCACTTCGATGCCGTACTTGGCGGTAAACGCCTGCACGTTCTTCATGTACTGGTCGATGTCGCCCTGGACGAAGCGGCTCCAGCGCAGCACCCGCAGCTTCGCGCCCTTCTCAGGCTGGCTGTTCCACTGGGCGTGCGCGTCCTTCACCCAGATCATCGGCAGCGTCGCGCTCGCCGCGAGGCCCGCCCCTGCTTTCAGTAAATCCCTGCGCCTGTTGCTCATGGCTCCTCCTTATGCAAGTCGAGCGCCGCTCGACGGATCGAAAAGATAGGTCAGCTGCGGCTTCAGGCGCACCGCCTCGCCGGGCCGGAATGTATGGCGCTCGCGAACCACCGCGGTGACATCCGTTCCGGCAAGCTTGCAAAAGATCTGGGTGTCCGCCCCGGTGGGCTCGACGACCACGACTTCCACCGGAACGCCGCTTGAATCCACCGCCAGATGCTCCGGCCTCACTCCCACGAGCACCTTGCGGCCGGCATCCAGGTTTTTCGTCGGGTTCGGCAGGTTGATCCCGGCGCCGATGTCGATGCCGCTGCCGTTGACCTTGCCGGAGAGGAAATTCATCGCGGGCGAGCCGATGAAGCCGGCGACGAAAAAATTCGCCGGGTTGTCGTAGAGCTCCAGGGGCGAGCCGATCTGCTCGACCTTGCCCGCGTTCATGACCACGATCTTGTCGGCCATCGTCATGGCCTCGATCTGGTCGTGCGTCACATAGACCGAGGTGGTCTTCAGGCGCTGGTGAAGCGCTTTGATCTCGGTGCGCATCGACACCCGCAGCTTCGCGTCCAGGTTCGACAGCGGCTCGTCGAAGAGGAACACCTGCGGCTTCCTGACGATCGCGCGCCCCATTGCCACGCGCTGGCGCTGGCCGCCTGAGAGCTGGCGCGGGAAGCGCTCGAAATAATCTCTCAAGCCGAGAATTTCCGCTGCTTCGTCGACGCGCCGGCGCAGCTCGTCGGCCGCCACGCCGGCGAGCTTGAGGCTGAAGGCCATGTTGTCGTACACGCTCATGTGCGGGTAGAGCGCGTAGTTCTGGAACACCATCGCGATGTCCCGCTCCTTCGGCGCGACGCCGTTGACGACGCGCTCGCCGATCGCGATCCGGCCGCCGGAAATTTCCTCCAGCCCGGCGATCATCCGCAGGAGCGTAGACTTGCCGCAACCCGAAGGGCCCACCAGCACGCAGAACTCGCCGTCCTCTACCCCGATGTCCACGCCGTGCACGACCTCGGTCGAGCCGAAGCTCTTGCGCACCGCGCTCAGGGTCACCGATGCCATGCGAGTGATCGATTTGCCGGGGCGTCGCGTTTTTGGGAAAATTTCGGGAGGGCGAGGGCAGGGTAGCCGCGCCCACTGTGGCGGTCAAGTGTATTCGGGGAACAGGCGCCGGGGGGAGTCATGAACGAGCGTTATTCGATCGATCGCGCGAGCTTCCCCGGCCCCGTCCTCGTCACCGGCGCGGGCGGCTGCATCGGAAGCTGGGTCCTTGCGCTGCTCGTGCGCGCCGGCGTTCCGGCTTGCGCGCTCGACTTGTCGGAGGACAAGCGGCGACCGCGCCTCTTGATCGCCGAGAGCGACCTGGAAAAGATCGCGTGGCGCACCGGCGACATCTCGGAGAGCGAGACCGTCGTCCAGGTTTTCGAAACGGTGCGTCCTTGCGCGGTGATCCATCTCGCGGCCCTGCAGGTCCCGTTCTGCAAGGCCGATCCCGTCGCCGGGGCCAAAGTGAATGTCGTCGGCACGGTCAACGTGTTCGAGGCCGCGCGGCGTCTCGGCATCGCGCGCATCGCCTACGCGAGCTCGATCGCGGCCTACGGCGCGATGGACGACGGCCACGGCGCCATGCACACGCTCTACGGCGCGTACAAGTACTGCGACGAGCAGATCGCCAAGGTGTATTCCGAGGACTGGAAAGTCGCGAGCGTGGGCATCAGGCCGGGGGTCGTCTACGGCGTGGGCCGCGACCAGGGCCTCACCTCGAAGACGACCTTCGCGATTCTCGCCGCCGCCGCGGGCAGGCCTTACGAGGTGCCTTTTTCCGGCGGCGTATCGTGGCTGTACGCGGGCGAGGTCGCGAGCGCCTTCATCCACGCCGTCTCGCGCGAGCGCAAGGGCGCCCCCGTCTTCGACATGAACGGCGTGTATGCGCCGGTCGAGGAGGGGCTTCGCATCCTCAGGCAGCTCGCGCCCTCTGCGGCGATCACCTCCTCGGGGCAGCCTCTCGCGTTTCCCATGCACCTGCCCGACGAGCCGCTTCGCGCCCAGCTGGGAGACTATGGAAACATGCCGCTCGCCGAAGGCATCCGCGAGACCTACGAGGCGTTCCAGTCGCTCATCCGGCGCGGCCTTGTGAGCATGCCCGAGTAGTGCATCCCGGATGAAACAAGCGGAAGCCGCGCTTATCGTCGGTGCGGGCAGCGGCCTCTCGGCGTCTCTCGCGCGCTTGTTTGCGAAGGACGGGATGCGGGTGGCGCTCGCCGCGCGCGACACGTCCAAGCTCGCTTCGCTCGTGAAGGAAACGAGCGCGCTGCCGATTGCCTGCGACGCCGCCGATCCGGTGCAGGTCGAGGCGATGTTCGCCGCGGTGGAGGCGAAATGGGGCGTGCCCGACCTCGTGGTCTACAACGCGGGATACCGCGTGCGCGGGCCCTTCGTCGGACTCGACCCGAAAGAGGTCGAGCGCACGATCAGGGTGACGGGCTATGCGGGCTTTCTCGTCGCTCAAAGCGCGGCGAAGCGCATGCTCCCCCGCGGGTCGGGCGCGGTGTTCTTCACCGGCGCGTCCGCGAGCGTAAAGGGCTACGCCGAATCGGCGCCTTTCGCGATGGGGAAGTTCGCGCTGCGCGGCCTCGCGCAGAGCATGGCGCGGGAGCTCGCGCCAAAGGGAATCCACGTCGCGCACTTCGTCATCGACGGCGGGATCTCAAGGGGCGCAGGCGACCCGAGAGCGGGCGAGCGCGGTGCGGACGGGATGCTCCACCCCGACGAGATCGCGAAGAACTACCTGCACGTATACAGACAGCACCGCAGCGCCTGGACCTGGGAAGTCGAGCTGCGGCCCTGGGTCGAGAAATTCTAGCGAGATCCGTTAGGGGAAACCATGCCGCTTCGGCCCGGATTCGACGTCGATCGCTTCAATCGGTTCGGCAAGGATTTTCTGCCCGGCTTCGTCGGGCTTCTCATCACCGAAGTGTCCGAGGGCTTGCTGAAAGGGGAGCTCGAGCTGCGCAAGGCGCTTCTCGCGCCGAACGGATATCTGCACGCGGGGGCGGTCGTCAGCTTCGCCGACACGCTCGCAGGCTACGGATGCATTTCGCACCTGCCCGCGAACGCGCAGAACTTCACCACGGTGGAGCTCAAGGCGAATTTCCTCGGTACGGCGCAGGAAGGCGTGCTGTACGGCGAGGCGCGCGCCGTGCACCTGGGACGCACCACGCAGGTCTGGGACGCGACCGTGACCCACGGCGAAGAGCGGCGCAAGCTCGCGCTGTTCCGCTGCACCCAGCTCGTCATCTATCCGAAGTAGAGCGCGGTGCTCTAGCTCACCATACCGCCTCCAGCCGCGGCGTGCGGCGCAGCCGCCGGTCCGCGGTTACGAGCCTCGATTCCAAGGCGATCGCGGTGGCGGCGATGATGCGATCGGCTGGATCGCCGGGAGCCGCGTCGTCGAACGAGCCGGCGAGCTGGGCGAT
>VBCH01000015.1 GCA_005884455.1 Betaproteobacteria bacterium
GGGGAGGAAGGCCATCATCGACGCCTTTTCCAAGGCGGGAGCGATCGTCCTCGAGCCCATCGTCAACATCGAAATCGCCGCGCCCGACAAATTCATGGGCGACCTGGCCTCGGACCTCTCCGGCAAGCGCGGGCAGGTGACCGGCACCGACAACGCGGGTAGTGAGCTCACCACCATCAAGGGCCTGGCGCCGCTGTCTGAGCTTTCCGATTACCAGACGCGGCTGAAGTCGGTGACGGGCGGACAGGGATCGTACTCGATCGATTTCTCGCACTACGCGCCCGTGCCGCCGCACACCCAGGCGCAACTGGTGAGCAAGCATAAGCAGCCGGTGGAGGAGGAGCAGTAGGCAGCAGGAACACACTGAGCTTGATCTCCCCGAACTCTCCTTTCCAAGGCATCTGTGAGGGCCTAATTGGTCGTAAGCGAAATCATCGTCGGCCTTACCGATTACGGACTAACGCTCGAATGCGCGCTCTTTGCGGTGATGCTATTGACGATCAAAGGCGGGAGGAGGGAAATCCGCGGGTTTTTCGTGATTTTCTTCCTGTCGTTGGCCATGACGTCGCTCACCGGCGGAACCTATCACCTGTTCTTCTCGGCTTCGTCGTCCATGCCCGCTGATGTATTGTGGAAAGCGACGGTTCTCGCGCTCGGCGCCGTTGCGTTCGCAGCGTGGTCGATCGGGGCGTGCCTGCTTCTTGCGCAGTCCGTCAAGGGTCTTGTCGTCAAGGCAGCGCTCGTTGAGTTCCTGGTCTATTCGGCCTACGTTGTGGCGGTCGACGACCACTTTTGGGTGGCGATTGCCAACTATCTTCCGTCTGTGATTTTCTTGGGCGCGGCTTTCGCCGTCAGGTTTCGGCGGCTGTCCGCAACGCCGATTCTCATCGGCTTGCTGGGGCTGGGCGTAACCGTCGCTGCGGCGGCAATCCAGAGGTCTGGCTTATCTTTGCATCCCACCTACTTCAATCACAACGCGACCTACCATCTTGTTCAGGCGATTGGCCTTTTCATGATATTTCGCGCTGCGATCTTTTTTTCCCGAAAACCGCTTCAGGAAGCAGGGAGCTGAGATGAACAGAATCTTCTTGAAACTGACTCTGGTTTCTTTCCTTTTGACCTTCGCAATGCCTGCGCTACCGCAGAACCAGGCATCGAAATCGGGACAGATCGTCAACGATGTGCACTCCAGATTGAATGAGACACGGGTCAACCGGATTGTCACGCCCGGATCGATACAGGAGGTGCAAGAGATCGTGCAGCAGGCTCGCAAGGAAGGCCGCGCGATCAGCATCGCCGGCGGCCGCCACGCAATGGGCGGGCAGCAGTTCGGAACGGACACCGTCTTGCTCGACACGAGCAAGTTGAACCGCGTCGTCGCGTTCGACGAGAAAAACGGGTTCCTCACCGTGCAGGCGGGAATCCGCTGGCCCGAACTCCTGGATTATCTCGAGCAGGCACAGAAAGGAAAATGGCCGCAGTGGGGCATCCGGCAGAAGCAAACGGGCGCCGACCGTCTGAGCATCGGCGGGGCGCTCGCCGCGAATGCCCACGGGCGAGGGCTGCGCTTCAAGCCCATGGTCGCGGACGTCGAGTCGTTCACGCTCGTCGACGCGCAAGGCAGGGTTCTCACCTGCAGCCGCAAGGAAAACCGGGATCTCTTCAAATTGGCGATTGGAGGCTACGGTCTTTTCGGTGTGATTGCCGAAGTGAAGCTCCGGCTGATGCCCCGGACGAAACTGGAGCGCACCGTGCAGGTGATCGACGTGGCGGAACTCGTGCCTGCGGTGGAGAAGAGGATCACCGACGGAACCATGTACGGTGACTTCCAGTTCGACATCAATCCGCGGTCAGAGCACTTCCTGACGCGCGGCGTATTCTCCACATACAAGCCGGTGGATCCCAATACCCCCATTCCGCCGCAACAACGGCAGCTGCGCATGTCGGATTGGGCCGATCTCTTCTATCTTGCCCACACCGACAAGAAGAGGGCCTTCGAAGCCTACTCGAAATACTATTTGACGACCAACGGTCAGATCTACTGGTCCGACACCCATCAGCTCGCCGAGTACCTGGACGAATATCACGTCGCCCTCGACAAACGCCTGCGCCCTGAGGGGAGGGGCACGGAGATGATCAGCGAGGTCTACGTTCTCCGGGAGAACCTCGTGAATTTCATGAAGGATGTCGGCAAGGACCTGCGCGCGAGCAAGGCCGACGTGATCTACGGCACGGTGCGCTTCATCGAGCCGGACGACGAAAGCTTCCTACCGTGGGCGCGTCGCAGGTACGTGAGCATCATTTTCAACCTGCATACCGCGCATACTCCGGCGGCGCTGGAAAAAACCGCGGCGGATTTCAGGCAGCTGATCGAGCGCGCAATCCAGTACGGCGGGAGCTACTATCTAACTTACCATCACTGGGCCACCAGGAAGCAGGTCGAGACGTGCTATCCGCAATTCGTTGCCTTCCTGAAGGAGAAGAAGAAATTCGATCCCGATGAGCGCTTTCAAAGCGACTGGTATCGCTTCTACAAGAAGATGTTTGCCGATGTTCTCTAGGGGCTGAAGCGCTTGCTTGCGCCGGCACCGGCAGGGACGGGCGGAATTTCGCGGAGCGGCTTACTGCTCCACGAATGGCTCTGTTTGGGGTTCTTCGTGTGGATGCTCGCGCAGCTCGTCGTTGCGACCGGGTTTTCCAACCGCGACACCTTGGTTTTTGCGTCGCTTTTGGCGGTGAACTGCGCTCTAGTCTATTTCCTGCCCCGCGGCGGCGGCCGCGATCTGGGCTGGAGACTGCGTCTGCTGTTCTATCCGGTCGCAATGAATCTGCTCTATTTCGTGCTTGGGACCGCCATCCCCGCCATTCACTCCGGGCACGAAGATGCGGCCCTGCAGGCCGTCGATCGGGCACTGATAGGCACCAATCTGAGCATCCGCATGCAACCTTGGGTGAGCCCGGTTCTCACGGATTTTTTCAGTTTTTGCTACATGCTGTATTTTCTGTACCTGATCCTCGGGCAGTTCTCGTACCTTTTCGGCGACCTGGCCGTCCTGAAGAAATACTATGCGGGCCTTTTCTCTTTGTACGCGGTGGGGTATTTCGGGTATTCCCTGTTTCCCGCGCTGGGGCCCTACGTCGCCATGGGCGACCAATTCAGCGTGCCGCTCGGCGGAGGCTGGCTTTCGGCGCTGAACGAGAAAATCGTTCTGAGCGGCAGCAACAGCGTCGATGTGTTTCCCAGCCTGCACTGCGGCAATGCCCTCTACATCCTGCTATCGGATTATCAGCACAAGCGCTGGCGATTCTGGGCCTATTTAGTACCCTGCATCGGGTTGTGGCTGTCCACTCTGTATCTGAGGTATCACTACTTGATCGACGTACTCTGCGGTCTCCTCCTTGGCTGGCTGGCTTGGAAGATGGCAAATCGATACTTGAGGGAGCAACCGGCATGAATTCGCCTTCGACGGAAAACGCGAAGACTTTCGCACTCATCACCGGAGCGTCGGAAGGCATCGGCCAGGAGCTTGCAAAGTGTTTTGCCAGGCACAAACACCCCCTCGTCCTCGTGTCGCGCAGCGAGGAGAAGCTGAAGCGCCTCGCCGCAGAGATTTCATCGGCACATGGAGTGCGCGTGAGCTGCATCGCGCGGGATCTTTCGGTTCCCAACGGCGCGCCGGAACTTCACAGAAAGGTCGAGGAACTGGGTCTTGCGATCGGGTTTCTCGTGAACAACGCGGGCGTGGGGACCTACGGCTTGTTCGCGGAAACGGACCTCGGGCGCGAGCTGCGCATGATGCAGCTCAACATGGTCTCCGTGACCGCGTTGACGAAATTGTTTCTGCCCGGGATGCTGAAACGGCGTCGGGGCGGGATTCTCAACGTCGCCTCGACTGCCGCCTTTCAGCCCGGTCCGCTCATGGCCGTGTATTACGCCAGCAAGGCCTACGTCCTCTCGTTTTCGGAGGCTCTGGCGAACGAACTGAAGGGCACCGGGGTCAGCTTGAGCGTACTGTGTCCGGGGCCCACCTGGTCCGGCTTTCAGAAAAGTGCCGGGATGGAATCTTCCAAGCTTTTCCGCCGCGGGGTGATGAGTGCGTCGGACGTTGCCGAAATTGCTTACCGGGACCTCATGAGGGGAAAGACCACGATAGTTCCCGGCTGGAGAAACAAGATACTCGCATTCGGCGCAAGACTAAGCCCGCGTAAGTTGTTACCGATTATAGTTCGGCTCATGCAAGAGCCAGCCAAGGAGAAATCCAAGCGGGCGTAGCTCGGGCATTATCTGGTCACATCAGGAGTAAATACCGTGCGTACGATTACCATTTTGGCAGTTGCCGTAACCCTAGTTGCCTGCGCCCAAGCTCCTATCGCTCTCCGCGACATGGGCTCTTTCCACATCGGCGGGCGCGATGTGGAGATCACGGGCAAGCCGGTGAAGGAGGTGGTGTTCACGCCCGGCGGGGTGCCGGCGAAGGTCGACCTCAACGGCACGTACGCAGTCGAGGCGATGTACGTGCAGTACTTCCTGCCGGCGAACCGCCGCGGGGCGGTGCCGCTTTTGATGTGGCACGGCGGGGGCTTGACGGGCGTCACGTACGAGACGACGCCCGACGGGCGCGAGGGGTGGTTGAATTATTTCGTGAAGCAGGGCTGGGACGTGTACAACTCCGACGCGGTGGAGCGCGGGCGCGCGGGCTGGGCGATGACGCCGGACATTTTCAAGGGCGATCCGCTGTTTCTCGCCAAGGCGAATCCCTTCGAGCGCTTTCGCATCGGGCAGAGTCTCGGTTCCTGGAGTCCCGACCCGGCGCAGCGCAAGCTGATGCCGAACCTGCAGTTCCCGGTCGAGGCCTACGACAATTTCGTGAAGCAGAGCGTGCCGCGCTGGACGACGACCGACGACGCGATTATCCGCGCCTACATCGCGCTGGTGGACAAGGTCTGTCCCTGCGTGATTCTCTTCCATTCGCAGGCGGGACAGTTCGGATTCAAGGTGGCGCAGGCGCGACCCGACAAGGTGAAGGCGCTCGTGGCGGTCGAGCCCGCGGGGATTGGCGACGCGAAGCAGGCGGCCGTTCTCAAGAACATTCCGACGCTCGTCGTCTACGGCGACAATATCGCGCTCGACTCGCGCTGGCCGCAGATCCGGAAGAACGGCGTCGATTTCGTCGGCGAGATCACGAAAGCGGGCGGCAAGGTCGATATTGTCGATCTGCCGAACGTGGGCATCCGCGGCAACTCGCACTTGCTGATGATGGACCGGAACAACCTGCAGGTCGCGCGCCTCATCCAGGAGTGGCTCGCGAAGCAGGGGCTGTATGTTCGGGACAGTGCGGTGAGCGAGAGCGCCATGGCTGAAGAAACGCGTGGAAATCTCTCTCAAGCACGCCGGGAAATGATGCGGCAATGAAAAGTCGGTGCGACGAAGATATGAGAAAACAGCTCTCACGCTTTTCCCGCGCCGTGCTTGTCGCCGGCGGATTCGCGGTGTGCGGCGCGCTGGCGCAGGCGCCGAAGAGGGATTTCGACGCGGAGGCCCAGGCAGCGGTGCAGTCGGCAAAGACCGCCGCCGGCTTCGAGTTTCTCGGCACGCTGGTCCGGGTCTGCCTGCTGCCCCAGAGCGGCGGGGAGGACTCGAGTGACGTCGTTCCGGCGTACGTCGCGAACCCCGCGAGCGCCCCGGCGCACGACAGCTGGTACGCGGAGCCCGCCCGGGTCTTCGACAACCTGTACTTCGTCGGAGGCAAGATCCACTCCTCGTGGGCCCTGACGACCCGCGAGGGAATCATCCTTATCGACACGATCTACCCCTACAACTCCGAGGAGCTGGTCGTCGGCGGAATGAAGAAGCTCGGCCTCGATCCGAAGAACATCAAGTACGTGCTCGTTTCGCACGCGCACGCCGACCATATAGGAGGGGCGGAAGTGCTGCAGTCCCGCTACGGCGCGCGCGTCGTGATGGGCGGCCCCGACTGGGACAACGTCGCGAGGTTCCCGAACCGCTACAAGACCATGGCGCCCAAGCGCGACATCGTTGCCAACGACGGCATGAAGATCACGCTCGGCGGCGAGACCGTGACCGTGTGGCTGACCCCGGGCCATACCCCGGGAACGATCTCCTACACCTTTCCCGTGCTCGATCGCGGCAAGCGCCTGAACGTCGCGTACTCGGGCGGCACGGCCTTCAATTTCGTGAACAACACGCCGGACCCGGGAATCAGGAATTTCCAGACCTACATCGACTCGCAGCGGCACATGGCCGGGAGGGCCGCCGCCACCGGCGCGACCGTGCTCCTCTCCAACCACTCCGAGTTCGACAACGCGTTCAACAAGAACCGCATGCTCGCGGGCCGTGGCGACGCTCCGCACCCCTACGAGATCGGCGCCGACTGGGTGCAGCGCTACTTCCAGGTGATGCAGGGCTGCGCGAGGGCGGCCCAGGTCAGGTTGGAGCAGAAGTTGGGTGAGGCGGCCAAGTAGGGCTCATGCCTGCATTGGATTCCAGCGTGACCTCGCCCGGTCGCTGGGGATTGTTCGGCACTCTCTGCTGGTCGCTTCTCGTAGGGGCACTGTTTATCGTAGTCCAGACCGTTTCGGCCCTGGTCTATGTCGCGTTCGCGGCACGCCACTCTTCGAAATTCGATTTCGGGGAAGACCTCTCGAGGATCCAGTACGACGGCGATGCACTGTCCGTCGCGACCTTCGTCTCGGCGCTCGTCTGTGTGCCGGCTGTCCTCGCCATCATCAAGCTGAAGCGCGGCGCGACGCTCGGCGATTATCTGCCCTTGTCGGTCCCTCCGCGTGCCGTGCTACTCGGGTGGCTCGGGTTCACGGTTGCGTTCATCGTCTTCTGCGATGCGCTTTCGTTCGTTCTGGACAGGCCCGTCGTTCCGGAGTTCATGGAAAAAGTCTACGCTTCCTCGAACAGCAAGCCCGCTCTGTGGGCCGCGCTCCTGATCGGCGCACCGCTATTCGAAGAGGTGTTCTTCCGCGGATTCATGGTCGCCGGGCTGATCCGGTCCCGAATCGGCGTGCCGGGCGCGGTGTTGGCATCATCTTTGGCGTGGGCCGCTTTGCACGTGCAGTACGACTTGTTCGACTTGTCCTTCGTATTCCTTTTCGGCGTGATGCTGGCCGTGGCGAGATGGAGGACCGGTTCCCTGGTCACGACCTTCGCGATGCACTTTGCGTGGAACGCGGAAGCAACGCTCGAAACGGCGCTCGTGATCGGCGGCGCGATTTCCTAGCTCGAGGGCTGTCATGGGCTTCTTTCCGTGCCGAGGTTATCATCCCGTCTATCCGGTGCAGCGAAGCAGGGCCCGCGTCGTTGACCAGGATCCAGGAGGCACCATGTCGATCAGAAAAGCATTCGTCACGATGGCCTTCGCGCTCTTCGCCGCGGGCGTTGCAGCGGACGCCGGCGCCCAGCAGCGAAGCGAAGGTCCCTGCGCGGCGGACGTCAAGAAATTCTGCGGCGACGTCAAGCCGGGGCGGGGCGCGATCGCGAAATGCATGAAGGCTCACGAGGCCGAGCTTTCCCCCGCGTGCCGTGAAAGCGCGAAAGCGCGCGCCGAGAAAGCCGAGAGGGTGCGCGAGGAATGCAAGGCCGACGCGGAGAAATTCTGCAAGGGCATTGCGCCCGGGGGCGGGCGAATCCTGTCCTGCCTGAAGAGCCGGCAGCAGGAACTCCAGCCGGCGTGCGCGGTGGAATTCAAGCGCGCGAAGTGACCGGCACGCTGAAAATCCGTCCCGCCACCGTGGCCGATGCGGCGTCCCTTCTCGCCATCTATCGGCCGTTCGTGGAGTCGACCGCGGTCTCGTTCGAAACCGTCGCGCCAACCACCGACGAGTTCGCCGCCCGCATTTCAAAGGCGCTCGCGGGCTGGCAATGGTTGCTCGCCGAAAGAGGCGGGCAGTGCATCGGCTACGCATACGGCTCCGCCCACCGCGAGCGCGCCGCTTACCGCTGGTCAGTCGAAGTGTCCGCCTACGTGCATCCGGGTCATGGCCGCCAGGGCGTGGGGCGCGCGCTGTACGAGCGGCTGCTGGAAGACCTTGCTCAGAAGGGCTTCTGCAACGCGTACGCGGGCGTCACGATGCCCAATGAAGGTAGCATCGCATTGCATCGGAGAATGGGCTTCGAATCCATCGGGGTCTTCAAGGCCGTGGGCCGCAAGTTCGGAAGATGGCACGACGTCGCCTGGTTTCAACGGTCTCTGCGAAGCTCGCCGCCGCAGGAGTAACAACAAACCCTGACACATCGAGGTAACGCCTATGTGCAGAAACATCAAGACCCTCTTCAACTTCGAACCCCCCGTGACGGACGAGGAGATCCGCGCGGCCTCGCTGCAATTCGTGAGGAAAGTGAGCGGCTTCAACAAGCCATCCAAAGCGAACGAGGCCGCGTTCCTCGCGGCAGTCGACGAGATAGCGGGAGTTTCCAAAAACCTACTCGACTCGCTCGAGACGAACGCAGCGCCGAGGAACCGCGAGGAAGAGGCCGCCAAGGCACGGGCACGCGCCGCCCAGAGGTTCGCGCCGACCTGAGCCGTGCCGCGGATGGAACCTTTTCAGCCGCGCAGACGTGTAAGCTAGGTTATGCCGCCTGTTTTGCCGTTCCGAACCCGGTCCGCCGTGTCGCCGTACCGGCGCGCCCGGCCCGACGCCTTGAATTTCGAGGATTTGTTGCGCCCGCAGGTCGAATACCTCTATCGGCTGGCCTGGCGATTCACCGGCAGCGTGGCCGACGCCGAGGACCTCGTCCAGGACGTATTGATCAAACTCTTTCCCCGCACCCAGGAGTTGCTCGAGATCGACCGGCTCCGGCCCTGGCTAGCCCGGGTGCTCTACCACCAGTACGTCGACTCGGTCCGCAAGCGGGCCCGCTCTCCGGTCGTGGAGCTCGTGACCGAGACCGAAGGCGAGGACAACCCCCTCGATGCCCTGCCTGCGACTAAGGATGGCCCGGAAGAGCAAGCCGAACGCAGCGGGCAGCGCGAGCGCATCCTGCGCGCCCTCGACCGGCTCAATCCCGAGCAGCGCGCGGTGGTCGCGATGCACGACGTCGAGGGGTACAGCCTCGAAGAGCTCGAGACGATGCTGGAGACGCCCCTCGGCACCCTCAAGTCGCGCCTGCACCGGGCGCGCCAGCGGTTGCGCGCCCTGCTGCCGATGGAACCTTTTTTAGCGAACGAACGTGTTAAGGGATAGGAGAGCCATCAAATGGAATGCAGCGAGTTCGCACTGCGATTGGACGACTTGCTCGACGGGCGGCTCCACGCCCTCGGGCGCAAGTCGATCGAGGAACACCTGGGGCGTTGCCCGGACTGCCGCAACCGGCATGAGCACGCGGTGGCGGTGTTGGAATCGGTGCGCAAGCTTACCCCGCCCGCCGCACACCCGGGCTTCATAGACCAGGCTCTGTCGCGCGCGACCCGTCCGGTGGCCGGCGCAGCACGCTCCAGGTGGCGCCCCGTGCTCGGCATGGCGCTCGCGGCGTCGCTAGTGCTGGGCGTGGCCCTCGGCGTGTTCCTCGCGACGCGGCCGGAACCGGTGCACGCGGTGGCGCTGACGATCGATCGGCCCGAGACCGTGCGCCTCATGTTCAACAGCGCGAAGCCGCTGAAAGCCGCCACATTGAGCCTCGCGCTGCCCGAGAACGTGGAGCTCGTCGGCTACAACGGCCGGCGCGAGCTCTCCTGGCAGACGGATTTGCGCGAAGGCGGGAATCTGATGCAGCTTCCTTTGGTCGCGCGCGGAGTAACGAAGCAAGAACTCGTGGCGAGCCTGTCGCACGGCGGGAGCACCAAGATGTTCCGCCTGAAGATCGAAGTCGACAATGCAAGCAGGCCGGGAATGTGACACGTAAGACGCTGGGCCGGCGGAAGGGAAGTCATTTGCAAGCAGGAGGCATCATGAAGCGATTCACACGGTATGCGATCGGTGCGATTCTCGTTCTCGGGACGTCGAGCGCGTGGGCACAGCAGCGCGATCTCGAGGTGACGATGGACGTCGTGCCTGCCAATGCGTCCGCCGGCGCAGCCGGCGAGATCAAGCTGCCGATCACGCTCGACTCGGCCTCGCCCCGGGGGCAGGCATCCTCTTCCTTCGGCCTCGGGACTGCAACCTTGGCTCGCGACAAGGGGGCTCTCACCGGCAGCGAGTTCGGCAACCGAGTATCGGATGATGCGCGCAACCAAAGCCGCACCCCGAACCTCCCGCCGCAATCCAGGCGCCCGTAACGCACTCATTCCGTTGAATGCACGCCGCGCCGGGGTACACTCCGGCGGGTGCGCGCGTTTACTCGTCGTCGAAGGACGCAAAGGGAAAAAACAAGCGACTTCCGGCTTTCCTGCTTCGTCGTCGTTTTACTTCTGAATATCATTCCGTGGCAGCCTGTCCGCGCCGCCGCGGACGGCGCGCTGGCTGCCGAGCAGGGCGTCACCGCGTTTCGCGCGGGCGACTACCAAGCGGCGCTTCGATCGTTCCTCGATGCGCTGCAGGCGGGCCTGGACACTCCGGGTCTGCACTACAACCTCGGCGCAACGTACTACCGGCTGCAACGCTATCCGGAGGCGGAGCGCGAGTTCCAGGGGCTCGCGCCCGACCCCAAGTGGGCTCCCCTCGCCCACTACAACCTCGGCCTCACCGCGCAGCGCGCGGGTCGCCCGCAGCAGGCGATCGAATACTTCGAACAGGCGTACCGCACGACCACCGACCCGAACTTGCGCGTTCTTGCGGCGACGGCACTCGAGCGGCTGGGCGGCGCGCTGCCATCCGCGAAGACGAGCGCCGTGATGTCCCTGGCCGGCGGCTACGACAGCAACGCCACGCTGTCACCGGACGCGTCGACGGTCGGGGTCAGCCACCAGGGCGACCGATTCGTCGAGGCTCTGGCCGTGGCGAGCCACCGTCTCGCCGGAGACAACGCGCGCGCGTGGATTGCCCACGGCAGTCTGATCCTGAGGAGGTACGCAGAGCTGAACCAATTCGACGTGACGGGATCGCGCGCCGGCTTGAGCTACGAGCGCGATTCAGGTCGCGTGCAGACTGGCGTCGGAGCTTATTTCGACACGGCTTTCATCGGCCGTGACCGCCTCGAGCAAGTCGCGTCGGTCGATGCGCAGGCGAGCTGGCGCCTGGACGCCGGCGGCGAGCTGCGCGGGCGCTATCAGTTCGGGCACATCGCCGGCGGCGGCGGCTTCGAGTATCTCGACGGCCGACAGCAGCGTTTGTCGACGGACGCCGGGTTCACGCTGGCGAGCGCTCTTCTGCGCGTCGGCTATCAACTCGAGCTCAACGATCGCAGGGATCTCCAGCAGGGGAACGAATTCTTCAGCGTCTCGCCGACGCGGCATTCGCTCTTCGCGACCGTCGCTCTGCGCAACGTCAGCGGCTGGCAGGCCGACGCGCGCGGTGAATATCGCGTCAGCCGCTACCACGATCCCAATCTCATCGACGCCGGCCCGACTCTGGGCATCCTCGAGGTCACCCGCAGGGACCAGCGTTACGGGTTCGCTTTGCGCGCGAACCGTCGAACGACCGCTGCGTGGCGCGTGTTCGTCGACTATAGCTACTATCGAAACGAATCGAACCTGGACACCTACGACTACAGCCGCCATCAGTTGATGGCTGGTATCGAAGCTGCTCTGGAAAAATAGGCTTCAGCGTCGATTTTCTTTGTAATAGGATGAGGGACTCGCAGGTGACTGCGACCCGGGGGAGGCGCGATGCAAGGCCCAAGCCCAGTCGAAACTGGAGAGGATCCCCTCGCCCCCTATCGCGGGCGGATCCTGTACGGGCTCGCGAGCGCGGCGGCGGTGTGCCTCCTTCCGTTCTCCGTCAACGCTTTCGTGCAGGGGAATCCCGGGCTGGGAGCGGGAATTCTGGCAGCGTTCCTCGTTCTCGCCATCGACGCTTTCGCCATCTACCTGAAGAAATCTCCGCCGATTCCGCTGATCCTGCTGCTCGTCCCCATCGCGGTGGGCACGGCGGTCTCCCTCAAGGTCCAGGGTTTTTTCGGCGCCCTGTGGGCCTACCCCACGGTCCTGCTCTTCACTTTCGGTCTGTCGCGGCGCATGGCCTATGTAGGCAGCATCCTGCTGCTGCTGATCATCAGCGCGCTGGTCTATCACTACATCGGCTTCGCGTACACCATCCGGTTCTTCGTCACGCTGACCCTCACCATCGTGCTGGCCAACATCGTCCTGAGCATCATCGTCGACCTGCACCGCAGGCTGCTCGACCAGGCGCTCGTGGACCCGCTGACCGGCGTCTTCAATCGCCGCTACATGGAGCGCTGCCTGAGCGACGCCATCGAGCGGTTGCGGCGCAACTCCGCCCCGACTTCGCTCCTCCTGATCGACGTCGATCGCTTCAAGAGCATCAACGATCAATACGGCCATGCGACGGGCGACAGCGTGCTGAGGGGCATCGTCTCGCTCATCCAGAAACGCTCGCGCAAGCTCGACCTGCTCTTTCGCATCGGGGGCGAGGAATTCATGTTGCTGCTGCCCGGCACGCGGGAAGCCGCGGCCGCGCTCGTCGCCGAGGACCTTCGCGCTTCGACCGCGGAGTCGCGCTTGCTCGAAGACTGGCAGGTGACGCTGAGTATCGGCGTCGCCGAGCTTCGGCCCGGCGAATCACCGGATTCCTGGATGAAGCACGCCGATGACGCTCTGTATGGGGCGAAGAAGGCGGGCCGCAATCGAGTGGTTTGCGCCGGCCTGTCTCTGCCCCAGCCGGAGCCGGTGCCCCGCGACGCGAAACCGGAGACCCGATCCGGTGCGGAGCGCGCTTGACGCGTCCGGAGTGCGCGTGTATAAGGAGCGCGCAGGATTCTCCAAGTCGAGATCGTCTGGTCCAGCTGCAGCCGCTTAGGCACGCTCATCTCATCAGGTCGTCGTTTTCTCTCTCCCCTTGAAGTTCCCGCGTTCCGGGCGTAAGCCCTCTTACAATTTCTTAGGAAATGTGCAAATGAGTACAGGTACTGTCAAGTGGTTCAACGACTCCAAGGGTTTCGGGTTCATCACCCCCGACGGCGGCGGCAAGGATCTGTTCGCCCACTTCTCGGCGATCCAGGGCAGCGGCTTCAAGTCCCTGAAGGAGAACCAGAAGGTGTCCTTCGATGTGACCGCAGGCCCGAAAGGCGACCAGGCCGTCAACATCAAGCCCATCGCGTAACAAGCGTCGCAGGCAGAGAAAAAAGCCCGGTCAGCCGGGCTTTTTTCATGGGGGCTCCGAAACGGGCGGGGTCGATTTGCTCGCCGCGAACGCCCACTCCTCGACAGAACGGGGGCGCTTCCATTATCCTGCCGCTCCATGGACAAACGAAAAGCGTGGCGGGAACAGGAACAGCAACTGGTCGAGCGTTGGAACGCGGCGGCGGTCCGGCTGCGCGACGCTCAGGCAGCCTTGTCGTCCCCGTCTTCGGAGAACGGCGACCCAGCGCCGCACGAAGAAAAGGTGCTGAAGGCCAAGGCGGCCCGGGCCGAGCTCGAGGCCGTGCGAAAGCAGGTGGCGCGCCTCAAAGTGGAGTTCAGCGCAGGAAAGCGCTACTAGGAAGCGCAAGCGCCTCTTGCGCTGCTCGGCGCTCCCGAGCGCTACTCGTCGCTGCGGATTTCGGGATAGGCGTCCTTCGCTTCGTGGCGCTTCCCGCTTTCGTCGTACCAGTGGAGCTTCCCCGGAGTCTCGCCCTTGGTGAGCTTGTGCGAACTGTCGCAGAAGGGCAGGTTGCCCGAGAGTCCGCAGGCGCAGATGTATTGGGCCTCGCCGCCTATCTTCACTTCATAGGGATGGTCGCGGTTGCGCTTTACGATTCGTGCCATGGGGTCTCCTCAACTGTCTGTATTCATAATAGACGTAAACTCGGCGCTCGGCGTTCCCCGCAGGGGAGGGAAATGACAGCTCGATCGACGGCCTTCGCCCTCGCCGCGGTTCTCGCGGGCATCTCGGCCGCCCAAGCCCAGAGCTACCCGTCGCGGCCGGTCACGATGGTGGTGCCGTTTGCCGCGGGCGGGCCGGTGGACACGATCGCCCGCATCGTCGGCATCCCCATGGGGAAGGCGCTCGGCCAGACCGTCTTGGTGGAGAGCGTTGCCGGAGCGTCCGGAACCCTAGGGGTGGGCCGTGTCGCGCGCGCCGCACCCGACGGCTACACGCTCAGCATCGGCCACTGGGGCACGCACGTCATCAACGGCGCGGTCTTCCCGCTCTCGTACGACCTGCTCAATGACCTGGAGCCGGTGGCGATGATCGCAAGCAATCCGCTGATGATCGTCGCGAACGCTTCCCTGCCGGCAAAGGACTTGAAGGAATTGATCGCGTGGCTGAAGGCCAATCCGGGCAAGGCCTCGGCGGGAACGGCCGGATCGGGATCGGCGACGCACATCGGCGGAATCTACTTCCAGAACGCGACCGGCACCCGGTTTGAGCTCGTGCCCTACAGGGGCTCGGGGCCGGCGATGCTCGATCTCGTCGGCGGTCGCATCGAACTCATGATCGACCAGGCTTCGAACTCCATTCCGCAGCTGCGCGGCGGCAAGATCAAGGCTTACGCGATCACCGCGAAGACACGCCTCGCGGCGGCGCCCGAAATACCCACTGTGGACGAAGCGGGCCTGCCCGGGCTGCATGTCTCGGTGTGGTACGGAATCTGGGCGCCGCGCGGCACGCCCCGCGACGTCGTGGCGAAGCTGAACGCAGCCGTCGTCGCTGCGCTCGCCGATGCGACAGTGCGAGCGCGCCTCGCAGATCTGGGCCAGGAGATCCCGCCTCGCGAGCAGCAGACCCCGGAGGCTCTGGGCGCGTTTCACAAAGCCGAGATCGAGAAGTGGTGGCCGATGGTGAGGGCCGCGGGCATCAGGCCGGAATGAAGTCCTCCGTGACCTCCAGGACGGAAACCGCGCCGGACTCGGCGAAGCTCGAGTCGATGCGGAACGAAATCAGGCTTCACCTCGAGAATCTCAGGCGCGCGCTCGCCGCGGAGATCCGGAACTATCCGACGCCGATCCCGCGGTGCGATGCGCAGTTCAATCACCTCTACGAGCAGCAGGCGAGGCTCGCCCGCGATCTGGACCGGATCGGTGCGTTCGCGGAAAAGAATCCGGGGAGCGAAGACTACATCGAGTTGATCGGCCGATTCATTGCCTCCGCGCCTTACACGGACGATGCCGGGGAGCGCGAGCTGAGGTCTCGGCTGAGAACCGAGCTTCCCGCGGCCAGAAAATAAAATTGCACCGACCTTACGCTCGCGTGTTGTGCTGGCTAGAATGCTCGGAAACTCCCGCCGCCGGCGGAAAAAAAGGCGAATAGTCTTCTCGAAGGGAAGGACAGATCATGATACAGCGGACGGGCTCACGCTTCAGATTGCTCGGTATTGCAGCGCTTGCGCTCCTAGTTTCCGGGTGCGGCACGATCAAGTACATGCAAGAAATGCCGGCGGGAACGGCGGTAAAGGCTCCCGCGCCGGGCAAGGCGATCGTGGTGTTCATGCGATCCTCGTTCCTCGGCCAGGCGATTTCGTCGAGCGTGTTCGAGATCCGTAACGACAACCCCGTGCTCGTGGGCCTGGTCGCAAACAAGACCATGGTCGCATACGAGGTCGATGCAGGACGGCGCCTGTTCATGACGGTGTCGGAAAGCGCTGATTACATGTCCGCGGACCTTACACCGGGTCGGGTCTATTACGCTTTCGTCACGCCGCGCATGGGCGCGTTCCGCGCCCGCTTCTCGCTCGCCCCGGTCAAGAAGGGCGGAGAACTTTCCAAGGAGGCCGAAAGCTGCCTCAGGGAATGCCGGCAGGTTGCAAACACGCCGGAGTCCGAGGCCTGGGCACGCGATAACATGGCCGACATCCGCTCCAAGCATATCGAGAACTACCCGCGCTGGAACCAGAAGCCGGAAAACGAAAAGCCGCACCTCGCGGGCGCAGACGCAGTCTGACAATGGGACTGGGCGCGGCCGCAGAGGTTTTCGGCGTGCGGTGAAAACGAAAAAAATGCACAGCAGGGAGCTAGGCCTGTTGCTGGCGCGGCAGCTCCTCGACGTGGAAGACCTGCACTACGGGCTCTGGGACTCGGACCTCGAGCTCAAGCTCGGCAACCTCGCTGCCGCCCAGCAGCGCTACAACGACCTGCTGATAGCGCAGCTGCCGCGGCCCGAGCGCGGGGTCCGAGTCCTCGACATCGGCTGCGGCGCGGGACAGCTACTGCGCCAGCTGCTCGACCGCGGCTACAGCGCGGACGGCGTCATCCCGCTCAAGGACCTGGGCGACGCAGTGCGCCGGAAGCTGGCGGACCGCTCGGGCCATCGATCCAGGATTTTCGAGGGCCGCTTCGAGGACTTTCCGGTCGCAGAGTGCCGGCGCAGCTACGACGTGACCCTGTTCAGCGAGAGTTTTCAGTACATCTCTCCATCGGTTTCCCTGCCGATCCTACAGGCGATCCTGAAACCCGGAGGGCTGCTGCTCATCTCCGATTTCTTCAAGAGCGACGCGCCAGAGAGCGCCTCCCTCGATCCCGGCTTCGGCGGCGGCCACCCGCTGAACGAGTTCTACGCCTCGATGAAACGAACGCCCTTCGTCCTCGTCAAGGACGAGGACATCACGCGGCGCGTCAGTCCCAACATGGAGCTGGTAAACGATCTCCTGATGAACAGGATCAAGCCGGCGACGCTATCCGTCGGGCGCTACGTCGAGGGCCGCTATCCGCTCCTATCGCGGCTCGCGCTCGGGCTGTTGCGGAAGAAATTGGACGGGCTGAACAACAAATATTTCTCCGGACACCGCGGCAAGGAAGTGTTCGAGCGCTACAAGACCTATCACCTGCTGCTCTATCGCCTTCCTTAGCGAAGCGGCATTTGAACGCTTCGCGCTCACGCGTTCGTTTCCGCGGGCGGGGTGCGTTCGAACCGGAGGATCGCCCGCTTGATCGGCTCGGGCCACGGGGCCGATTTCCTCGTTTTCGGATCGGCGTTGACGTAGATGAGCTCGCCGCTCGTGATGTGCTCCGCGCCGCGCCAGATGCCGAACACGAGGTGCATCGAGGAACGGCCGATGCGCCCGACGCGGCAGCCGATGTCGATCAGCTCGTCGTAGGTCGCCGAGCCGTGGTATTCGGCGCTCGCTTTCACGGCATAGATGTCCGTGCCAAATTTCTCGACGATATCCTGCGGATAGCGGAAGCCGATCGCGCGCCAGTATTCCGCGACGGCGACGTCGAAGTAGAGAAAATAGTGCCCGTTGAAGACCACGTCCTGCCGGTCGACTTCCGCCCAGCGCACCCGCAGGCTGTGGACGAAGGTGAAATCCTCGCGCTTCATTCGGGGCGGGACAGTCCGGTGGATTAGACTTCGAGCATACCAGAGGCCCGATGGACGAGATCGTATTGCGCTCGATGCTGAAATGGCCGGACGTGCCGGCTGTGTACGGCTGGCTCTCGCTCGACCGGCGCGGAAGCTGGATGATCAAGACCGTCGCGGGGCGCTTCGAGCGCATCGCCCATGCCGCGGTCAGGGAGTTCATCGGCAGGAATTACGCGTCGGATCCGGAGGGCCGCTGGTTTTTCCAGAACGGCCCGCAGCGGGTGTTCGTCGCGCTCGATTACACGCCCTGGGTCTACAGGCTCGACGACGCGGGGCAGGGGCTCCTCGCGCATACGGGGGCCGTGCCGCGCGCGCTCGAAGGGGTATTTCTCGACGACGCGGGCGCGCTGCTTCTGAAGACGGAGATCGGCATCGGAGTGTTGCTCGACCGCGACCTCCCGGGTTTTCTCGAGCGCCTTGCAGACGTCGGCGGCCGGGGGCTCGAGGGGCTCCTGGAAGAGGTCGCGCGGGGCGCGGTAACGCAGGCGATACTGCAGGGCAGGAAGGTGCCGATCGCTTCCGTTCGCTCCGCGGACGTTCCCAGCCGGTTCGGATTCGTCGCGCGGCCCGCGCCTCGGGCGGGCGAGCCGGAGTGCTGAGCGAGCCCGGATGTAACGAGGTGTAAAAGGTGTAAAAAGTCGACGCCGGCTCATCGCTGGCGTTACACTTTCTCCAGAGCCCAGAGTTCTCCCTGAAAGGGGGCTCAGATGAAACGACCGATTGCGATTCTGCTCGGAGCGGCGCTGCTGATAAGCGCAGACGCCGTCTTCGCGCGCGGCGGCGGCAGGGGCGGCGGAGGTCACGCGGGCGGAGGATTCCACGGTGGCGGCGCGTCCATGGGCGTTCACGGCGGACATGTGGGCGGAATATCCGCCGTCGGGTTTCACGCCGGACATCCCATCGGACGGCCTTTCGTGGGTGTTCGGCCTGGGTTCGTCGGCCGTCCTCCCATCCATCACCACCGCGTATTCGTCGGCGGCACGGTCATAGTCGGCGCGCCGTTCTTCTATCCCTACTATCCCTATTATCCTTACTATCCTCCGGCGTACGCGGCCCCACCCGTGTATGCGGAGCCGCCGGTCTATATCGAGCAGGGCGGGGGAGTGTATTACTACTGTCCCGAATACAACGATTACTACCCCAACGTGCCGAGCTGCCCATCGCAGTGGGTGCCGGTGTCCGCAGCCGCGAGCGAATACCCGCGCTGACGCCCACCGCGGCTAGCCCGGAGTCAGCACGACTTTTCCCTGAACCTTGCGGCTCATCATGTCGTTGAGCGCGTCGGCGGCGCGCGCTAGCGGGTAGCTCGCGCTCACCAGCGGCTTGATCTTCCCCGCGCGCAGCCACGCGGTGAGCTCCGTCAAGTTCGCCGCGTTGAGATCGCGCTCCCGCCTCGCGAACTCGCCCCAGAAAACGCCCACGATCGAGCAGCCCTTGAGCAGCGTCAGGTTGAGCGGGATCCTGGGGATCTCGCCCGAGGCGAAGCCGACCACGAGGTAGCGTCCCTTCCAGGCCATTGCGCGCAGCGCGGGCTCGGAATACTTCCCGCCGACCGGGTCCAGGGCGACGTCGACGGCGCCTCCCAGATTCCTGAGCGCCTCGCGCAGGTCCTCGCGCTCGTAGTTGATCGTGACATCGGCGCCGAAACGCCTGCAGGTCTCGAGCTTCTCGTCGGAGGAGGCGCAGGCGATCACGCGCGCACCGAAGAGCTTGCCGAGCTCCACGGCGGCAAGGCCGACCCCGCCCGCCGCGCCGAGCACGAGCAGGTTCTCGCCCGCCTTGATTCGCGCGCGGTCCTTGAGCGCGTGCCAGGCCGTCGCGTAGACCAGGCCGAACGAGGCGGCGACAGTGAAATCGAGACCGGCCGGAACCGGCGCAACGAGCGCTTCGTCGACCACGGCCTCCTCCGCATAGCCGCCCCAGCGGATGTGCGCCATCACCCGGTCCCCGGGCATGAAACCGTGCACGCCCTCGCCGACCTGCCTCACCACGCCGGCGATCTCGCTACCGGGCGAGAAGGGCAGCTCGGGCTTGAACTGGTACTTGTTCTGGATGAGGAGGACGTCGGGGAAATTCACCCCGCTCGCTTTCACGGAGACCAGGAGCTGTCCCTTGCCCGGCGCGGGCGACGGAACGTCTTCGACCACCAGCGAGTCGGGCGGGCCCCAGCTCTTGCACAGCACGGCTTTCATGCGCGCCCTCTTGCGATCATGCCGGCATCATAGCCGTCCTGTTGCCTCGGCTACAATTGTAGGGCTACCATGCAACGCACCCGAAGGAGGCTTCCATGATCGAGGACACCGTCAAGCGTGAGCCCAGGTACGTCGGATTCTGGAAACGCCTGGCCGCTTCAATCATCGATATCGTCATCCTGCTCGCGATCATCGCACCGATCGAAATCGCGATTTTCGGACGCGCCTATCCGGCGCTCGCGATGGAAGGAAAAACCCTCGCCGTCGACATATGGGTCCAGCTGATCCTGCCGCTCGCCGCGGCCATCCTGCTGTGGCGCTATCGCAGCGCCACACCCGGGCTGATGCTGATGTCGGCGAAGATCGTTGATGCCGCGACGCTGGCGCCCGCCTCCCTGGGCAGGTTGGCCGCACGCGCGGTGGTGCTCCTGGTGATGTGGATCACGGTCATTCTGCTGGTGGGAGTACTCTGGATCGCCTTCGACAAGCGCAAGCAGGGCTGGCACGACAAGCTCTCCGGAACCGTGGTGGTTTACGACGAGAACGACTGAGTCCACGCTCGCCCGCGACTGAACGGACACGAGAAAAGGGGAAGACATGAGTTGGGGATTCTGGATCGTCGTCGGCATCGTCGTTGCGGCCGTGGTGTGGCTGATCTCGATCTACAACGGACTGGTTACGCAGCGCAACCGCTTCAAGAACGCCTTTGCGCAGATCGACGTCCAGCTGAAGCGCCGCTACGACCTGATCCCCAATCTGGTGGAAACGGCGAAGGGCTACATCAAGCACGAGCGCGGGACGCTGGAAGCGGTGATCGCGGCGAGGAACGGCGCGCAGAGTGCCAACCAGCGCGCCGCCGCCGACCCGGCCGACGCCGAGGCGATGAAGCATATGGCGGCGGCCGAAGCGGGACTCTCCGGCGCGCTCGGAAAGTTGTTTGCTCTTTTCGAAGCCTACCCCGACCTCAAGGCCAACCAGACGATGATGCAGCTCTCCGAGGAGCTCACCAGCACCGAGAACAAGATTTCGTTCGCCCGCCAGGCCTACAACGACGCGGTCATGAGCTACAACACCGCGATCGAGAGTTTCCCGGACAACTTCGTCGCCGGCTTCGGCGGCTTCAAGGAGGCGACCCTGCTCGAGTCCACCGAGTCTCCCGAGGAACGCAAGCCCGTCAAGGTGTCGTTCGGCTAGCGCCGCGGCCGCGCCGGCGGCGCAATGGATTTCTTCGAGCAGCAGCACCGCGCCCGGCGCCGCACGTGGCTGATGCTCCTCCTGTTCGTGCTCGCCGTCATCGCCATCGTCGCGGCGTTCGACCTGGTGTGCGCCATCGTGTACATCTGGTTGTTCGACGCGCAAATCCTGTATTCGAACGGCCTGCTGCGGCAGGTTCCGCGCTCGGTTTACCTGTGGTCCACTCTCGCCACGCTGCTAGTCATCGGCTGGGGAACTGCGTCGCGGTTGTACCGGCTCCGGCGGCGGCGTCGCGGTCGCAGACCTGATCGGCGCGCGCCATGTGAAACGCGACAGCGGCGAGCCGGCGGAGCGCCGCTTGCTCAACGTCGTCGAGGAGATGGCGCTCGCCTCGGGCATCACCGTGCCGCTCGTGTTCGTGATGGATGACCAGCAGACGATCAACGCCTT
The DNA here is from genome assembly GCA_005884455.1 of Betaproteobacteria bacterium. Lineage (GTDB taxonomy): Bacteria > Pseudomonadota > Gammaproteobacteria > Burkholderiales > SG8-39 > VBDM01. The sequence continues at coordinate 21,201 of VBCH01000015.1, forward strand.
CGCCGCCGGCTACTCTCCCAACGAGGCGACGGTCGTCGTGACGCGCGGGGCGCTTGAGCAGCTCAACCGGGACGAGTTGCAGGGGGTCGTGGCGCACGAGTTCAGCCACATCCTGAACGGTGACATGCGTCTCAATATCCACCTCCTCGGCGTGATCGCCGGCATCGTGATGATCGGGTCGATCGGGGCCTTCCTGATGACGGGCATCCGTGACGGCGACGACCTGCGCCGCGCGGGAACGGACATCCGCGTGTTCTTCCTCGGGCTCCTGCTGTGGCTGATCGGCTCGATAGGCGTGCTGGCGGGCCGGCTGATCAAGGCGGTGATCTCCCGCGAGCGCGAGTTCCTCGCCGATGCGTCGGCGGTGCAGTTCACCCGCAACCCGGACGGCATCGGGGGAGCGCTGTTCAAGATCGGCCTGCGCGGCAGCACCATCGCGCAGCGTCACGCGGAGGAGCTGTCCCATATGTGCATCGGCGCCCCCGTCAACGACTATTTCGAGTTTGCCCTGTTTCACGATCATCCGCCGCTCGACGAGCGCATCGAACGG
>VBCH01000252.1 GCA_005884455.1 Betaproteobacteria bacterium
CTCGTCGGCGAACCGGAGCTCCAGCGCGCGCAGCATCTGCGCTTCGTCCATCCTGTCGAAGCCCGAGCGCTCCCAGGTGTCCGCGTTGGTCTCGATGATCCAGGTGCTCGCGTCCTTTTCGTACTGATAGCAGTGCGCAAGCAGGATGCCGTGCTCGGTCTCCTTGAAGAAATACTTGAAAGCATCGAGCGGCCGGGTCGAGCCCAGCCACACGAACTTGTTCGGCCGCAGGTCGACCGAGGGTTTAAAGTGCTCGCTGTACGCCTCGCGCGTGCGCGAATTGATGCCGTCCGCGGCGACGATGAGGTCGCTGTCCGGGAAGTCTTCGACATTCGCCTCGGTCTGGAAGCGAAAATCGACGCCCAGCTCGCGGCAGCGCGCCTGCAGGAGCTTCAGAAGCGTGACGCGCGAGCAGCCGCAGAAGCCGTTTCCTGCGCAGCGCAGGGCGCGGCCCTTGAAGACGATCTCGACGTCGTCCCAGTAGGCGAAGCTGCGGCGGATCGATTCGTACGAAGGCGGGTCGTAGTCGCGGAACGTCCCGAGTGTCGCGTCGGAGAACACCACGCCGAAGCCGAAGGTATCGTCGGCGCGGTTGCGTTCGTGGACCGCGATCTCCCACCGCGGCCATCGCTTCTTCGCGAGCAGCGCGAAGTACAGTCCGCCCGGTCCGCCGCCGATGATGCTGATCTTCACGCCTTGCCCTCAGTCTGGAATGCGTCGGGAATCACCGCCGTCGCCTCGATTTCCAGGCGCGCGAGGGCCTCCACGAGAGCGCTCACCTGGACGACCGCCATCGCCGGGTAGTGCTTTCCCATCAGCTCGCGGTACGCCGGGCCGATCGCCTTCAGCGAAGCGCGGTACTCGTCGCGGTCGATCACGTACCAGGTCAGGCGCACGATATGCTCGGCGCGGCCGCCCGCCTGCGCGAGCACTTCGAGAATGTTGCGCATCGCCTGACGGAATTGCCCGGCAAAGTCCTTCGCCTGCCAGACGCCCGACCCCGTCCATCCGACCTGCCCCGCGACGTATACGGTGGTTCCGCCCCTGACTGCGACGCCGTTGGCAAAGCCGCGCGGCGCGGCCCATTCCGGCGGCTGGAGGATCTGCATCATGCGCGCTCCCTCAATTTGAACCTCTGCAGCTTTCCGGTCTCGGTGCGCGGCAGGGCGTCGACGAACTCGACCCGCCGCGGGTACTTGTACGGCGCGATTGCGCCTTTCACGTGGTCCTGCAGCTTCTTCGCGAGCGCGTCCGATTTTGCGTAGCCCGCCTTGAGCACGACGTACGCCTTCACGACCTGTCCGCGGTCTTCGTCGGGCACGCCGACCGCCCCGCACTCGGATACCGCCTCGTGAGCGAGCAGCGCGCCTTCGACTTCGGGGCCCGCGATGTTGTAGCCGGCCGAGATGATCATGTCGTCGGTGCGCGCCTGGTAGAAGAAATAACCGTCGCCGTCCTGGGTGTAGGCGTCGCCGGTGATGTTCCATCCGCCCTGAACGTAGTCGCGCTGGCGCTCGTCGGCGAGATAGCGGCAGCCGGTGGGCCCTTTCACCGCGAGGCGGCCGATCGCGCCCGCGGCGCAGGGGCGGCCCTCGCCATCGAGCACGGCGGCCCGGTACCCGGGCAGCGCATAGCCGGTCGCGCCGCGGCGCACTCTCTCCGGCGTGTGGGAAATGAAGATGTGCATCATCTCGGTCGAGCCGATGCCGTCGATGATCTCGATGCCGGTCGCCTCCCGGAAAAGCCGCCGCGTCGCATCGGGCAGCGCTTCGCCCGCGGAGACGCATTTCGCGAGCGAGCCCAGATCGCGGCCCGGCGCGAGCTGTGCCATCTGCCGGTAGAACGTCGGCGCGGTGAAGCAGATCGTCGCCTTGTGCTTCGCGATCGTCTCCAGCAGCAAGTCCGGCGTCGGCTTCTCCACCAGCACGACGGACGCGCCGAATCGCATGGGGAAGCACAGCATCCCGCCCAGGCCGAACGTGAAGGCGATGGGCGGCGTGCCGCAGAAAATATCCTCTGCAGCCGGCACGAGGCAAAAGCGCGGAAAGCAATCGCACATGGCGATCACGTCGCGATGGAAGTGCACCGTGCCTTTGGGCTTGCCCGTCGTCCCGGAAGTGAAAGCGATCAAGGCCACGTCCTCCGCGGCCGTGTCCGCGTTCGTGAAGCTGCCCGGCTTTCGCCCGGCGAGCGTTTCGAGCGAATCGGGCGCGTCGTCGCGCCAGTACGCCGCGGTTTTCAGAATCGAGCACGCGGGCAAGGTGGCCTTCAGCTCGGCGTCCAGGCGCCTGTCGCACAGCGCATGCGTGACTCTCGCCTTGAGGATGATCTCGGTCAGCTCCTTCGCCCGCAGAAGCGGCATGGTCGCCACCGCGACCCCGCCCGCCTTCATCACCGCGAACCAGCATGCGGCCATCCAGGGACCGTTCGCGCCGCGAAGCAGCACGCGATTGCCCGTTGCGAGGCCCATGTCCTCGGTGAGCACCCGGGCGATGCGGTTGGACTGCTCGAGCACCTGCGCATAAGTGAGCTCGCCCTCCGGTGAGCGCAGTGCGACGCGCTGCGCCCAGCCGCGCTCCAGCGCCCGATCGAGGAGCTCGGTCGCGCAATTCAGCCGCTCCGGGTAGCGCAGCTCCGGCAGATCGAAGATCAGCTCGGGCCATTGCTCGCGCGGCGGCAAATTGTCGCGCGCGAAGGTGTCGATGTGCGCGGTGCTGCCCATGGTCCGGTCTGCGGCCCCCACGCTATTCCTTCAGCAGCTCGCGGGCGACGATCAATTTCTGCACCTCGGTCGCGCCCTCGTAGATGCGCAGCGCGCGCACCTCGCGATAGAGCCTCTCCACCGGGTGGCCGCGCATGACGCCCAGCCCGCCGCAGATCTGCACCGCGGCGTCGACGACTTCCTGGGCGGTCTCGGTCGCCTGCATCTTCGCCATGGCGGCTTCGCGGGTCACGCGTTTCTGCTTCACGTCGCGCATCCAGGCAGCGCGGTACGCGAGCAGCGCGGCGGCATCGATGCCGGTCGCCATGTCGGCGAGCTTCGTCTGCGTCAGCTGGAAGTCGGCGAGCGCCTGACCGAACATTTTTCTCTCGCGCGCCCGCGCCAGCGCCTCGGCGAGCGCGCGCCGCGCGAAGCCAAGCGCGGCGGCCGCGACGCCCGTGCGAAAGATGTCCAGGGTCCGCATGGCGAGCTTGAAGCCCTCGCCCTCGGCTCCCAGCAGGTTCGCCGCCGGGACCTTGCACGCCGAAAAGCGCAGCGTCGCCATCGGATGCGGTGCGACGATCTCGATGCGCTTCTCGATGGAGAGCCCTGGCGCGTCCGCGTCGACGACGAAGGCCGAGATGCCCTTCGTCCCGGCCTCGTCCCCGGTGCGGGCAAAGACAATGTAGAAATCGGCGATGCCGCCGTTGGAGATCCAGGTCTTCACCCCATTGAGCACATAGTGCGCGCCGCCGCGCCGGGCCCGGGTGGCGAGCGCTGCGACGTCCGAGCCCGCGTCGGGCTCGGACAGCGCGAAAGCTGCGATCGCCTCGCCTCTCGCGGCCCGCCCGACGTAGCGGCGCTTCTGCTGCTCGGTGCCGGCGAGCGCCACGGGACCGCTGCCCAGCCCTTGCATGGTGAGGGCGAAATCGGCCAGGCCGGCGTGGAAGGCGAACACCTCGCGCAGCACCGCCAGCGAGCGCACGTCGAAGCGCGAATCCTCGGGCGCGCAGTGCTCGAGGAACCCCGCCGCGCCCAGGTCCTTCACCAGGCGGCGGCAGACGGAGTCTTCGTCCACGTCGTGCGCGTAGCCGAGATTCGACGCGGCCCACGCATCCGCCCGGCGCGCGAGCTCCGCGTGCCGCGGCTCGAAGAAGGGCCAATCCAGATGCGCGAACCGGTCCATGAAGCCTCAATCGCCTTCGAAGACCGGCTTTTGCCCGGCGACAAAGGCCTCGTACGCACGGCGGAAGTCCCGCGTCTGCATGCAGACCGCCTGCGCCCGGGCCTCCATCCCGATCGCCCTGTCCAGGCCAACCGCCCATTCCTCGCGAAGCATTTTCTTGGTCATTCCGTGTGCGAACGTCGGGCCCGAGGCGAGCTGCTGCGCGGTATCGAGCGCGGTCTTCAGCACCTGGTCGGGTTCGGCGAGCGCATTGAAAAAACCCCAGGCGAGGCCCTCTTCGCCGGACATCGCCCGACCGGTATACAGGAGCTCGGCTGCGCGTCCCTGGCCGATCACGCGGGGAAGCATGGCGCAGGCGCCCATGTCGCAGCCCGCCAGCCCGACGCGGGTGAACAGAAAGGCCACTTTGGCGCTGCGCGTGCCATAGCGCAGGTCCGAAAACAAGGCAATGATCGCTCCCGCGCCGGCGCACACGCCGTCCACGGCGGCGACGACCGGCTGCGGGCAGTGAAGCATCGCCTTGACCAGGTCGCCCGTCATGCCCGTGAACTCCAGCAGCTTGGGCTTGCGCATCTTCGTGAGCGGCCCGATGATCTCGTGCACATCGCCGCCCGAGCAGAAAT
>VBCH01000253.1 GCA_005884455.1 Betaproteobacteria bacterium
CTACACTTCGCTGAACCTCAAGGACTCGGTGCCGATCGTCGAAGTCTTCGAGAGGAAATACGCAGGCGTCAAGGTCCAGCTGTGGCGCTCGAGCTCGGAGAAGGTCCTGCAGCGCGCCACCGCCGAGGCGCGCGCCGGGCGGTTCAGCTGCGACATCCTCGAGACGAACGGCCCGGAGATGGAAGCGATGCACCGCGAGCAGCTGCTCGAGGAGTTCTTCAGCCCGCACTTCAAGGACCTGCCGCCTGCCGCCTTTCCCGGGCATCGCCATTACGTCGCCGACCGCTTCAATTTCTTCACCATCGCCTACAACACCAATCTCGTCAAGGCGAACGAGGTGCCCGATACATACGAGGACCTCGTTCACCCGCGCTTCGCGGGCCGGGTCGGGATCGAAGCGAGCGACGTCGACTGGTTCGGCGCCGTAGTCAAAGCGATGGGCGAGGAGAAGGGCCTCGCCTTCTTTAGGAAGCTCGCCGCGGCGAAGCCCGAAATACGCTCAGGCCACACACTGATGGCCGAGCTCGTCGCCTCGGGCGAGATCCCGCTCGCCGCCACCATCTACAACCACAACGCCGAGCGGCTGGTGGTAAAGGGCGCGCCCATCCGCTGGAAGGCGCTCAAGCCCACCTTCGGGCGCCCGAACGCGATCGGGGTGGCGCGCCGCGCCCCGCACCCGCACGCGGCGCTCCTCTTCGCCGACTTCATGCTCTCCCTCGAAGGCCAGACGATCCTCAAAGAGCGCAACCGGGTGCCCTCGAGCCGCGCCGTGGACACCCATCTCAACAAGTTCCCCTTCGAGATGATCGACCCGGTGATCACGCTCGACGAGGCAGACCGCTGGGAGAAACTTTGGTCCGATCTCTTCCTCAAAGGTCAGAAGATCCAGAAGGAAGTCGACTGAGCTTGCCGCGATCGAGCGAAAGAGGACGCGTCTCATGAAGCCGCCTGGATTCAGTCTTCTCGCGAGCCTGCTCGCTGCGGGCACGGTTCTTTCCGCGCCGGCAATCGCGCAGGTCAAAGCGAACGCCACGGCCGCGGAGGTCGGCCTGTATGCGGGTCCCGAGCGCCTGCGCAAGCTGGTCGAGGGCGCCAAGAAGGAAGGCGAGCTCAACCTCTACACCTCGGCGCAATCCGACGACATGGGGCTGCTCGTCGGCGCCTACGAGAAGAAATACGCAGTGAAGGTCAACGTGTGGCGCGCGAGCTCGGAGAAGGTGCTGCAGCGCGCCGTCGCCGAAGCGCGCGCGAACCGCAACACCGTGGACGTCGTCGAGACCAACGGCCCGGAAATGGAATCGCTGCACCGCGAAAAAGTCCTGCAGCAGGTCAAGTCGCCGCACCTCGCCGATCTTATCGCGCCGGCGATCCGCCCTCATGGCGAGTGGGTTGGGACGCGCCTCAACGTGTTCGTGCAGGCCTACAACACCCAGGCCGTGACGAAAGAGGATCTGCCGAAGGCCTGGGAGGACCTGCTCGACCCGAAGTGGAAAGGCAAGCTCGGCATCGAGCAGGAGGACTCGGACTGGCTCGCGGGCCTGTTCACCGAAATCGGCGAGGCCAAAGGAACGAAGCTTTTCAAGGAAATCGTGGCGAAAAACGGCATGTCGGTGCGCAAGGGCCACACGCTGCTCGCGCAGCTCGTCGTTTCGGGCGAGGTGCCGCTTGCGCTGACCGTATACAATTACAAGGCCGAACAGTTCAAGGGCAAGGGCGCGCCGATCGACTGGTTCTCGATCGGCACGGCGATCGCGCGGCCGAACGGAGTCGGCGTCGCGCGCCGCGCCCCGCATCCGCACGCCGCGGTGCTCTTCTACGACTTCGAGATCAGCGAGGAAGGCCAGAAGATCCTCGCGCAGCGCGACTTCGTGCCGACGAGCAGGAAAATCGACACGCCGCTCAACAAGCTGCCGCTCAAGTTCGTCGACGCACGCGTCACGCTCGACGAGTACGACAAGTGGGTGAAGCTGTACGAGGAGATTTTCGGCAAGGGACGGTAGACGACAGGGGAAGCGCATGGGCAAGGAATCGCACTACAGCAGCAAGAAGGACCGAGTCTTCGTGCGCGGAATCCAGGGGCAGTACAGCCTCAAAGAGGAGCTCGCGCGCCTGAGGGGCCTGCCGCGCGTGATCAAGGGCAAGGACCTCCTCTTCAACGACGGGCCGCAGTCCTTCAGCAAGCACTTCATCGAGCCGGTGGACGGCATGACGCAGACGCTGCACGTGCACCTCGAGGAGTACGGCCCCGGGGGCCGCACCCAGAAGCACGGCCACGTGAACGAGGCCGCGTTCTACATACTCGACGGCAAGGGCTACGAGATCCACGACGGCGTGCGCTACGACTGGTCCGCTGGAGACGTCGCGATCGTCCACATGAACTGCGTACATCAGCATTTCAACGCGGACCCGGTGAGGCCCGCCCGGGCGCTCGTGCTCAAACCGAAGCCGATGATCCTGTTCATGAACCTGATGTTCCAGCAGACCGTCATCCCGCGGCCCAAGGAAGCGACGCCCGAGGGCGCGGGCTTCGTCCCGCGGCATTACGAGGAAAACTACAATCACTGACGTCGTCGGGACCGGATAGCTCTAGAAAAGGAGTCGCATATGGCCTGGGGTGAATCGAAAGCGTGGATGCGCGGCAGCGCGCACCAGAAGCTGTATCAGAGCCTGCTGGAGAACGCGATTGCCGCTCCGGCGAGGAACGCGAAGCGCAGGAAAATCCTGCACCCGGAGGACATGCCCTGGGAGATGTCGCGCCAGGGGCTGCTGAAGCACCTGCTGAACGAGCAGATGAACACGCGCATGGAGACGGTGGACGCCTACATGCAGATCATTCCGGCGGGTAGCCGCTCGGGCAGGCACCGGCACCTCGCCGAGGAGTGCCTGTACGTGGTGGAAGGCCGGGGTTACGACCTGCACCAGGACTGTGACGTGGAGATCACCGACACCTATCACTGGAAACCGCAAGCGGAGGTGAAGCGCTGGGAGTGGGAGGCGGGGGACGTGATCTACATACCGCCGAACACGATCCACCAGCATTTCAACGCGAGCGCGGAGAAGCCGGTGCGGCTGATCTCGGCGATCAACCGGATCTACAAGTACTGCGGGCTGAACGACCTGGAGCAGATCGAGGACGCTCCGGAGTACGACGCCAAGGCGGTGCTCAACGCCGAGCTCATCGAGAAATATCTTAGGCGCAGGACCAAGGAGCCCGCGTAGGGCCCACGGGACCCGATGCGTGTCTCGGTTGTCGTGCTTGGCGTTCGGTGCCCTCGCCGTCGCAGCGAACTTTTCGTTCGGACAGCAGGCCTCCACCTCTCCGGCTCTTGACGAAGGTGCCGGGCGCTCGGCGCGCCTCGCCGCCGACGCGAAGCGCGAGGGCTCGCTGTCCTTGTACGCGTCCATGGCGGAGAAGGACCTCATCCGCCTCGTCTCCGAGTTCGAGCGCCGCTACGGGATCAAGGTCAAGGTCTGGCGCTCGGGCAAGAACAACGTCCTGCGCCGGACGGTCACCGAGGCGCGCGCAGGCCGCTTCGAGGTGGACGTCGTGCACAATCCCTCGCCGGAAATGGAGCTGCTGCACCGCGAGCGTTTGCTCCAGGAAGTCCGCTCGCCCTATGCGCGTGAGCTGATTCCGGAGGCCGTGGCGCCCCATCGCGAATGGGCCGGGCCTCGCGTCTATATTTTCGTCCAGGCCTACAACACGAACCGGGTCACGCCCGAGGAGTTGCCGAAGACCTTCAGGGACCTGCTCGACCCGCGCTGGAAGGGACGCATCGCGATCGAAGCAAAAGAGCAGGAGTGGTTCTTCACGCTGGTCCGGGAGATGGGCGGGGAAGAAGGTCTCAAGTTCTTCCGCGATCTCGTGGCGCGGAACGGATTGACGGTGCGAAACGGCAACGCCTTGCTCAACAACCTGGTCGTCGCGGGCGAAGTTCCGCTTGCCCTCACCCTCTACAGCTATCTGCCGGAGCAGTCCCGCAAGAGCGGCGCGCCGGTCGGCTGGATCGCGCTCGCGCCGACGGTCGCCTACACCGACGGAATCGGCGTCATGAAACGCGCGCCGCATCCGAACGCGGCAGTGCTCTTCTACGACTTCGTCCTCTCCGACGGCCAGGCGCTGCTCGCCGAGCTGAACCACGTCATTTCGCATCGCCGCAACGAACCATATTTGAGAAAATTCGACCTGAAGTTCATCGACATCGGCGCGGTGCTCGCCGATTACGACCGCTGGACCCGGATCTTCGAGGACACGATCTACGGGCGCAGCACCGCAGTCCCAGTGCCCACGGCGTCGCACTAGGCCATGTTCACGGCCGAGCGCAACGAATTGCTGACTCGCGTGGGCCGGGGAACTCCGGTCGGGGAGCTCTTCCGGCGCTACTGGCTGCCTGCGCTGCTCGCGACAGAGCTGCCCGGGCCGGATTGCGCGCCGGTGCGCGTGAAGCTGCTCGGCGAATGCCTGATCGCGTTTCGCGACACTCAAGGAAGGCTCGGACTGATCGAGGAGTTCTGCGCTCACCGGGGCGTGAGCCTGTGGTTCGGGCGCAACGAGGAAAACGGAATCCGCTGTCCCTATCACGGATGGAAATACGACGTTACGGGCCAGTGCGTGGACCTGCCTTCGGAGCCGGAGGAGTCCGGCATGCGCAAGAACATCAAGCTCCAGTCGTATCCGGCCATCGAGCTCGCCGGCGTGATCTGGGCCTATCTCGGTCCGGCGGACAAGAAGCCCGAGGAGCCGGCCTACGAATGGACCCGGGTGCCGCCTGCCCATC
>VBCH01000254.1 GCA_005884455.1 Betaproteobacteria bacterium
AGGGCGTAGCGGATGAGCTCGGCATCGGATTGCAGATTGAGCTTCTGCATGATTCTCGTTTTGTAGGTGCTCGCCGTCTTCGGGCTGAGGTGGAGCTCTCGCGCGATCGCCTTGAGGGTCTTTCCGGAGGCGAGCAGGAAGAATACCTGGTTCTCCCGGTCGGAGAGCAGCTCGTGCAGCGGCTTGCCGGTCCCGTTTCCGAAGGCGAGCTGCTCGGCGAGCGCCGCACCGATGTACCTTCCCCCCGCGGCGACCTTTCGCAGGGCCGCGAGCAGCTGCTCGGGCTCGCTGTCCTTGGTGATGTAGCCGGATGCACCGGCTTTCAGCATCCGCGAAGCGACGGGTCCCTCCGCGTGCATGCTGTGGACGAGCACGGCGACGCGCGGGTGTTGCGCCTTGACGCGCTTGATCAAGTCGACCGGGTCGGTGCCGGGCATGCTGACATCCATCAAGAGGACCTCGAACTCGCCGGCCTGCAGCTTCTCCATGACCTCCGTGCCGCTTGCGGCCTCGTCCGCGATCGCGAGATCGGGTGTCGTCTCCAGTATGTGCCTCAAGCCCCGCCGCACGACGGCGTGATCATCGGCCACGAGTATCCTGATCGTTTTCACGGGCTACGCGATCGGCATCGACACGGAGACGCGGGTGCCGCGGCCGGACGCGCTGGTGATGCTCAGCTCCCCGCGCAGCATGATCACCCGCTCCTGCATGCCGAGCAAGCCGAAAGTTTTCTTGCGGCGAGCCGCGTCCACGTCGAACCCGAGCCCGTCGTCCTCGACGTCCAGCCGGATGCGCTCGGCGTCGTGATCGAGCAGGATCTGCACGTTGCGGGCGCTCGCGTGCCTGGACACGTTCGTCAGAGATTCCTGCACGATGCGGAACAGCACGATGCTGCGGTCCTCGTCGAGCGCGAAGTCGCTTTCCGCGACGCTGACCGTGCAGCGGATTCCGCTTCGCTTCTGGAACTCCTCGACGAGCCATTCCAATCCGGGGATGATTCCGAGGTCGAGCGCAGCGGGCCGCAGGGCGGTGGCGACGTCTCTGACGACCTGGACGATCGCATCGACCCGCCCCTTCAATTCCTGCGCCTGTTCCCTGATCCGGGGATCGGCTTCGCCGAACTTCATGCCGAGGACGGACAGATCCATCCTGAGCGCCGTCAGGGCCTGGCCCAGCTCGTCGTGGATTTCGCGCGCGATATGGGCGCGCTCTCCTTCGCGCACCGAATCGTGGTGCGCGGCCAGCTCGCGCAGCATCACCTCGTGCTCCCTGAGGGCCTTCTCCACGCTCTTGAGTTCGGTGATGTCCACCGCTTGGAACAATATGAACTTCCGGCCCTTGAGGTCGATGATCGCCGCCGAAGCGAGGATGGTCCGCAGCTCCCCGCCTTTGCGCCTCAGGCGCAGTTCCCGCCCGTGCACCACTTGGTCACGCCGAAGATCGGAAATGAAGCGCCCCCGCTCTTCCGGATCCGGCCAGAAGCCCAGCTCCAAGGGGCTGCGGCCGATCAGCTCTTCGCGAGTGTAGCCGGTCAATTGCTCGCATGCCGGGTTCGCCTCGATGAACTTGCCGTCCTCGAGGCTTCCGATCGTGATCGCCTCCGGACTTGCCTCGATCATCTTCGCGAGCCGCGCCTCCGATTCGCCGAGAGCGCCGGTCTTTTCCTGCGCCTGGCGCAGGCTCGTGAACAGGGTTTCCGCGAGAACGTGGACGGTGACGGCGATGACGACGAAAACAAGGCATATCCCCACCACATACCGCAGATCCGTGAATGAGCTGAGGCGGTTGTGCAGCAGGCCCGAGATCTCCGCGTAGCCGGTGGAAAGGATCACCGCCAATGCGGCGGCCGTGAAAATCACCAGCGCGCGCCGCGACAGCAGGATGCCACCGATGACCAGCATTCCGGCGATGGTGAGGACGCCGTTGTCGTGCAATCCGTCCCGGGTGAGCAGCAGATACGCGGATCCCGCCAGAAGGACCATCGGCAGCAAGGTGCTCGCGACCCGGGGGTAGCCGAGGCGTGCCGCGGCGACTAGCGCGCCGACGCACGCGAAGACCACGGGCAGGACGAGCGGGAAGCTGGCCTCGCTGAAAAAAAGGTTGGTGAACATGGCGACGCCGAGCGCCAGGATCACCGCAAGGGCGACGATACTGAAGATGCGCGCGAGCGCGCCGCGCACGGCGTCATCGGGATAATCCGGACCGGCCAGGAGCTGCTTGATTCCCACTGATCCCGTCCCTTCTTCAAGGTGCCGCGCCGGCCCGCTCGGCGCTTCTTGACTAGAGCGCTACTCCGGCTCGATCTTCAGCTCCCGCACGATGCGCCTCCAGAACGCGCGCTCGCTCTTCAGGAACGCGTCGATCTCCTCGGGCGCGCCGGTGCCCTCGGTGTAGAGGCCGAGCGCCCGGAGCCGCTGCTCCATCTCTCCGTCCAGGAGGATGCGGTTGAATTCCAGGTTCATGCGCTGGATCGCCTCGCGCGGCGTTCCGGTCGGCGCGACCACCGCGAACCAGTAGTTGAATTCGAGCCCCGGCAAGGTTTCGGAGAACGTCGGCACCTCCGGCAGCTCTGGAAGGCGGCGCGGCGAGCTCACCGCGAGGGCGCGAAGCTGCCCGCGCTGGACGACGGCGGCGATCGCGGGAATCCGCTGGATGGCGAGCTGGACGCGGCCGGCGATCGTGTCCTGCACGCCCTTGTCGGGAACGTGCAGCAGGCTGATGCCCGCGCGGATCTTGAGCGTTTCGCCGAGCATTCCGGGGAGTGTTCTCGGGCCGGGGCTCGCAAAGGCGAGCTTGTCGGGGTTGGCTTTTGCGAGCGCGATGAGCTCCGCCAGCGTATTGACGTTCAGCTCCGGGCTCGCGATGAGCGCGAGCGGGCTCGATCCGACCATCGCGACGCTCGCGAAATCGTCCTCGGGGCTGTAGGGAAGGATCTTCGCCACGTACGGGTTGATGGCGAGCACCGGGGCCGTGGCGAACAAATAGGTGTAGCCGTCGGCGGACGCGCGCGCCGCAGCCTGCGCGCCTAGGGTTCCATCGCCCGCGCGGTTGTCGACGATGACCTGCCGGCCCAGCTCGCGCGACAGGGGGCTGGAAACGACGCGCGCGACGATATCGGCCATTCCGCCCGCGGCCTGCGGCACGATCATCCGCACCGGCCGCGAGGGCCAGCTTTGCGCGCTCGCCATATCCGTCAGAACGAGAGCGGCGAGCAGCGAAAGGAATGCGCAGCGCATGGTCTTGTCGGTGAAAGACTGGAACATCGCCATGCTAGCATTCCGAGGTGCGGTCGGAAAATTCCCGGGACGTTCTCATCATCGTCGCAGGGCTCGCAGCCTCGCTCCTTGCGGCGGCAGCGCTCGCGCAAGGCTATCCGGCGAAGCCGATCCGCCTGATCGTTCCGTTCGCAGCGGGGGGAGGGAACGACAACGTCGCGCGCCTCGTGGGCAAGCAGCTGTCCGACAGCCTTGGCCAGCAGCTCGTCATCGACAACCGGCCCGGAGCGGGAGGCGTGCTGGGCGCGGAGCTCGCGGCGAAAGCGGCGCCCGACGGCTACACGCTGTTCCTCGGCGGCGTGGGCAGCCACGCGATCAATCCCAATCTGAACGACCACCTTCCCTACGACCCGATCAGGGACTTCGCGCCTGTGGTACTGCTCGCATCGGCGCCGCTCGTGCTGGTCGTGCATCCCTCGGTTCCTGCCGATTCATTCAAGGCGTTTGTCGCCCTCGCGCGTTCCAGACCCGGGCAGCTCAACTACGCCTCGAACGGCAACGGCAGCTCGTCCCACCTCGCCGCGGTGATGTTCGATTCCATGACGGGCGTGGACATGGTCCACGTGCCCTACAAGGGACTGTCGCCGGCGCTCACCGATCTGCTGAGCGGCCGGGTGCAGCTGATGTTCAGCAGCGTGGTTGCGATCCTGCCCCACGTCAAGTCGGAAAAATTGCGGGGCCTCGCTGTGACAGGGAGCCGGCGTCTGACTTCGATGCCGGATCTCCCGACGATCGCGGAAACCGGCGTGCCCGGCTACGCAGTTCGCGGCCCACATCCGCTCGGAAAAGGACCGCCTCGGCAAATTGGTCCGGGAAGCGAAGATCCGTCTGGAATGAGCGAGATCTCCAACCCCTACACGCGCGGCGTCGCCGAATTCGTTTCCGGGCTCCGCTACGATGCGATTCCGCGCGAAGTGCGCGAGCGCGCGAAACTCCTCGTCCTCGATTCGCTCGGCTGCGCGCTCTACGGCGCGCATCTCCAGTGGTGCAGGATCCTGCAGCGCACCCTCAAGAAGCTGGACGGCTCCCGCGCGTGCCGCGTGTGGGGAACCGCACAGCGGCTGTCGGCGCCGCACGCGGCGCTCGCAAACGGCACGCAGGTGCAGGGGTTCGAGCTGGACGACGTGCACCGCGAAGGCGTGCTGCACGTGGGCGCGGTGGTGCTGCCTGCTCTCGTGGCCGTTGCGGAGCTCCGCGGCCTGAGCGGCCGCGAGTTCTTGACGGCCGCCGTCGCCGGCTACGAGGTCGGCCCGCGGGTGGGACTGTGCATGGGGCAGGAGCACATCGGCCAGGGCTGGCACTCGGGCGCGACGCTCGGCGTTTTCTCGGCGGGCGCGGGCGCGGCGCGCGGCTTGAAGCTCGACGCGGACAAGACGGTGCACGCGCTCGGCATCGCAGGTACACAGGCCGCGGGGCTGATGGCGGCGCAGTACGGCGCGATGGTGAAGCGCATGCACGCCGGGCGCTCCTCGCAGAGCGGTCTCTACGGCGCGCTGCTCGCGGAAGCCGGCTTCACCGGGATCCCCGACGTGTTCGAGAGCGAGTACGGCGGCTTCTGCACCACGTTTTCGCGCTCGCAGGATCGCTTCAAGCTCGCCGAGCTGACCGCGGGCTTCGGCAGCACCTGGCAGACGCTGGGCGTCGCGCTGAAGTTCTATTCCTGCGTCGGCAGCAACCACACCACGCTCGACGCGCTGCGCGAGATGCAGGCGGAGCGGGCGTTCGGCGCGAAGGACGTGAAAAAAATCATCGTGCACGCCTCGCAGGTGACCGTGGACCACGCCGGCTGGAAATACCGGCCGGAAAGCCTTGCCTCCGCCCAGATGAACCTTCCTTTCTGCGCGGCGACGCTCCTGCTCGAGGGCGATTGCTTCGTCGATCAATTCAGCGACGCCGTCGTCGCCGATTCCCGGCGCATGGCGCTCGCCGAAAAGGTCGAAGTCCGGCCCGATCCGGAAATCGGCGCGAAGGGCGCGAAATATCGCCACAGCGTGCGGGTGGAGGTGATTCTCAACGGCGGCGGGCGCCTGGAGCGCACCGTGGAGACGCCGCGCGGCAGCGGGCCCAATTTCGCGAGCGCGGCGCAGATCGTCGCCAAGTTCGAAAAACTGGCGGCCCACGCGCTCAAGCGGAGTCAGGTGGCGCAGCTGCGCGACGCGGTGCTCGGAATGGAGAAGCTCGACGATGCGGCGCGCTTGGCGCAACTGATGATGATGCGGAAAGAGAGACGGCGCGCGGCGGTATGAAAGCACTCGTATACTGTCGGGCCATGCGCCAGCGGAAATCCAGTTTGCGCGTCAGCGTAGTCCTTCTGGGAGCGGCCGCACTGTCCGCCTGCGACAGCGGACCGCGCTACACCAATCGGGACATGTATGCGAGCGCCGAAGAGTGTCAGAAGGACTGGGGGCGTCCGGAATACTGCGAACCGGGATACCGGTCGGGCTCGGTCGGATCGTCGCGCGTCTGGTACGGGCCCGGCTACGGCTCGAACTCCAATACGGCGCGCAGTCCGCGGGCGATCGGAACCACATCGGTCAGCCGCGGCGGCTTCGGATCCTCGTCGGCGTTCCACAGCGGCGGCGGATGAGCGGGCGATGGCAGGCGCCGCCGCATGAGGCGCAGCACGATGCCACCCCGGGCGGACTGGCAGCGCCGCTGCGAGGACGTCGGCTTCTACTTTCACTCTCTCGGCGGGCGGTATTGGGAAGAAGCGGCCTGCTATGTCCTTTCCGGTGAAGAGGTCGACATCCTGGAGGCCGCCGCCGAGGAATTGCAGCGTCTTTGCCTGGAGGCATGCGAGCACATCGTGCGCAACGGCCGCTACGGCGAGCTCGCGATTCCGGGCGCCTTTTCCGAATGCGTTGGCGACTCCTGGAAACGGCGGGATCCGTCCATCTTCGGCCGGTTCGATCTCGCCTGGGACGGCAAGGGACCGCCCAAGCTTCTGGAATACAACGCCGATACGCCGACCGCACTCATCGAGGCGAGCGTGGCGCAGTGGTTCTGGCTGGAAGACCGCAAGCGGCTGGAATCCACCGCGAGCGGCGCGATAGACGCGAGCGCCGATCAGTTCAACTCCCTGCACGAGAAGCTCATCGAGCGATGGAGGAACATGAACGGCGCGCTGGGTCCGAAGACGCTCTATTTCGCGTGTGTCCGCGATCATGAAGAGGACTACGGCAACACCCATTACCTCCGCGACACTGCGGTCCAGGGGGGACTGGCCACGCAATTCATATTCATCGAGGACATCGGCTGGAGCGCAGACGCCGCCTGCTTTGTCGACCTGGAGGGAAACGCCATCGAGGCTCTGTTCAAGCTCTATCCATGGGAATGGCTGGCGCGGGAGAGATTTGGCCCTCATATCCTGGAGGTGCCCC
>VBCH01000016.1 GCA_005884455.1 Betaproteobacteria bacterium
CCTTGATCTCCGCCGGTATCGGCATCGCCTTCAGGCGGCTCGGGTCTTCGGGGTGACGGTGTGCCCAGACGCGGATCTCGTAGCCTTCGACTGCGCGCAAGCCGCGGTTCAGCACGGCATGGCTGACCTCGAAGGTCTTGTCGTTCCACTTGCCGATCTGGGACTCGATCACGATCTCGTCGCGGAACTTGCAGGGCGCGAGGAAGCGCGCCTTGGCCTCGACGATCGGCAGCCCCATGATGCCGTATTTCTTTCCGAGCGAGTCCCAATCCAGGCCAACCGAGTCGAAAAAGAGGCGCGTGCTCTGGTCGAACCACTCGAAATAGTTCGGATAAAAGACGATGCGCGCGGGATCGGTGTCGCCCCAGTGAACGGCGACGTTGTGGTGATAGGTTTTCACTTCGTTGCTCGAGTCTCAGGCGCCGGATTATAGCGCCCCGTCTCGGCGGGACGCGCATGCACTACAATAATCGTTGGAGAGGGGCGGGGAGATCGAGCGAGGAGCAAGACCATGGCGGATCCGAACAAGACGAGAGTAACCATCCTGACCGGAACGTACCGCATCAAGGGTTACATCGAGCTGATGCCCGGCGCGCGCGTGACCGACTACATGGTCGAGGCGAAAGACTTCATCGCGGTGACCGAGGCCGAAGTCTGGGAGCTCGGGGACCGCAAGGTGATGACCGCGCCCTTTCTCAACGTGAGCCGCCACCACATCCAGATCGTCACGCCGGGACACTGACCCTGGCGGCGAGCCGATGGCGATGAAAACAGTCGCGCTGCTTCATCCCGGCGAGATGGGGGCCGCAATCGGCGCCTGCCTCTGTGGACGCGGCCTCCGGGTGGTCTGGGCATCGGCCGGCCGCAGCACGGCGACGCGCTCCCGCGCCAATGCGGCGGGACTCGAAGATCTCGGCGCGCTCCAACGCGCGCTCGGCGTGGCAGACATCGTGCTGTCCGTGTGTCCGCCGCACGGCGCGCTCGAGCTTGCCCGCGAGGTCGCAGGCCACGGGTTCAGGGGCGTCTATGTCGACGCGAACGCGGTCTCGCCCGCGACAGTGCGCAATATCGGCCGCGTGGTCGAGGCCGCCGAGGCGACGTTCGTCGACGGCGGCATCATCGGTCCCCCGCCGGTTCCAGGAGTGAGCTCGCGCATCTATCTCTCGGGCGGGCGCGCGAGGGACGTCGCGGCCCTGTTCGCGGGCAGCAACCTCGAGGCGACCCCGCTCGATAGCGCAGCCGGCGCCGCCTCCGCGCTCAAGGCCTGCTACGCGGCCTGGACCAAAGGCGCGACGGCGCTGCTCGCCGCGATCCGCGCGCTCGCGACACACGAAGGGGTCGAAGCGGCGCTGCTCGAGGAATGGAAACGCTCGCAGCCCGAGCTGCCGAAGCGATCCGAGGTCGTTACCGCGCAGGCGCGCAAGGCCTGGCGCTGGATCGGCGAGATGGAGGAGATCGCGGCGAGCTTCGAGGCTGCGGGCCTGCCCGCGGGTTTTCATCTGGCCGCCGCCGACCTCTACCGCAGGCTCGAAGGCTTCAAGGACGGCACGGCTGCGCCCGCGCTCGCCGAGGTGACTGCGGCTTTCACGCGCGGCGCGCCGCGGCGGAAGGACGCCTCGGGTGCTCGCCGCAGAAGCAGCGCGCGCGAGGAAGAAAATGCGGCACCGGCGCGCTTCAAGTTCGGTACGGCCGCGATCAAGCGCGACGCGGCGAAACGGCTGCGCTCGCTGAAACGCAGCTGACGAAACAAACTTATCAGTACGCCATCGTAAAATAGGGGCCTTCGCATCCCCAACTCCAGGAACATCATCGATGAAAATTCTTCTCGCGGTGGATGGCTCCAAGCACTCGCTCAAGGCCGTCAAATCCCTGATAGAGCATGCCGACTGGTATCGCGAAAAGCCGGCGGTCGAGCTGGTCAATGTGCATCTCCCCGTGCCCAGGATTCGCGGGATGAGCGCCGTGGTCGGCGCGAGCCAGGTCCGGCGCTATTACGACCGGGAAGGAAAGGCAGCCTTGTCGAAGGCGAGGAAGCTCCTCGACGCGGCGGGGATCGGGTATTCCCCCCGCATCCTCGTGGGACCCGTGGCCGAGACCATCGTCAGGCAGGCGCGGCTCACCCGGTGTGAACTCATCATGATGGGCACCCGCGGGATGAGCGCGGCGGCCAACCTGTTCCTCGGTTCCTGCGCAAACCGGGTAGTGAGCATCTCACCCATCCCGGTGCTGCTCGTGAAGTGACAAGCCGGCGAACCCGGCCCTCATCGGAGGTGTTGCCAATGGCCAGGAACGACGCAGGGGACAAAGCGCCGAAGAAAATCGATCTGGAAAGAGTGGCGCAGCTCATCGACGCGCTGGAACGCGATCTCGCAAAAGTCCAAAGCGGGTCCCGCGACGTTCAGCTGTTGCGGGACGAGGTGGAAACCCTCAAGAACGTTCTCAATTCACCCATACGCCGCCCACACTGGGTGAGGGAAGGCCTGCACGGTTTGCGCAACGCCATCGAGAGTGGGCTCGAAACGGCCGTCGCGGACGGCCTGAAGGCGGGCCAGTACATTGCGGAGATCGGAAGAATTCTGGGGATGTGAGCGGGGGCCTCATGAGAAACTTGTCGATTTTCGCGGCAATCCTGATCGCAGCCCTTGGAACCTGCGGAGCAAGCGCGCAGGCGCAGGGCGACAAGCCCGCCGTCGTGAGGCTCGACCCGGCGCTCGATGCATTGGTGTCCCCGGATTCCAGGCTGCAGCTCGTGATGGGTGGCTTCGGGTTTACCGAGGGCCTCATCTGGGTCGAGCAGGGCCGCTACCTGCTCCTGAGCGACATTCCGGCGAATGTGATCTACAAGCTCACGCCCGGTGGCAAGGCGTCCATCTACATGCATCGCAGTGGCTACACTCAGCCCGACATCTGGCGCGTAGGCTTCGAGCAGACCAACGGCAAGAATCCGAGCGATCCCCTGTTCGAGAAGTTCTACATGATCGGCTCGAACGGGCTCGCCCTCGACCGCCAGGGACGGCTCGTCATCGCGACCTGGGCCGGAAGGTCGATCGACCGGATCGAGAAGAACGGCAAGCGCACGGTCCTCGCCGACCGATTCGAAGGCAAGCAGTTCAACGGCCCGAACGACGTGATCGTCAAGAAGAACGGCACGATCTACTTCACCGACACCTACGGCGGGCTGCGTCTTCGCGAGAAGGACCCGCGCAAGGGCCTGGACTTCCAGGGCGTCTACATGATCAAGAACGGCAAGGTGAGCCGGATCATCGACGACATCCCCAACCCGAACGGCCTCGCTTTGTCGCCCGACGAAAAAATCCTCTACGCGAACGGCAGCCGCGACAAGTACGTGCGGCGCTACCGCGTCCTGCCCGACGACACGGTGACCGACAGCCAGATGTTCATCGACATCAGCGGCGACCCGACCCCCGGAATCACCGACGGCCTGAAGGTCGACGTCCAGGGCAACGTGTGGGAATCGGCGGCGGGCGGGGTGTGGATCATCTCGCCCGAGGGCAAGCATCTGGGCACGATCCTCGCCCCCGAGCTCGTCGCCAACGTCGAGTTCGGCGACCCCGACCACAAGACCCTGTATATCGCCGCGCGCACCAGCGTCTACAAGATCCGAGTGAATATCGCGGGCATTCCGTAGCGCTGTCCGAGAGAAGGCGCTTCAAGAGGGATTACCTGACGCATCTTGTAGGGTTTGACTGACGCTCCGAGCTTCCGTGTCCTTCCTCGCTACGGAACGAGTTATGCTTCAAAAAGCTTTGAAAAGGAGCTGGCTCATTTAATCCGATGATAACCGACGGCACTCGCTGGGGGAGAAACCCGCTGCGAAGGATGCTCGTCCTCCTTCCCGGGAGCGGCCGCCTATTGCAGATCATCTGGCCGTTCCTCGTCATCGTTCTGGTGTTGCTGCTGCTGGCGAACGAGAGCATGAGCATCTTGTCCGCGGCGCGCGCGTATTCGGAAGGGGAGAGCCTGTGGTCCAAAGGGCAGAAGCGCGCCATGTTCCACCTCATGCGCTACTCGGAAACCCACTCCGAAGATGATTACCAGCGATACCGGGAGGCCATTTCGGTACCGCTGGGCGACGAGAAGGCGCGGGTGGAGATGGAGAAGCCGGATCCCGACTATTCCGTCGTGTGGCGGGGTTTCACCGAAGGGCGAAATCATCCCGACGACATTCCTGGTCTGATCATGCTGTTCCGGCGCTTTCGACACCTTGATTTCATGGCGGCGGTCATCGATCTCTGGGCGGAAGGGGACCGGCATATCGCCGAGCTCACCCGGATCGCCGATCAGCTCCACGCACGCATCACCTCCGGCCAGACGTCCATGGACAGCGTGCTCCCGTTCCGCGACAGGATCCTGGATATCGACACGCGCCTGACGCCTTTGACGGACAAGTTTACGAGCACCCTGGGCGAGGCGACCCGCAAGACCCGGTTCATCCTTCTGCTGGCAAACCTTGCGGTCGCGGGTACCCTGGTCCCGGTGGGCATCTACCTCTCGTACCTGATGGTCCGGCGCAGAGAGGAGGCCGAGCGGGCGCTCAAGCTGAGCGAGGAGCGGTTCAATCTTGCGGTGACGGGCAGCAACGACGGCCTCTGGGACTGGAACATCGAGACCGGCGAGGTCTACTACTCGCCGCGCTTCAAGCAGCTGCTCGGCTTCTCGGAGCGGGAAATGGGCGACGACGTGGAGGCATTCAATTCGCGCCTGCATCCGGAGGACAAGCCGGTCCACGAGCAGGCGATCGACGGGCACCTGCAGCGCGGCGGTCCCTTCGACATCGAAATGCGGCTGCAGAACAAGGCCGGGGAATACCGCTGGTTCCATTTCCGTGGGCAGGCGCTGCGCACCCCCGAAGGACGGGCGATGCGCATGGCCGGAGCGATGACCGACACGACCGACCGCCGCCTGACAGCAGCGGAGCTGTTTGCCGAGAAAGAGCGCGCCCAGGTCACCCTGGCATCCATCGCCGACGGGGTGATCACGACCGACACCGACGGCCACGTGGAGTACCTCAACCCCGTCGCGGAGGCGCTGACTGGCTGGACAAGCCCTTCGGCGCGGGGGCGGCCGCTGCAGGTCATCGTCAACACGGTCGACGAAACCACGCGCAAGATCACGCCCAACCCGGTCGAAATGGTGTTGCGCGAGGAGCACACCATCCAGGTTCCGGCCACCATGCTGCTGATGCGCAGCGACGGCTCGGAAATTCCGATCGTACAGTCCGCCGCTCCGATACGCGCCCGGACGGGCAAGATCATCGGCGTGGTCCTGGTCATGCACGATGTCAGCCGCGAGCGCCAGTACGTCGCCAAGCTCTCCTACCAGGCGAGTCACGACTCCTTGACCGGCCTGATAAACCGCACCGAATTCGAGCGGCGCCTCGGCCTCGCGCTCAAAAGTTCCGCGGAACTGAGCCGGAACCACGCGGTGATGTATCTCGATCTGGATCAGTTCAAGGTCGTCAATGACACCTGCGGTCATCCCGCCGGCGACCAGCTCATGCGCCAGGTTAGCGCCGTGCTGCTCAAACGCCTGCGCGAGGGCGATACCCTCGCCCGCCTCGGGGGCGACGAGTTCGGCGTGCTCCTCGAGAACTGCCCGCCGGACCATGCCCTGCGCATTGCCGACCAGCTGCGGCAGACCGTCACCGATTTCCATTTCGTCTGGGAGATCCGTTCCTTCAGCGTCGGCGTCAGCATCGGGCTGGTGAACGTCAAGGACGGCCCGTTCACGCTGGCCGACGTGATGAGCGCGGCCGACGCAGCCTGCTACATTGCGAAGGAAAAGGGCCGCAACCGCGTGCAGTTGTATCACGCCGAGGACAGCGAGCTGTCGGTGCGCCAGGGCGAGATGGAATGGATCAGCAGGCTGCAGAAGGCGCTCAAGGAAGATCGGTTCGTGCTCTACACGCAGGACATCAGGGGCCTGGACGCCGGGCGCCAGCACGACACGCACTGCGAAATCCTGGTCCGCTCAAGCCGATGGCGGTACCGTTTTCGAGATCTGCGCCATCAATCTCTCAGGAGGCTCGATCGGCGACGAGGGCTTCCTCGATTACGTGCGCGAACAGTTCGCCCACTTCCCGGCGGTGCGGCCCCAGTCGATCTGCTTCGAGATCACCGAGACCGCCGCAATCGCAAGGCTCGACAAGGCGACCCACTTCATCGATGAGATGAAGTCGCTCGGCTGCCGCTTCTCGCTGGACGACTTCGGGGCCGGCATGTCATCGTTTGCCTATCTGAAGCACCTGCCCGTGGATTTTCTCAAGATCGACGGTGGGTTCGTCAAAAACATGGCCGACGACCCGATCGACCGCGCGATGGTCGAGGCGATCAACAGCGTCGGCCATATCACCGGCAAGCAAACCATCGCAGAATTCGTGGACGGCGAGCGCGTCATCGCGTTGCTTCGCGAGATCGGCGTGGATTTTGCTCAAGGTTACGGCGTGGCCAAGCCAAGGCCGTTCGGGCCGCGGCTGCAGATGGCGGCGGCGGCCGGCTGACGCGCAAGGCGTTCACCGGGCTCATTCCGCCGCGGGCGGAGGATCGAGCCCCCGCAGCAGGTCGAAAATCGAGGGGATAGGGAAATCCCCTAGTCCGCAAGGGGAAAACACCGATAGACCGGCCATCACGCGCTCAATACCATGCGCTCAACCATTTCCAACAATCACAACCCGAGGAGAAGTAAATGGGAACGATGCACGAGGTGACCGCTCACCCCCAATGGGTGGATTCGCTGCACGGTTACGTCAGGCCCTATTGGGACGGGCTCTTGGACGGAGACTGGGCGAGGGGCGTGGCTTCTGCGGAGCTCACCGTCCCCGAGATGCAGGGTTGGATACTCCAGATTTATCCCTTCATCCACGCCTTTCCCAAGTTCCTTGCCGAGGCCTTGATCAAGGTCGAGGACGACTATTCGCGTTCGTTCCTGATCGACAATATCCGCGTCGAGAAGGCCCACGCCGAGCACTGGATCTGGATGGGAATGGGCTTCGGCTTGAAGAGGGAAGAGATGCTCGATCTCACCGAGGGCAACCGGCCCGTGCTGCGGGACGTGCAGTCACTGACCGACTGGTTGTGGTACATCAACACAAAGGGCTCGCTTGCCGAAGCAGTGGCCGCGACGAGCTTCGCCATCGAAGGCATCGCCGGGGACATCGCGCACAAGGTACTCGCGGGCTTCGAGTCGTACAAAGGCCGTCCGGGAGTCGAGATGGGCCCGAAAACCTCCAAGTGGTTCCGTGAGCACGCGCACTACGACGACGTGCATCCCAAGATCGCGATGGAGATCGTCAAGCGCTACGCGACCACCGAGCGCACGCAGATGCGCGTCATGCTGGCAGCCAAGCGCAGCGTTCAGCTTCTCGATCAGGCGCTGGAGGCGTCTCACAAGGCCTACTCGCCGGCGGAAGAGCTGCCTGCGCCGGGCGCCGACAAGCGCGCCAGCGACCGGCGCAGCGACCGCCGCGCAGCCGCACAGTTCCTCACCTTCCCTGACCGCCGCTTCGGCGACCGCCGCGGCCGCGCCAGGCGCGCAGTGCATTGACGTTTCCGGTCCCATGCCGACGACGGGCTCCTTCGGGTGCCCGTTTTTTTGCCCAGGCGTGCCGCGCCCGGAAGCTCACCGCCGCTCCAGGACCCGCGCCATCCGTGGGTTCGGTGATGCGGAGAAGGAAAAGCGCGCTTTACGGATGCCGATTAAGATACGGCTTCAGTGGAGTTTCTGACCGCTCTCCTCGTCGGGAGGTGGCGGACGCCCTGGAGGCGACCATGTCCAGCCATAACCAACTGCGCCGTCTGACCGCGCCGGAGATTGCCGCCCGCAAGGGCCGCGAAAAGATCGTCTGCCTGACCGCCTATACCGCACCGATCGCGGAGCTGCTCGACCCGCATGTCGATCTGCTGCTGGTGGGCGATTCGGTCGGCATGGTTCTGCACGGCTTGCCGACCACGGTGGGCGTTACGCTCGACATGATGGTGATGCACGGACAGGCTGTGATGCGCGGCTCCTCGCACGCGCTGGTAGTCGTCGATTTGCCCTTCGGGTCGTACGAGCGGAGTCCGCAACAGGCGCACGAATCGGCGGTAACGCTGATGCGCGAGACCGGGTGCCAGGCGGTCAAAGTTGAATCGGGGGAGGGTATCGCGCAGACGATCTCATTCCTGGTCGAGCGCGGGATCCCGGTCGTCGGCCATGTCGGCCTTCGTCCACAGGCGACCAATGTGGATGGCGGCTTCAAGGCCAAGGGCCGCTCGACCGCGGAGCGGGAGCGCGTGATCGCTGAAGCGCGCGCGACCGATCAGGCCGGCGCCTTCGCGATCGTGGTGGAAGGTGTTGCGGCCGATCTGGCGGATGAAATCACCCGCGCGGTCGATGCACCGACGATCGGCATCGGCGCATCGCCGCAATGCGATGGGCAGATCCTGGTCACCGATGACATGCTGGGTCTGTTCGACTGGACGCCGAAATTCGTCCGTCGTTACGGCAATCTGCGCGAGACCATCTCGCAGGCGGCGCAAGGCTACGCGCGCGATGTGCGCAGCGGGGATTTTCCAGGTAAGGCCGAGCTCTACACCCTCAAGATCGGTTGACGGCGGCGTAAGCTAAGCTCACCGCCGCTCCACGACCCGCACCATCCGGCTGTTCTTGTACTCCGACAGCCACACCGCGCCGGCCTGATCGACGGCCATTTTCCGCACCTGGGAATCCAGCCCCGGCAGGGGAAACTCCGAGAATTTGGCGGTGGCGGGATCGAAGCGCACGATCTTGTTCGCGGTGAACTCGTCGAACCAGATCTTCCCGCGATGATCGACCACGATGTCGTAGGGGCCGGAGTCCGGCGTGGGGATCTTCCACTCGCGGATCGCTCCGGTATCGCGGTCGAGCAGCGCGATTTTGTTCGTGTTGTACTGCGTGAACCACACGTTGCCGTTCCGGTCGAGCGCCAGCCGGCGCGGGCCCGAGTAGCGCGTCGGCGGCGCATATTCCGTGATAGCGCCGGTCGCCGGGTCGAGCCTGCCGATCTTGTCGCCGGTGAACTCGCAGAACCAGACGTGGTTGCGGGAATCGACCGCGATCCCGTAGGGCCGCGATTCCTTCGTCGGAATCGCGTACTCCTTGAAGCTCTCAGTCCGCGGATCGAAACTGGCGACGCGGTTGCCGCGGATCTGCGTCATCCAGATCAGTCCGTCGCTCGCGAGGAACAAGGTGTGGGGACTCGAGCGCTCCTGCGGCAGCGGGGTGCGCCTCATCTCACCGGTCCTCGAATCCAGTCGCCCCAGATGATTGCCGCGGCTTTCGCTCCACCAGACGAACCCGCTCGAGTCGGCGACGATCCCGTGCGAGCGCGCCACCTTGGCGGGAATCGGGAACTCCCTGAACGCGCCGGTCTTCGGGTCGAGACCGCCGATCTTTTCCCCGTAGCGCTCCACGAACCAGACGTGGCCTCGCGGGTCCACGGTCAGGTTGTGGGGGATTGCCGTGCGTGTGGGAATGTCGAACTGCGTGATGACGACGTCGGGTTCGCCGGCCGTGTTGCGGTACGCGACGGCTTTGGGCACGCTCAGCTCGGGCGCCCTGTCGGGGCCGAAATGCCGGGTGAGATACGCCGTGATCCGCTCCGCCTCCTCGTTTTTGGACGCCATCGCCTCCTCGTCCGAGATCGATTTGTAGTTCGGCGGGCCGATCTCCTCGATCCGTCCCATGTCGATGACGATCTTTTTCCAACCCAGCCGATCGAAGCGACGGCTGACGAAGTTCAGCGGGCCGTGGCAGTTCACGCAGCGGTTGATGACGAGCTGCTTCACGCCGTCGCGGTCGTCCGGGAGCTGGGCGATCCAGTCGGCTGGGGTGAGAATCGGCGAGGATCGCTTGAGCACGAGATTAAGCGAGGTGTTTTCTCCAGGTGCGATCTCGATCTCCGCCTTGGCACCCTCCGCGTGACCTCCCGGTCCCGCGGACACTTCGCTTCTTCCGGGAAACAGCCCGGGCGCGCTGTAGTTCCCGTCACGCGAGAAGACCGTGACGGTGATTCCCCGCGCGACGTTGCGAATTTTCACGGCTGCGCCGGTTAGGGGCTTGCCGTTTTCGTCGCGAACCGCGCCCTCGAGGCTGCCCGTCTCGATCGCTTGCGCAACCGAGGCGCTTTGCCAGAAGAACAGGGCGAGGGAAAGTGCGACGACTTTGAGCATGGCTTCCTCCATGAAAATCACGAGTGAGCCGATCTAGCGCACCGTAGCCCCGCCCGTGACGGGATGGCCGATCCCGAGCGGTTTCGCGTCGATCAGGATGAAGGCGACCCGCGCGGGCTCGGTCCCGCGGTTGATCCAGGCGTGATTCGTGCCTCGCTGCACGAGGACGTCGCCCGCTTTCAGCTTAATCGTCGAATCGTCCGTTTCCATGTCGATTTCGCCGGAGAGCACGATCACGTAGTCGATCGTCTCGGTGCGGTGCATGGGCCCGGTCCTTCCCGGAGGAATGTCGTTCACGGTGAACCGGGTCCCGTTCGGCGGCGGCGGAGTGCCGAGCACGCGCGCACCCATGTCCTCGATATTCTCGCCGGCCGAAATATCGGCGGGCGTGCGGTCGGTGCACCAGATCAGCGTCGCGACGCCGCCGGACTTCGAAATCCGCTTGTTGGACGCCGCCGCGTCGATGAGAATCTTTGCAGTCCGGTTTGCGTCGTGTCCCGTCACCACGCGGCGGACCGAGCGGGGATCTATCATCGCGGCCGGGCAGCGGTGCCTACTTCGCCTCCTCGACGCGCGTCAGGGTCGCGGGCCCTTCGCCCACGATGATCAGCCAGGCTTCCTCGTCCTTCGCTCCGTCCCAATGCACCTGCTTGGCGAAGTGCGTGACGAACGAGCCGGTGGGCATCGGCACCGTGAGGCTCGGGTCGAACTTGTTTCCCGTGGCGACCCACCACGTTCCCTTGATCACGGTGATGAAGCGGTCGTTCGGATGGAAGTGCGGCCGGCTGAAGTTGCCCGGCTTGAACCGGTTCATGACCACGTACAAGCCGGGTTTTTCCGGGTCGCCGACGAGCACCGCCTGGTTGATGCCGGCGGCGCCGGTCGGATCCCGCCATTTGAGCTGATCGGGCGACTTGTACGCGAGCGCCGCGGGGTTGAGGTCGGCGGCGAAGGCCGCACCCGCCGCGAGCATCAGCAACAGGATTCCAGCGCCAGGCACCAAGCGACGAAACGATGAGCTCATGTCGGTCCCCCCTTTTAGATCATCTCCGTATACGCGTCGGCGGGTGAGCCGTCAAGACTGCTGAAAGATCTCGGCGACCGTTACGGCATATGCCGCGCCGGCCGCCGAGGGCTTTGACTGATGGCGTTGGTGGATCCGACTGAAGCGTATTACTTGATGCGTCTGTAGTAAGTCAGCGCCTCCAGTCCGATCCTTGTGCCCATCTCTTCGCCGGCCTTTGCCGATTGAGATTCATCCGCGTCGTTGCGAACGGGTATCAAGTACGCTCTTCCGGACTCGCTCGTCGAGCCGAATTCCGAGTCCAGTATTACCCGGATCGCCGCGCCGAGCGCACAGGAAACGCATGGAACGGCAGCGCCGTAACGCGCATCGCCGGCCGCCGAGTAGACCTTGCTCGCGGCGAGAGAAACCAACGCATAAATCCTCGCGCGCTCGATCGGTTGGAGCGCTCTCCCTTCGATAGACCGGGCCGCGATCGAACTCCAGGTTTCGCCGCTGGCGCCCGACGATGTAAGGAGCTGCGCGAGCTTCGGATTTCCCGAGGCCGGGGCACGGGCGCGGTTCGAAGGTCGGCCTGCTGCGGACAGGGCCGAGGCGTACACGTTGCCGCCAAGGTGCCGTCCCCAGATGCTGGCCCTATATGCCGCATCCCAATCCGGAAGCGCGGCCAGGGAACGCTCGAGCGCCGCATCCAGATAGGCTTTGTGACCGGGATAGAGCTGCGCAAGAACGTGGTGGGCGGCCCCGATCGCTTCGGCTTCGCCCGATGCGCCCAGGGGCGCCGGTTGTCTTACGAGAAAGCGTGGGACGTATTTGCCTTCGACGAAATTCATGGCTTCGAACATAGCGACGTGAACGGCCGCCAAATCCTGCGCACCTCGCGGGTGCTCGGAAGAAGCAGTCATGCGCACTGCAATCGCGTTCCAATCCGATACCGCGTCGCCGCGGGCCGGGGAGAACGGCAGCAGAAGCATGACCAGCGCGCACCCGATGTACGACGCAATTTTCCAACCCTTACTGATTTGAGTATCCATATCCGCCTCCTGTTTGAGATTCGCCCGAAGCCCGGAAGCGGCAAGCGCTTCTGTTGCGATCAGGATTCAGAGCTGAGGTCAGTGTGGCGGGTTGCGGTATTTTTTCTCTGTGGCGCCTTGCACCGGTTTCGTGTGAACTAATTCCGAAGAAGCGTCTTCAATCATTTCAGTCATCGGAGGGAAGAACCGAACGCCTTCCCGGGTACGAGCTCGACGTGGTCGAGCTCGAGGTCGCGGCGATCGTGCCCCGAGCACGCAGCGCGACGGACTGCAGCTGGACTTACCTTACACGACCGCGTGTCTATCCGTGGCGATGGCCGGCGTGTCGAGGTAAATTGTTTCACCCGATGCGAGAAACTGCTCGAACGTCGACTGGTCAACCCATACGTGGCGCTCCAGGCCTGTCTCGAGCCACCGAATGGTAAGGCCTCGTGCTGTCTCATCCACTGCTATTCTGATGTTGGATGCCATTTTTGCATTCTCCTTCGCTTGTCCGATTACGTTCCCGGCTTTGCGCCGGTCCATGCAAACGTCGATTTGCATGAATGCCAGCTTACTTTTGGGCGAAGAGAGGCGCTGTTAAGCGTTCCACCGGCATCTTGTGGCAAATTCACAACGAAGGGAGCTGCTTATGCGGGAGTTCTTAGCGAAAACCGGGTCTGTCCCCGGTTTTAATCCGGCCGGAACTTAGTCTCGGGCTTGACGCCTTTCTTCCTCTGTTTTTCGCTGATCTCGCCGTTCTCTAGGTAGCGGCCCTCGACTGCGCGCTTCGCCGCCTCGTCCCATTGCGGCAGCCAGTCACCGAGCGAATAGCCGAACCACGGCGCCTGCGGGCGCAGCTTCGGCAGGCCGAGCTCCTCCCAGATTTTCCGCGCGCGCTCCATGTATTCGCGCTTGGGCAGCGCGAGCGGCGGCATGTCGCCCTTCATCGTCGCGTCCATCAGCAGGGTCGAGTCCTCTTCCTCCCCGTGCTCGCGCTTGGGGCCATGGCCCTGGCCGCGATGCGGCAGCGTCTGCACGTCCTCGACGGGATTCATGCGATAGGCCATCGCCCAGAGCAGCGCATCGGAGTTGTCCGGGTCGATATCGTCGGTGACGGCGATGGTGATCTTGCCCATGTCTCCCTTGAAGAAGGCCGCGCCGCGAAGCGCGCGCCACACCTCGGTGCGCGGCATGCCTTTCTCGCAAGCAATCACGCTGACGCGCAGGAGCCCGGTGAGGGGCTCGTGCAGCGCGACCCTCTTGACTCCCCGGATGCCGAGCGCCTCGCGCAGGTGGGCGAGGAACAGCGGTTCGTAGGCGACGCGCTTGATCACGCTCGATTCCGAAGGCGCGACCTGGCTGATGTAGGAGGGAATCACCGGGTTACTGCGCTGCGTGATCGCGGTGACGCGCATCGGCATGTTGTATTCCTCGAGCGCGACGTGTCCGTGCGATTCGCCGAACGGCGCCTCGGGCTCGCAGTACTCGGTGTCGATCAGGCCCTCGATCACGATCTCGCTCTCGGCGGGCACGAGCAGGTCGACGGTCTTCGCGCGCACTACGTTGATCGGCGAGCCGGCGAGGCCGCCCGCGACCGTGAACTCGTCCACGCCCACCGGCAGCTTCTGCGGCCCCATGAAAGCCACGTAGGGCGGGCAGCCGAGCACGATGGCGCAGGGCATCGTTTTCTTCCCGAGCTTCCGGTATTTCACATAGTGCAGGTACCCGCCCGCTCCGCCGACGCGCGTCGCCATGCGCACCACCAGGCGGTCGGACGATTTGAGCGCGGCGCGATAGGTGCCCATGTTCTGCACGCCGGTCTCGGGGTCGCGCGTGATGACGTTGGTCGCGGTGAGCGTGGGCGCGGAGTCGAAACCCGGGGTCGAGATCGGGATCGGCAGGCGGTCGAGTCCCTGGCCTTCGCCCTGCAGCGCTTCTCCCTCGTACACGACCTCGTGGCACGCGGCGTGCTCGATCTCGCGCGGCGGGATCGGGTGGGCGATGGCCTGGTCCCACTTCGCCTGGATCTCGCTCAAGGGCGCGCCCATGCCGGCCGAGTAGATCGCGCGGTTCGCCGCGATCGCGCCGACTACGACCGGAATGTCGTACTTGCGCCCGCGGCCGTCGATGATGTTCGTGAAGAGGAACGCTTTGCGCTCGGCTTCGTCCATCCCGCCGACGAACTGCCAGCGCACCAGGGGATGCAGCTCCGAGTCCTTGTCGACCGGGCGGTCGATCGTGAGGAGCAGCCCGCGTTTCTTCAGCTCCTCGAGGTGCTCGTGAAGATCGCGGTAGCCGCGCGCGCCTTGCGTCGCGAGCGGCGCTTCGGTGCCGGGCAGGTTCATTGCTTCTCGAGTTTCGCGCGTTCCACGACCGCTTTCCACTTGGCGGTCTCGGAGACGAGCAGCTCGCGCATGGCTTCGGGCGAGCTTGCGCGCGCGTCGACGCCCAGGTCCTGCAGGCGCTGCTTCAGCTCGGGCACGGCCACCGCGGCGCTGATCTCCCTGTTCAGGCGTTCGATGACCGCTCGCGGCGTCCTGGCCGGCGCGGCGACCCCGTTCCACGCGGAAGCCTCGTAACCGGGAACGCCCGCCTCGGCGAAGGTCGGCACCTCGGGCAATCCGGCGAAGCGCCGATCGAAAGTCACGCCGAGCGCCCTCAGATTCCCGCTCTTGATCTGCGGGATGACGGGCGCGAGGATCTCGACCATCCCGTCCAGGTCCTTGCCTTTCACCGCTGTGATAATGGCGGGCGTCGCCTTGAACGGTACGGTCTGGAATTCGAGTCCCGCCATCGATTTGAACAGTTCCGCTGCGATGAACTGGGTGCCGCCGATGCTGGTTGTGCCGACGTTCAACCTGCCGGGACTCGCCTTGGCGGCGGCGATGAAATCCTTAACCGACCGGTAGGGCGAGTCGGAATTCACGAGCAGCGCGAGCCCGAAGAAACCGACGGTCGAGACCGGCGCGAAATCGCGCACGGGATCGTAGGGCAGCGACTTGAAGAGCGACACGCTCACCGCGTGCCCCTGGTTGAGCCACAGGAGCGTGTAGCCGTCGGGCTCGGCCTTCATTGCAGCTTCCGTCGCGACGATCTGGCCGGCGCTCGGCCGATTGTCGATGATGACCTGCTGGCCGAGCGTCTGCGAGAGCCGCTGCGCCAGCACGCGCGCGGTGATGTCGGCCACGCCGCCCGCCGCGTAGGGGAGGAGCACCTTCACGGGCTGCGAAGGATATTGCGCAAACGCGCCCGTCCCGCTCAGGCACGCCAGGAGCGGCAGCATGCGCCACCGGAGCTGGCGCCGGTTTCGATCCTCGCGAATTGTCATGTCGGATTCCTCCTCAACCCCGTCAACGCGGGCACCAGCAGTCCGGCCGCACCCGGAACACGGTCTGCGCCGTTTCGCCGAGTATGCCTTTCTTTTGCCCTTCGTTGAAGTTTGCGCCTGCGACGACTTTCTTCGGTTCGGGATCGCCGATCGGGAATGGCTGATCCGAACCGAGCATGATGCGCGCGGAGCCCGCTTTTTTCGCCAGGTATTCGAGCGAATCCGAATCGAAGACGCAGGAATCGAAGTACATCGCCTCGAAGCCCTTGCGCGGGTCGGCGTACTTGCCCTGCGAATTGGCGTGGTTGCGCGCGAGACGCCCGAGCGCATAGGGTAAGGCAGCCCCGCCGTGCGAGACCACGAATTTCATGCCAGGAAATTTCAGGAGGTGCCCGGAGAAGAGCAGCCGCGACACGGCGATCGAGGTGTCGGCGAGCCGGCCGATCGCGTTCACCAGGTCGTAGTCCGCAAGCCGCGGCTCGCCGCACAGGAACATCGGGTGCATGAACACCGCCGCCTGAAGATCGGACGCCGTCTGCCAGAACGGGTCGAGCGAAGGGTCGTCGAGATTGCCGGCGTTGCCTTTGGGAAACGTTCCGATCATCACCCCGCCGAAACCCCGGCCGAGCGCCTCGGACAGAACCTCTGCGGCGAGCCCGCCGTGCTGCAGCGGCACGGTGGCGAGCGGCGTGAAGCGCGTTTCTTCGCGCAGCTCCTCCTGCAGGCAGTCGTTGTAGAAGCGGCTCCAAGCGAGGCCTTCGCCCGAAGGCAGCTCGTAGCCGAAGCTGTCCAGCCACCCGCCGACGAGCTGGTGGTCGATGCCGTTCCTGTCCATCCATGCGCGCCGGTCGGCGAGATCGGAGAGCTTGGGCGAGATCGGCCGCGTCGGCTCCGCGCCGGGGAACTGCATGCGGATTCCTTTGCCGTCTCGCATCAATTTGACTCCGGGAAATTTCGCGGCGCTCGCGGCGAAGCGCTCGTAGACCAGCTTCGGGATGAAGTGCGCGTGGACGTCGATGACGATGTCTTTCATGTCGAGGCCGCTCCCTTGCGCGCTCCGATCGCGCTCCAGATCGCGAGATGCGAGATCGGCAGGGCGTCGATCGAAGCGCCGAGGGGATCGAGCGCGTCATTGACGGCGTTTGCGATCGCGGCGGGCGCGCCGAGATAACCGGCTTCTCCGGAGCCTTTCTGCCCGAAAGTCGTAAGAGGGGAGGGCGTGCAGTGGTCGACGATCGCCAGCGCAGGAACTTCCATCGCGCTCGGGATCAGGTAGTCCATGAACGTGCCGCTCGCGAGCTGCCCGTCCTCGGTATAGGCGAACTTCTCGTAGAGCGCCGCGCCGATACCGTGCGCGATCCCGCCGTAAGTCATGCCGTGTACGATGTCGGGGTTGATCATCACCCCGCAGTCGTGGCCGCAGACGTATCTCCGTATCATGGGCTTGCCGGTGTCCGGGTCGATCTCGACCAGGACCACGTGCGCCTCGAAGGCGTAGCAGGGGTAGATCTGGATGCGACCCTCGGGCGTCGGCAGAGCGCCGCCGGTCGGCACTTCCCACACGAATTTCGCCTGCAACCCCGGTTCCAGGCCGGGCGGCAGCTTGTGGAATTTCCGGTGCGCGATCTCGACCAGCTGGTCCCAGGAAAATTTCTTCGAGGAGGCGCCTTTCACGTTGACGCTTCCGTCGTGGTATTCGAGATCCTCGGGCGAGCATTCGAAGTTATGCGCGGCAATCGCAGTCAGCGTTTCCTTGATTGTCTTCGCGGCGCCGGCGGCGGCACCCCCCAGCATGATCGCCATGCGGCTGCCGACCGGGCTGTTGGAGGGGAGCGCGGTGAGCGAATCAGCCCGCACCACGCGGATCGTCTCGGGGTCGCGCTCGAGGATTTCTCCCAGCACGGTCGAGACGAGCGACTCGTGCCCTTGCCCTGCGCTCGAATTGTTGATGACGCCGGTGATCGCGCCCGAGAGGTCGACGCGCACCAGGCAGGAGTCCATCCAGGTGGTGTTCTCGTTCTTCGGGTTCATCAGCACTTCGAACGCGGAGTTGCCCCCGGAAGGCTCCAGGCAGCTCGCGATGCCGATTCCGGCGAGGCGCCCCGAGCGCCGCACCTCGTCGCGCGCGCGCACGAGCGAGCCGTAGTCGATCGCCGCCAGGGTCTTGTCGAGCACCGCGTGGTAGTCGCCCGAGTCGTAGGTGGACCCGCTCGGGATGGTGTAGGGGAACTGGTCCTTGCGGATGAAATTCCTCTTGCGCACCTCGATCGAGTCCATGCCGAGATGGCGCGCGACGCGGTCGATCGCCCGCTCGATCGCGAAATTGGTCGGCGACTGGCCGAAGCCGCGCACCGCCTCCTGCGGGGTCTTGTTGGTCATGACCGAGGTCGGCTCGTACTCGATCGCGCCGATCGCGTAGGGGCCGCAGATTGCGGTGACGGGCTTGCCGAGCTGGAACGGCGAGCGCCCCGCGTAGGCGCCGACATCGTCCACCGCGCGGATTTTCATCGCGCGTATCGCGCCGTCCGTGTCGAAGGCGAGCTGCATGTCGAAGAAGCGGTCGGGCCCCTGCATGTCGCCGCCGCGCAGGTTCTCCAGCCGGTCCTCGATGAAGCGAACCGGCACGCCGAGCGTCTTCGTCAGGTAGCCGACGAGCACGGCGTGCTTCAAGCCGCGCTTTACGCCGTAGCTGCCGCCGACATCGACGTCATGGTGCACGCGCACGGCGTTGCCGGGGAAGCGCAGAGCGCGCGCGACCTGGTCGGGGAACTTCGGCATCTGGATCGAGGCCCAGATGTCGAGGATTCCGGTGCCGGCGTCCCACTGCGCGGCGACGCCGAAGGTCTCGATCGGCACGGTGGCGCTGCGGCCCCAGACCGCGCGGAAGGCGATCTTGTGCTCGGCGTTCGCGAACGCCTCTTCGACCGGGCCCCAGACGAACGTGCGGTGGTAGAGCAGGTTCGAGCCGTGCGCGGGATGCACCAGCGGCGCGTCGGCCTTGAGCGCGGCCTCGGGATCGATCACGTGCGGCAGCGGCTCGTATTCGACTTCGATCCTCTCCGCCGCGTCCTCGGCGAGCGCGCGCGAATCGGCCACGACCGCCGCCACCCACTCGCCGGCGTAGCGGACCACATCCTTCGCAAGCGCGAAGCGCGTCACTTTGGGCGCGTCCACCCCGATCGCGAGCGAATCGGTGTTCGCGCAGAACTCCTCCCCAGTAAGAACGTAAAGCACCCCGGGTGCGGCGAGCGCCTTTTCGATCTTGATTGAAACGATGCGCGCACTTGCGTGGGGCGATGCGACGAGCGCCACGTGTTTCATCCCGGGGAGCGCGATGTCGGCGACAAAGCGGCCGCGGCCGGAGACGAAGCGCGGATGCTCCTTCGCCCTTCGCTTGGCGCCTATGTAGCGGAAGCTTGTCATGGCGCGCAAGGTTTTCCCCTCCTCTTTGAGGAGGGGTGCCGCCGCAGGCGGCGGGGTGGTCGGATGCTCTGGTCAAACCACCCCGGCGCTTCGCGCCACCCCTCCTTATCCAAGGAGGGGAAACCCGGAAGGTTTGCGCCGAGAGCGCTCATTTCGCTTCCTTCGCCATACGCTCGGCGGCGAGCTGCACCGCCTCGACGATCTGCTGGTAGCCGGTGCAGCGGCACAGGTTCCCGCCGATCGCATCGCGGATCTGCGCCTCGGTCGGGTCGGGATTCGAATTCAGGAGGGCCTGAGTCGCTATCAGCATGCCCGGAGTGCAGTAGCCGCACTGCAGGCCGTGCGTCTCGCAGAAGCTGTCCTGCAGCACGCTCATCGAGCCGTCGGGCTTCGCGAGACCCTCGACGGTGGTGACGCGGTGGCCGTGCGCCTGCACGACGTACATGAGGCAGGCCCTGACGGGCTGCCCGTCGAGCATCACCGAGCACGCGCCGCAGATGCCGTGCTCGCAACCGACGTGCGTGCCGGTGAGGAAAAGGTCTTCGCGCAACCAGTCGACCAGCGACAGCCGCGCCGGCACCCGGGCGGATCGCGGCCTGCCGTTGACCTCGACTGAGACGGCGTGAAGCGTCTCGCTCACAGGCTTCTCGCCCTTTCGCGCGCTTCGCGCAGCGCCCGGGCCGCGAGCACGCCGGCGAGGTGCCGGCGATACTCGGCGCTCGCGTGCAGGTCGCTGCCGGGCTGCGTTTCGGCTGCCGCGGCGTGGGCCGCGTCGCTGACCGCCGCGTCGTCGAGACGCGTGCCGACCAGGCGCGCCGCGATCTTCGGAAACGCGAGCGGCGTTCCCCCGGCTCCGCCCACGCCGAATGCCGCGCGCACGCAGCGCCCGTCGCCGTCGATCGCGACTTGGGCCGCGGCCGAGACCATCGCGAAGTCTCCGTGGCGCACGGAAATTTCCGTAAAAGCGGAACCCGTGCGTCGCCAGGACCACGCCGGCCAGTGGATTTCCTCGAGGCATTCGTCGGGCCGCGCGGACGTCGCCATGGGACCGGAGAAGAACTTCTCGGCTTCGAGCGTGCGTGCGCCTTTCGCCGAACGCAGCAACATGCGCGCCCCGAGCACCTGCGCGACGAGCGGCAGCTCGGCGCAAGGGTCGGCGTGCGCGAGGCTGCCGCCCACCGTGCCGCGGTTGCGTGTCTGGATGTGGCCGACCCACTTCAACGCCTGCCGCAGAAGCGGAACGCGCGCGGCAAGCGCTTCGTCGCGCTCGACCACGCACTGGCGCGTGCAGGCGCCGGTGCGCGCGACGTCCTTTTCGACTGCGACGAATTTCAGGACGGCGATCTCGTTGATGTCGACGAGCCAGCCGGGGCGCACCAGCCGCATCGCCATCATCGGCACGAGGCTCTGGCCCCCGGCGAGAAGCTTCGCCGATTCGCCGTGCGTCGCGAGCAATGCGCAGACCTCGGCAACCGAAGCGGCACGGCAGTATTCGAAAGAAGCGGCTTTCAATTCGGATTCCCGGAGTCAGGCCGTATGATAAAGCAAGAATTCATATCGCCCTGGCGCTCGGCTCGAGCTCACGCGTCGTGCGGGCGGGTGGCGCGCGCCAACCGCGTCGCAGCGACGACGATATCGTCGGCGTTCGCGTCAGCTGGAACGAGAGCGAGCTGTGCGCGGCAGTCAAGCGCGCCGGCGCAATATCGAGGCCGCGCGAGCGGCTGTGGGAACTCTCTTGGGCTGCAGTCCGCGCTTTGGACCTGAACGCCCGGGTCGTCGAAGATCCCTCTAAGACGAAGCGGGACCCAAATATATAGCGGCATATGGTGCTATATACCGGCAGATGTTTGCATATACCGATATATGGTTTTACGATGGCGCGATTAATGCGGGACGTTAGTTCGCATCTTTTGAGTTTGCGAACCCAAATTGCTTGCTGTGTCCTTGGTGCGTTGATAGCGGGCATCGTAGCGGGTAGTGCCGCGATAGTCCTGGCGAGCGGCGTCACCTCAAGGGATTGGAAAACTCTGAAGTTAGAACCCGTCGTTAAAGAAGCAAAGGTACAGACATTACGCGGTCAACCGGCCGGCGAGTTGATCATTCGACTTGATGCCGACGTACAAAGTTACTCTAAACAAATGGTGCGTTAGGGCGCACGCAGACTTGCATCCCATCAGCGTATCTATATCATCCGCAATGCCTTGTCAGGAGGTCTCGTTCGATGAAGATGGTTTTGTTCTCCTTGCTGGCGTTGATCAGCGGTGCCTTGATCCCGATTCAGGCGGCATCGAACGCGGCGCTGAGCCGCGTGATCCATGACAACGTACCGTTCTCCGCTTTGGCGCTCTTCCTGGTCGCTGCCGTCGCCACCGGCCTCACGGTGTTTGCGTCAGGACAAAGCCTTCCCGCGTTGACCGATCTTCGGGAAGCGCCCTGGTGGAGTTACTGCGGCGGGTTGATCGTCGCCTTCTATGTGCTGACCATCACGTTTCTTGCGCCTCGACTGGGCGTCGGTGCTGCGATTGCCTTGATCGTGACCGGCCAGGTCTTGGCCGCGCTGACGATCGATCACTTCGGCTTGCTTCGCTCGTTGACCGTATCGCTGACGCCAACCCGCATGGTCGGTGCGACCTTCATGGTGATAGGCGTCTTTTTGGCGTTAAAACGATGAGCGCCCACGTTGACCATGAATGCGGCTTGGTTGGGGACCCTGCTGCCTAACTTGAGGTGGAACGGACGAGAGGCAAGTATGTTTGGAAAGCTGGGTAGATCGATCGTCGCTCTGGCGCTGCTCTGCGCCGCGCAGTCGGCTGCATGGGCTCAAGGCTGGCCAGCGAAGCCGATCAGGATCATCGTTCCGTTCACCCCGGGGAGCGGGACCGACATCATTGCGCGCACCGTGACGGAAAGGCTCTCGCCGCAGCTCGGGCAGCCGATCGTCATCGAGAACCGCCCCGGCGCGGGCGGGACCATAGGCGCGGCGCTGGTGGCAAAATCCGCTCCCGACGGCTACACGCTTTTCGTGCACTCCTCGTCCTACACGGTCACGCCGTCCACGTACAAGGACCTGCCATACGACACGCTTCGCGACCTCACCGGCGTCGTCCCCCTGGCCTTGCTGCCCAACGTGCTGGTGATGTCGCCTACGAAGGGCATTCGCTCGGTGAAGGACCTCGTCGCCGCGGCGAAAGCGAAGCCCGGTTCTCTCAATTCCGCCTCGGTCGGCATCGGCAGCGCGACGCACCTCAACGCCGAGCGCTTTCGTCTCGGCGCCGGCATCGAGACCGTCAACGTTCCTTTCAAAGGCTCGCCGGAAGCGCTGACCGAGATCGTCACCGGCCGCGTCGATTTCTATTTTTGCCCCGTCAACGCGATACTGCCGCTCCTGAAGGACGGCAAGCTCGTCGCTCTCGCGGTGGGGAGCACGAAGCGCTCGCTCGCGCTTCCCGAGCTTCCCACCACGCTGGAGGCCGGCGTTCCCAACTCCGACTACAACTTCTGGGTCGGCATGTTCGCGCCGGCGAAGACGCCGCGCGAGGTCCTAAACCGTCTCTATCTGGAAACGGCGAAGGCGCTGCGCGCGGCCGACGTGCGCGAGAAGATGGCGCGCCTCGGCGCCGAGCCGATGGACTACACGCCTGAGCAGTTCAACGCCTATATCCGCGAGGAGATCGCCGCCAACGCCGCGCTGGTGAAGGCGGCAGGCATCAAAGCGGAATAGGGACGCCCGAGCTGCGTCAACCGAACGCGATCGCGCTGCCGACGAGCGCCGCGGCGAGCGCTGCGATGAACAGCAGGCGCGGCCCCGGATCGTTTTTGAGGCGCCGCAAGAAGCCGACCGGCCGCGGAGGCCGGGCGAGCAGCTCGCGATCGCGCTTCGTCGGGGCTGAAAGCCGTCCCAGCGCCGCGGAAGAGTCGAACTGCCGCGACAAGGGGAGGCGCGTGTCGGAGCCGATCGCTCGCGCCGCGGGCGCAAGCCGCGTCTTCGCCGTGTCCACATCGAGCTTCACCGTCTTCGTGACGTCCTGATCAGTGTCCGCGTCCTTCTCCGACGCGCGCTTGCGGCCGCCGAGCTCGGCGAGGCAGCTGCGCAGGTCGGCGGCGAGCTCGTAGACGTCCTGGTAGCGCACCGCGGGGTCTTTTTTGAGCGCCCTGGCGATGATGAAATCGAGCATGGACGGCACCTCGCGATTCAGCCGCGAGGGCGGCACGTGCTCGACATGGACGACGTTGTGCAGGATCTGCGGCGTGTCCGCGCCTGCGAACAGCGAAGCCCGGGCGAGCATCTCGTAGAGCACGATCCCGAGCGAGAAGATGTCCGAGCGGTGGTCGACGGCCGATCCCGCCACCTGCTCGGGGGACATGTACCGGGGCGTGCCGAGCACGACACCGGTGCTCGTCTTGTGATCAGCGACGTGCACGCGCGCGATCCCGAAGTCCATGATCTTCACCTGCCCGCGCGGAAGCAGCATGATGTTGCTCGGCTTGATGTCGCGGTGGACGACTCCGCGCTCGTGCGCGTAGCCGAGGCCGTCGGCCACCTGCTCCGCGATATCGACCGCCTCGACGGTGGGGATCGCGCCCTTCAGCATCTTCGCGCGGAGCTCGATTCCCTTGAGGAGCTCCATCGCCATGTACGCGAGGTCGCCTTCCTCCCCGAAATCGTAGACCGTGATGATATGGGGATGCGTGAGCTTCCCCGCGGCCTTGGCTTCGAGGAAAAACCGCTTGTGGAATTCCTTGCGCCCTTCCGCGTCGTCCGAGAGGATGATGGTCTTCAGCGCGACGGTGCGGTCGAGAGCCGGGTCCTCGGCCTCGTAGACGATCCCCATCGCGCCCCGGCCCAGCTCGCCGAGGATCTTGTAGCGGCCGATCTTGGTCAGCTTCTTTTTTGCCATCGGACTCTTTCGATCACGCCGCCGAGGTAAGTTTCGTAAACGGCGATCGCCCGCCGGATCTTGACGACGGCGCCGTCCACGAATTTCTGGGGACCTTCGGCCGACACCCGTGCCGCGACGCCGGCCCCGATGAGCCCGATCACGGCCGCGACGCTGAGGGCGAGGAAGCGTGTCCGCCTTCGCTCCGCCACCCGCCCGTCCGGGCTGAACAGCTCGTGGGTGCGAAGCCCGGCATCGGTAAAGACCCCCGCCGGGAAAAGGCCGGATTCGAGGCCCGGCGAGGCATCGGCCATGGCTTCGCGGAAGGACCGCGACATCAGCAGGCGCGAGGGCGAAGCGAACTCGGCGACGCTCGCCGCCACCGCGATGCCGTCGCCGATCAACCCCTCGTCGCCCCGGCCGGCAGCCGCCAGCTGCACCGCGCCGTGATTGACGCCGATGCACAGGGGCAGCCCGGCTGCCGTTGCGGCGAGAGCGCGCCCGGCCAGTTGCAGGGCCCCCTTGGGATCGCCGAGAACCACGATGGCGGCGCCGTCCGCGGCGTCGAGCACGATGCGGCTCGCGGGCGCGAGCTCCGCGGTGGTGACCGCCACAACGGCTTCGAGTTGCGCCCGCAGGCGCGCCTGTTCCTGGACCGGCCTGCGGGCGAACTCCTGGATTTTCAGAAAGACGACGCTAGCGAGGGTCGCAGCCGCGTTCGCTGTTTTCATTTGCCAAGAACCGACGGTGTCGCGATCTTACCGTTTACCCACCCCTTGCGCTTACAATCTCCGGTGACAGCGTAACGGGAATAGAAGAGGAACATGGGCGCAAGATGACAGAGCTCAAGGCCGTCAGCCTCGCGGAGGTTTCCGATGGCATCAGGAAGAGCGTCAAGCCGGTGAGCATTCTCTGGCAGGCGCCCGACACCATCGCCTTCGTCGCGCGCGGGCGAGCCCACCGCAGCGAGTTCCATGCGGACCCGAGCGATGAAGTCATGTACATGATCAAGGGCGAGATGAACCTGCACTACCTTACGCCCGAAGGCGAGGAGAAGGTGGCGCTCGTCCGCGAAGGCGAGATCATCTACTGCCCGGCCGGGGTACGGCACTCGCCGCGCTTCTCGCCCGACTCGTTCCTGCTCGTGCTGGAGCGCAAACGCCGCTCCGACGAGAGCGACCGCTTCTTCTGGTATTGCGAGAAGTGCCACGCGGAGCTTTACCAGGCGGTCCGGCACGTGGCCGACTACCGCGAGGACCCCGTGTCGCGCGTCTACGAGGAGTTCTATTCGCAGGAGTCGCGCCGCACCTGCGGAAAGTGCGGCCACGTCACGCCCAAGCCCGCGGGGTAGCGTGGCCGCTAGGATCCGGTTGCGGCCGGCGGCGGCATTTCCTTCGCCCAGCGAGCCAGGCTGCAATGGGCGCAGTTTTGCCTGAGCGGCTTGAAGAAGTACCAGTTCTCAAAGAACGCCCTGCTGCAACGGGGGCATGCGAAGCTCGCCATCCGGCTTCCGGCCCAGGCGATCGCGCCCATCCAGGCGAGCGCGATGACGAGAAACGGCGCCCCCTGGAGAAGCGGGTCGTTCAGCAGATAGGAAAGCAGAGCCATTCCCGGAATGATGCCGAAGAACAGCAGCCAGAGAATCTTGGACCTGCGATGCAGGTCAAGCCATGCCGCCTCGAGGGAGGGATCGATGCGCATGTCAGCCCGCCAGCCTGGGACTGAGCATCCTTCTGCTCTGAATTGCGGCACTCAAGGTATCCAGGGTGAGCTGGTGCGCCCGGCTCGAACGCCCATAGGTCCGCTCGATGCTGTTCTTTGCGCTTTCCCAATCCCTGCGCTCCATGTGCGAGTCGAAACCGATCGCTGCGTTCAGGCCCCCTCCGACCGTGACCCCCTTGTACCAGGCGTCCATCAGGCGATCCAGCGCTTCGCGGGAATCCGCCCGCGATACGCGAATCGCCCAGGGTTGATCGGGATAGGAAATGGCGGTGGCCTATCCTAGAGCCGGCGCTTTGTCTCTCACGCCCCATTATGACCTACTCGGCAGGCTTCTCTGTGCGCCACCACACGGAGAGGGCAAAACCTTTCGATGAAACATGAGGAACGCGCGCCGAATCACATCCGCAGGATGCGCTCGGCGTTGCGGTGCGCGATCTTCTCGCGGTCCGCGTCGCTGATCGAAAGCTTCTTCAGGAATTCCATTCCCGCGGTGTTCGGCTCGTAAGGCCAGTCGACCGCGAAGAGGATGTTGTCCGCGCCGAGCGCGAGCAGCGTGCACAGGAACGCGGGCTCGTACCAGTTGCCGCTGGTGGTGACGAGCAGGTTGTCCTTCAGATACTGCAGCGGCGTTTTCGCCAGGCCCCGCCGCGCGGCGGCGCGCCAGGTGTGATCGTTCAGCCGGTGCATCGCGAAGGGCAATCCTTCACCGAGATGCCCGAGGATGATCTTGAGTCGCGGGTAGGCGTCGAACACGCCGGAGAAGACGATCCGCAGGAAGTGGCAGCTCGTATCCATCGCGAAACCCCAGCCGGCGCGGGCGAGGTCCTCGTATCCCTGGAAGTAGGCCTTGACCGCGTCGGGGTGCGGCAGCGTGGGGTGCAGATAGAGCGGCACGTCGAGGGCCTGGGCGCGCTCGAAGATCACCCAGTATTTCTTCTCGTCGAGGAAACTCCCCTGGGTGTGGCCGTGGATCATCGCGCCCTTGAAGCCGAGCTGGGTGACGCAGCGCCCGAGCTCGTCGGCCGCGGCGCCCGGGTCGGCGGTCGCGAGCGCGGCGAAGGCGGCGAAGCGGTCCGGGTGCGCCTTGACCGCCTCGTGCGCGAGATCGTTCGCGTCCCTCGCCATCGGGATCGCGACGTCTGCGGCGAAGCCCTGCGGTCCGGGCGAGCCGAACGAGAGCACCTGCACGTCGATTCCGGCGGCGTCCATGTGCGCGAGGCGCTTCGCGCCGAGGTCCGAATTCTGCTCGACGATGTCGTGCCCGATCTGCTCGCTGCGGGAGCTGAGATAGAAATTCCGGAATTCGTTCGCTGCGACCTTCTGCCGGTACATCGGCGTGATGAAATGCTCTTCGATGGCGATGGTTTTCATCCGCTGAAGCTTACACGATGGCGGCGCTCGCCGCGGGGCCGGAGGAGGGCGCGGCCCGCGTGCGGTTTGCACGGCCCCGGCCCCATGACATTTGCATAGGTCCGCGGATGGTCTTAGGATGCCCTCCGTGAAGATCTTTCGCTGGCGGTTCCGCGGAGCGAGGCTCGACGAGCGCGAATTGCGCGCGGCGGCGCGCGACATGCTCGACCAGCTGCGCCCGCGCAGGGTGCTGCGCGACGCGCGCGACTTCGCGCTCAAATTCCAGAACGACGAGGTCTTCCGCGACTACGTCGTATCCCGCATATGGGTCGTGCTTCCCGTGGTTCTCGTGTTCTTCCTCGTCAGCACGATATGCTCCATCGACATCATGTTCAGGACGGTCCGTCTGGTGTCCGACCCGCCGCTGTGGCTGAGGTTCTTCGCCCTGCTCCTCGGTGCGGCGGTGTGGCTGTGCGGTGTGCTGGGGCAGCTCTACGTGTTCCTGATCTGGCTCGAGGAAAGGGCGGCGCAAAGGGAGCGCTCCGAGCGGGGGAAGCGCGTCCGGGTCCCCGCAGGGTTTCTCGCCTACCTCAAGTACAGCCGCGCGCTGCCTCCCTGGATTCTCATCGTGGTCTTCGTAGTTCTTCCCCTGTTGATCATGGCGCGCGGCGCACCCTTGGCCGCGCTCATACTCGCCACGCTGGTGGCGCTCGCTCCCGTTCTGTTCAAGAAGCTCGATTCCTGACGTGGTGTGCACGGCTCTCCCGCCCGCGCGTTCAGCGCGGAAAGGGGAGCCCGGATGGAGACCCGATTGACGCTGCGCCCTGGTATGCCGGGGACGAAGAGGCTGCTTGCCCGCTACGGCGAGCGCCTCGTCGCCGGTGCGGATGCCACCTATATAGCGGCACAGAGTTCTATATGCAGGTAGATATTTGCATATACCTGCATATGGTTTTAGGATCGCTCGAATGACGTTCATTGCTAGTTAAGCCTTACAAATGAACATTCCTCTACGGAGACGCGATGGACGGATCTAAAGAGACGCCCCAGGGCTTATTCGTTCGAGTCCTGGAGATCGAACCGAAGTGGGCCGCAGCCCTCGTCGACAACGGATTCACCACCCTTGAAGAAGTCGCTTACGTGCCCATTGACGAGTTCAGATCGATCAACGAGTTCGACGAAGAACAAATTCAACTCTGGCGAGCGCGAGCACGTCGCCATCTATTCGTTCAGATCATCGACGATCGTGGCGACGAAGACCCTCTCGCCGCTGCGACGGCGGAGC
The DNA here is from genome assembly GCA_005884455.1 of Betaproteobacteria bacterium. Classification (GTDB taxonomy): domain Bacteria; phylum Pseudomonadota; class Gammaproteobacteria; order Burkholderiales; family SG8-39; genus VBDM01. The sequence continues at coordinate 28,234 of VBCH01000016.1, forward strand.
CGCCAAAACCAATGTCTGGCGGGTCGGGCGCAGGTACCCAATGACAATGAACAGTGCGTGCTTGCAGCCTGTAAGGCCTAACCCGCGCGTCGAGCCGACGGCCCAAAGCGTGCTCGCTCCGCTCGCGTCGATTTAGGTCCCCTCGCCGCGCTCGGCTGCGGCTCACGCGCAACGTTAGAGGCCACAAGATGCAGCCGATCGTATCCCGCAATCTCTGCATTCGGCCGTTTCGGAAGAGCGACGGTCCGGAATTTGTGGTGGCAGCGCTCGAATCCGCGCCGACCGTCGGAGTCTGGATGGAATGGTGTCATGAGCACTTCACGCTCAAGGATGCCGAGGCATGGTTTGACTCCTGCGACCAAAACTTGAAAACCGGTATGGCTTATGACGTGGGGACGTTTGCGATTGACGGGAATCAGTTCTTGGGTGGAATTGCGATCAATCAGCTGAACCGACGCCAGAATTTCGGGAACATCGGTTATTGGGTGCGACAGTCATACCAGCGCCAGGGAATAGCAACGCGTGCGGCTCGATCGATCGCCGAGTACGGCTTTGGTCAGCTCAAGCTCACGCGCTTAGAGATCGTGGCCCCGGAGCACAACGCGCCAAGCCGTCGCGTTGCCGAGAAAGTGGGGGCAGTTTTCGAGTGCATTGCACGCAATCGCGTCTTGGTTCACGGGAAGCCACAAGCAGCGGCAATCTACTCATTGGTGCCGGCACAATCTGGCTTCTAACCCTCAAGTGGTGCCGGCGGGTCACCAGCGCCACGCGAGTGCAAAAGTTAATGCTGGCCGCGGCACACCAAGGCGTTAGATGGCTTATAACGTCTTGACGTTATAGCGTTATGACGGCATAATCCAACTTATGGATACTCCAAAGCGCGCTACTGTTTATTTCGAGGCTGACATCCACCGGGCTCTTCGCTTGAAGGCCGCGGCGGCAGATCGGTCAATCTCCGATATGGTTAACGACGCGGTGAAGGCTACCCTCGCTGAAGATGCCGAAGACCTTGCGGCCTTCTCGGAAAGGAAGAGCGACAAGAGCCTTCCTTTTGACACGTTCGTCCAAGGCCTGAAACGGCGTGGCCGAATATAGGCTTTTGATAAAAGCCTCGGCCGCAAAGGAAATCGAGGCGCTAGGCACAAAAGCCGACCGTCAACGTGTTATCCAGCGAATTCGACAGCTGGCCACGGACCCTCGGACGCTTGGCTCAGAAAAGCTTGCGGGCTACGCCGATCGCTACCGCGTGCGTCAGGGACAATATCGGATCATTTATCTCATTGATGACGGGCGACACGAGGTCACAATCTTCAAGGTTGGGCACCGAAGAGATGTGTACAGATAAGCCCCACCTGACAGCGCGCCCTACAGCGACGGACGAGATGCGTTGCACCTCCGTCAATCGTCCTCCGCGCCCGTGCGTGGGCGCGAACGTAGGTGCGAGGGCGGAGATATGAGTAAACGCGTTTCAGCAGTCCTATCGTTTCTGGCCCTGTGGCTCCTGAGCCTTCCTTGCGCGGTGGCTGCCGACACTCCCAAGCCCGAGCTGCTGGTCGTTTACTGGGCATCGAAAGACTGTCGCTGGTGCAGTTATTGGGAAAGTCCCTCGTCCGGAATGGAGAAGAGATTCAAGGAGTCGCGAGAATTCAAGAGGATTACGTACCGCGTGGTGAAGAACGAGCGACTGGCTGATCCCTATACGCTTCGGGATTTTCCTCCGGATATCGCGTGGGTCTATGAACGCGTGCGGCGCGGAGAGGAGAAAAGGCCCGTTGTGCGTCCGGCGTGGGTGGTTTACCTGGACCGTAAGCGCGTTGGCGCGTTCTACGGAACCAAGAACTGGGACGAAGCACATTTCCCGGAGATAAAGTGGCTGGTCTCGGAACATCTGGGCAAATAGCTTGCACGATGAACATTCGGCCCGCCGTGGAGACTGAGGCGCAACTCCTCTCTGCGCTGGCCATGCGGGCCAAGGCGCACTGGGGCTATCCGGCCGAAGCTCTGGAGGGCTGGCGCGCCGAGTTGGCCGTATCGCCGCAGGGCATCCGCGCGAGGCCCACCTTTGTCGCAATGGTCGGAATTGAAGTCGCGGGCTTCTACTCTCTTTCTCCGTCGGGTCGTTCGTGGGCGCTCGACAATCTCTGGGTCCTGCCGCGATTCATGCGCCTGGGCGTCGGCCGGGCGCTGCTTTCGCATGCCCTCGAAACCGCGGCTCGCGGTGGGGCCACAGAAGTTACTGTCGACGCCGACCCGAATGCCGAGCCGTTCTATCTTGAGTGCGGAGCGGTTCGTCGCGGCGCGGTTCCTGCACCGCTCCCCGGGCAACCGGAGCGCGCCCGTCCGCAATTGACATTCAATGCGCGTACGATCTGAGAGCGCGTTCGAGTCATGCGCGTCGCCTTCGGCTTGAAGGCGCGGACGGGCCGGGCGGCGCTCGTTGCCGTGGCGGGCGAGGTGCGCGAGCCGCGGCTCATCGAACGCTCGCAGATCCAGCTCCTGCCCGACGGCGCCTTTGCGCCTTACCACGCGGCGGAAGGGCTGGCTCCAGAGGACGCGCGCGAGAGCGTCAGGCGGAGCATCGCGGCCGCGCACCGTCTCGCGACGAGCGGCATACGCGAAGCCGCGCGGCGCGTCGCCGAGGCAGGCCACGAACTGTGCGGCTGCGCAGTGCTGGTCGGAACCGGCATGCCAGACTGGAGCACCGAAGAAATCCTCGCCGTCCACGTCCGCATGCACAAAGCCGAAGGCGAGCTGTTTCGCGATGTCCTCGTTGGGGGCGCGCGCGCCTGTGATCTGCAACTGACGACGCTCCGCGACAAGTCGGCGCTGGGAGACGCTACGAAGATGCTCGGCCTGACTCGCGCGCGGCTTGGGTAAATGCCCACTCGCAAGCGTTGGTTAGGCGTTGCAGCATGGATGCTGGCAGTCGTTCCATGCCGGGCCGCGGACGTCACGGCGATCGTCGGCGCCACGGTCGTTCATCCCGACCGGGATCTTCCTTCCGCGGTCGCCTCGAACAGCACGGTGGTCATCGCCGGGAGCCGCATCGAGGCTATCGGGCCTGCGGGCTCGACTCCCGTGCCGGCCGGGGCCACGCGGATCGACGGCAAGGGCAAGTGGGTCGTTCCCGGACTGATCGATTCGCACGTCCACTTCTTCCAATCGGGCAATCTCTACACGCGTC
>VBCH01000243.1 GCA_005884455.1 Betaproteobacteria bacterium
CGACGACGATCCAGTGCACTCCATCGACTCAGGGTCTGATCTACACCACCGTCACCTTGACGCTCGCCACGGATGCGGGTCAGAGCTTCGACTTCACCCAGGTTTACACGGTGACCGGCGTTCCGGTGTGCGACGACTGATGCGTCATCGTCGATTGTCTCGATAATCTCTCCTGAAACCGAAGCGTCGCCAGCCGCTAGTCGGCGGCGCTCGGAAGCTTCCTGCCTGGTCGCGCGATCAGCGCGTCGAGGGGACCTATCTATCCGGACGCAAGCGGCGTAGGATTTCCTACGCTCAGGGAGAACAATTCGATTCGCAGCAACTTGGCGCGGGACCACGCGCTGAAGCAGGGCATTATCGCCAAAGGGGAACACCCATGATGAAACCAGTCCTTCGTGCAGCAGCAGTTTCCCTCGCGCTCGCCGCGACCGGCTGTGTCCTGACCGCGGGCAAGTCCCCCGAGCAGGTCGGCAAGGTGCAATTCCAGAATTCGTGCAGCCCCGCGGTGCAGGAGAAGCTGCTGAGCGGCATCGCCATGCTGCATTCGTTCTACTATTCCGCCGCCGAGAAGGCCTTCGAGGAGGTCGCGGCCGAAGACAATCGCTGCGCGATCGCAGCCTGGGGATTCGCCTCGATCCTGATGTCGAACCCGCTCGCCGGCCAGGGCGCCTCCGCCAAGGACGCGCCGCGCGCTCAAGGCGCCATCGACAAGGGCCGGCTGATGGGAGCGAAGACCGAGCGCGAGCGCGACTACCTCGAGGCGGTGGCCGCCTACTATGATGACTTCGCCGGCCGGCCCGAGCGCGCGCGCCAGCTCTCCCGCGCCAAGGCCTACGAGGCGCTCGCGGCGAAATATCCGGACGACGACGAGGCGCAGATCTTCTCCGCCCTGTACCTCGCGGGGACGCAGCTGCAGTCCGACCAGACCTATGCCGCCTACCTCAAGGCCGCGGCGATCCTCGAGAAGCAGTTCAAGAAGCATCCCGACCATCCCGGCGTCGCGCACTATCTCATCCACAGCTACGACGCGCCGCCGATCGCGCAGCAGGGCGTGCCGGCCGCGCGCCGTTACGCGCAGATCGCGCCCGATGCGCCGCACGCGCTGCACATGCCCTCGCACATCTTTACCCGCGTCGGCGAGTGGACCGAGTCCGCGGCGACCAACCGCCGCTCCTCGACGGTGGCGCAGAAGAACAACGAGCCCGACGAGGCCTTGCACGCGCTCGACTACATGACGTACGCCTTGCTGCAGATGGCTCGCGACGACGACGCGCGCAAGGCGCTGGACGAAGCGCAGCAGATCAAGGGCATCACGCCGCGCTTTGTCGCTCCCTACGCGCTGACCGCGATGCCGGCGCGCTACGCGCTCGAGCGCGGCGACTGGCGCGCGGCGGCCGAGCTCCAGCCGAGGCGGGACAACTTCCCGTTCACCGTGGCGATGACGCATTTCGCGCGCGCGCTCGGCGCGGCACGGAGCGGCGATGCCGAGTCCGCGCAGAAGGACGCCGACCGCATCACGGCGCTCGGCGCGGAGCTGAAGGCCGCGAACAACGCCTACTGGGCCGGGGAAGTCGAGGTGATGCGGCTCGCGTCGCTCGCCTGGACGGCGCTCGCGCAGAACAGGAACGACGAGGCGCTCGGCCTGATGCGCCAGGCCGCGGACCTCGAGGACAAGAGCGAGAAGCACATTGTCACCCCGGCGCGGCTGGTGCCGGCGCGCGAGCTGCTGGGCGATATGCTGCTCGAGCAGAAGCGCCCGGCGGAGGCGTTGAAGGAATACGAGGCCTCGCAGCTGCGTGAGCCCAACCGCTACCGCGGCTTCTACGGAGCAGGCATGGCCGCCTCGCAGTCGGGGAACACCGCCAAGGCGAAGCAGCACTTCAGCCGGCTGGTCGACATGGCCGGATCCGCCGGTTCCCGGGCCGAAGTCGGAAAGGCGCGGGAATATCTCGCCCGCAACTGAATCGCCCGAGCAGTTCGCCGCCCGCATCAAGACGACCACGACGAGGCGAATACTCGGAGCGGACTCGCCGCAGTAAGTTTTTTCCAATCTGTCGCCGCGAAGGAGGAGCAGATGTCCGACCATTCCCGCGATCTGTCTGGCGCCGGTCGGCGCAATTTCCTGAAGGGCGTGACCCTCACCGGCGCCGCAGCCTTGACGCCGGCCGTGGTGGCGCAGACGCCACCGCCGAAGAATCCGGCCAGGGTCGTCCCGCTGCCGAACCTCGCCGTCGAGACGCTGCCGCCGCCGGCGGACCCCTCGAACCAGACCAGCAGCGGCGGCGATTTCATGGTGGACGTTCTCAAGACGCTCGACATCGACTACCTCGCGATGAACTGCGCTTCGAGCTTCCGCGGCCTTCACGAAGCGGTCATCAACTATGCCAAGAACGTGAAGCCCGAGATCCTCACCTGCACTCACGAGGAGATCGCCGTCGCGATGGGGCAGGGCTACGCCAAGATCGAAGGCAAGCCGATGGCGATGATTTGCCACGGCACCGTCGGCCTGCAGCATGCCTCGATGGCGATGTACAACGCCTGGTGCGACCGGGTGCCCGTCTACGTCATGATCGGCAACATCATCGAAGCCGACAAGCGCGCACCGGGTGTCGAGTGGGTGCATTCGGCGATCGACCCCGCGGCGCTGGTGCGCGATTTCGTCAAGTGGGACGATCAACCGGCTTCGCTGCAGCATTTTGCCGAGTCGGCGGTGCGCGCCTACAAAGTCGCGATGACGCCGCCGATGGGGCCGGTGCTCCTGTCGCTCGACGCCGAGCTGCAGGAAAACCCGATCCCCGACCGGGAACGCCTGCGCATCCCGAAGTTCGCGAAGGTGACCCCGCCGGTGGGCGATCCGGGCGCACTCGCCGAAGCGGCGAAGATGCTCGCGGCGGCGCAGAATCCGGTGCTGATCTGCGACCGCCTGGCGCGCACGCCGGCCGGCATGGCGCGGCTGGTCGAGCTCGCCGAGACGCTGCAATGCGCCGTGGTCGACCAGGGCGGCCGCATGAACTTCCCGTCGCGGCACCCGCTCAACCAGACTTTTCGCAGGGCGGCCGTCGTCGGCGAGGCCGACGTCATACTGGCGATCGAAATGAACGATCTTTATGGCGCGGTCAACTCGTTCAGCGACCGCATCGTGCGCGCCACGCGAGCGATTTTCAAGCCCGACGCGAAGATCATCACGCTGGGCAGCCGCGATCTCTACCTGAAGTCCAATTACCAGGACTTCGGGCGCTACGCCGAGGCCGACCTCGCCATCGCGGGCGACGGCGAGGCGAGCCTGCCCGCGTTGACCGAGCAGATCAAGCGCCTCGTCAACGCCGGCCGCAAATCCGCGTTCGAGGCACGCGGCAAGAAGCTCGCCGAGGCGCATCTCGCTACGCGCGAGAGGGCGAAGTCGGACGCGACCATCGGCTGGGACGCAAGCCCGATCACCACCGCGCGCATGTGCGCGGAAATCTATTCCCAGATCAAGGACGAGGACTGGTCGCTGGTCGGCAACGGCATCAACATCGCCTGGCCGAGGCGTCTCTGGAACATGGACAAGCCCTACCGGTGGAACGGCGTGTCGGGAGGTGCCGGCATCGGCTACAACGCTCCGGCCTCGGCGGGCGCCGCGCTTGCCAACAAGAGGCATGGAAGGCTCAGCGTCACGATCCAGGGCGACGGCGATCTGATGTTCGCACCGGGCACGCTGTGGACCGCCGCGCACCACCACATCCCGATCCTCTACGTGCTGCTCAACAACCGCGCCTATCACCAGGAACTCATGTACATGCAGGCGATGGCCGCCCGGCACGGTCGCAGCGTCGAGAATTCCCATATCGGAATCACCATTACCGACCCGAACATCGACTATGCCACCGTGGCCAAGGGCTTCGGCGTCTACGCCGAAGGGCCGATCACCGACCCGAAGAATCTGGGACCCGCGCTCAAGCGCGCCGTCGCCGTCGTCAAGCGCGGCGAGCCGGCGCTGGTCGATGTTGTCACCGATCCGCGCTGAGGACCCCGACCATGAATGGATTCCGCAGACGTCTGGCCGTCGCGCTGCTCACGCTTGGCGCGTCCAACGCGGTGTGGTCGCAGAATGTACCGGCGGGGGACGCCGTCAACGGCAAGCGCGTGTATCTTGTCGCCGGTTGCTATACCTGTCACGGCCGCGCCGGCCAAGGTGGCGCTATGAACTATCCGGCGCCGGCGCTCGCCCAGACGCAACTGCCGGTCGAAGCACTCAAGGCTTTCGTGCGCGCGGGGCCGAACGATATGCCGGCGTACGTCGAGTCGCAGCTGTCGGACAAAGACGTGGCCGACATCCACGCATTCCTGCGCTCGCTTCCGGGTCGGCTCCCGGCGAAGAATATCCCGCTCTTGAATCAGTAGGCGAGTGTCTTTGAGCAGGTCATTGCAGAAAATTGTGGGAGTTTTCTAGCCTCTGCTCCTCTCTGCGGCATCGCCGGAATCAAGGCCGGGCAGCTTCCTTCCGCGCGGGTTTCGACAGGTAATCGCGGGACTGCGCCTCGCCCTTGAGCGGGGTGACCTTGTCCGGAT
>VBCH01000017.1 GCA_005884455.1 Betaproteobacteria bacterium
CGTGGTTGCCTGAGGAGTAGGCGAGGACGCCGCGCTTGCGTTCATCGGAAGCGAGGCGCGACATCGCGTTGTAGGCGCCGCGGAACTTGAACGCGCCCATGCGCTGGAAGTTCTCGCACTTGAAGAAGACCCGCGCGCCGCTGCGCTCGTCCACCGTGCGCGAAGTCATCACCGGCGTTCGGTGCGCGTGGCCGGCGATCCACTCCGCTGCGGAGGCGACGTCGGCGTAGCTTACGGCGAGAGCAGTCTTGTCGGGGGCGTTCATCCGGGCTGGACGCGGCGGTCAGCCTGGATTCTACTTCTTCGCCGGCAGGGACGCCGCGTAGCTCACGCCCATGCTCACCCATTTCGCCAGCGCGTCCTCGCTCGCAACGCCGGCGGATTTCACCAGGATCCATCCCTTCATCGGACGCCCCGTCATGTCGAAGATCCGGGTGTGCGGTTTGGCCAGGGCTTGGTCGGTCTCTTCCGGATTCAGGCGAACGATCATTTCGTCGGCGTGAACCCCGCAACATACGTTGCCGTTCAGCAGGAACGCGACGCCGCCGAACATCTTCTTCTCGGCGATCCCTTTGCGCCCGGCCAAGGCCTTGCGGACCCGGCCGCCGAGTTTTTCATCGTAAGGCACGATCGCCCGAGTCTAGCCCAGGTCGCGGCGAGTTCCTCCGTTCAGGCCACGGCCTTTTCGAGCCGTGCAAGGCATCCCGTCCATCCGTGCTGATGGTGGTCGCGCGCTTCGCTGTCCGCGAACTGCTCGTGCTTGAGCGTCAGCTCGGTGCCGTTGCCCGCGGCGCGGAGCTCGATCGTAACGATCGACACGCGCTCGGGCGTGCTTTTCCACGCCCACGAATAGACAAGCTTCTTGTTCGCCACGACTTCGCGGTAGGCGCCGCTCACGTCGTGCACCTCGCCGTCGGGCGCGTGCATAACGATGTGATAGCGCCCGCCGACGCGGAGCTCGGCTTCGGCGACCGGGATCTTGAAGTCGTCGCTCGGCGCCATCCATTTCTTCAGCATTTCCGGTTCGGTGATCGCGCGCCAGACTTTCGCCGGCGTTGCGTCGAGTTTGCGGACGATCGAGAGCGACGGTCGCTCCTGGGTCTTGGTGAGTGCCATGATTGCGTCTCCTCTTGGTGATACAAAAATCGGGCGAGCGCGTCGAGCCGCTTCTCCCAGAACTCGCGATAGCGGGTGAGCCATTCGGAGGCTTCCTTCATCGGGGCCGCCAAAAGCGTACAGCTGACAACCCGGCCCAGCTTTTCCCGCTTGATGAGCCCGGCTTCCTCGAGAATGCTCAAGTGCTTCATGAATCCGGGCAATGACATCGGAAACGGCCGCGAAAGCTCGGTGACGGCCCGGCTGCCGTCGGCGAGCCGTTTCACCACTTCGCGGCGCGTCGGGTCGGCGAGCGCCGCGAAGACGGCATCGAGCGGCTCTTCTTCATACTTAACCATAAGGTTTAGTATTACCGGCAACGACGGTCTTGTCAAGCACGAGCTCGGAAGCGGGGTATGAGTCCGGAGGGGCTTCAGCCGCGGCGCGGCCTCAGCCAGCGCTCGAGCAGCCGCCGGCGCGCGCCAGTCGATTCCGTGAGCACGCAGGTATCGGCATCCGCGCGCTTGAGCCGCACCTCGAAGCTCATCAGCTCGTCGCGGCGAAAGGCGTGAATCCGCACGCGCTCCCCCGCGCGGCGCCGGGCGAGGGCCGCATCCAGTCCCGTCTGTCCGGGCCTCAAGCCCTCCAACGCGACGATCAGGTCGCCGGCGGCGATGCCCGACTCCTGCGCCGCGCCGCCTTCGAGCACGTGCGTGACGGCGGTGTCGTCGCCTTGCGCTCGCGCGCGAATTCCGAGTAACGCGAGTCCCGCGGTGTTTTTCGAGCGCGCCGGCTTGCCGCCCGTGTCCTGAGCGGACTCGGCAGGACGCAGTTCCATTTCCACTCCCTGCGTTGCGAGCAGCGCTTTCAGCGGCAGCTCGCGCGTCGAGCGCAGCCAGTCGTCGAAATAGCCCTCCAGCCTTACGCCCGTCGCCGCTTCGGCGAGGCGTTCGATGGCGTCCTCCTCGAGGCCGACCCCGGTGAGCCCGTGGCGCCGCCACAGCGCGCGCATCACGTCATCGAGCGATTTCCTCCCCCGGGTCTTGTCGCGAACGAGCAGGTCAAGACACAGGGCGACGAGGCTCCCCTTGACGTAGTAGCTGACGGCCGCATTCGGCGAATTCTCGTCCTGGCGATAGTACTTGATCCAGGCGTCGAAGCTCGACTCGGCGAGGCTTTGCCTCGCGCGGCCCGGGGTGCGCAGATGCATCGTGATCGATCGGCCGAGCAGCTCGAGATAATCCTTTTTCTCGATCAGCCCGCAGCGGACGAGGGCAAGATCGTCGTAGTAGGACGTGATGCCCTCGAACGCCCAAAGGAGCGTCGTGTAATTCTCGCGGTCGAGATCGTAAGGGACGAACGCGGCGGGCTTGATGCGCTTCACGTTCCAGGTGTGAAAATATTCGTGGCTGGCGAGACCGAGGAAAGTGCGGTAACGCTCGCTCACCCCGATCTCGCCCTCGCGCGGCAAATCCTCGCGCGAGCACAGCAGCGCCGTCGAGGCGCGATGCTCGAGTCCCCCGTAGCCTTCGCCGAGTACGGTCACGAGGAATAGGTAACGCTTCATCGGCGCAGGCTCGCCGAAGAAGCGCATGTGATGCTCGCATAGTCGCTTGAGGTCGCGCTGCAGCCTGCGCGTGTCGGCGGCGTGCCGGCCCGTGATCACGATATCGTGGGGCACTCCGCCCGCGCGGAAGCTCGCGAGCGTGAACTCGCCCATCTCCACGGGGTGATCGATGAGCTCGTCGTAGTCCGATGCGACGTAAGCGCCGAAGCCGTAGGGCTTCGCGCCTTTCCTCGGCATCGCGGTGGCAACGCGCCAATTGCGGTAACGCGCCCCTCTGGGCCGGACGATCTCGAGCTCGCAGGGCGCGGCTTCCTGCCCGAGGACGCGCAGGAACACGCAAGCGCCGTTGAAAAACGCGTGCCGCGTATCGAGGTGCGCGCCACGCACCGAAAGGTCCCAGGCGTACACCTCGCAGCTCACGGCGAGCGGCCCCGCGACCGCCCCGGCTCGCCAGGTGTGCTTATCGAGCTTTTCGACCGCGACCGCCCGGTTGCGGCTCGCCGCGCGGATGGAAACCACGTGACGCGCGAAATCCCGGATCATGTAGCTCCCGGGAACCCACGCGGGCAGCGCGAACCGTTGTCCGGCGGAATCCGGTTCGGCGACCGTGCAGGTGACACGGTACAGATGCGCCTCGGGCCGCGCCGGGAGGATCGTATAGCGGATGGGCGACGTCATTTCGGGCCGTCCGACGCGGGGCGTACGTCAGGCGCCCGCGCCGCCAGCGCCGCATCCGAGTCTTCCGCCCGCGCCTGCTGCAGCAGCCAGCGAGAGAATTCCGCGACCTCGGGGCGCATCGCACCCCGCGCCGGCACGATGAAATACGCGCGCGAATCGGCTGGCGAGGACATGTAGCGCTTTCCGAACGGCAGGATCAGCTTGCCGAGCTTCACCCATTTGTTGACGAAACGGCTGCGCCCGAGCGCGATGCCCTGACCCTCGATCGCGGCCTGCATGAGTTGATCGTAATGCGAGAAGCGCAATGTGCCGGCGGGCTTCACGCCCTGAGTCTGCGTCAGCTCGAACCAGACGTCCCAGCTGAGCCAGGGATAACGCCGCTCCGGATCGTCGTAGTGCAGCAGCACGTGATCCGAGAGGTCCTGCGGCGATTTCAGCTTGCGCCCCGCGAGCACCGATTTCGAGCACACCGGGAAAACCAGCTCGCCGAACAGGTGCGTCGCGCCTCGGCCTGCCGCCTTCGGCGTGCAGTAACGGATGGCAAGATCGATGCCTTCGCGCTCGAGATCCTGGATCTCGTTCGTCGCCGCGAGACGCATGTCGATTCCGGGATGCAGACGCCGGAAGTCGTTGAGCCGCGGCACGAGCCAGAGCCCCGCAAAGGACACGGTGGTCGTGACCGTCAGCATTCCGGCGGGGCGCGCGCCGAGCCGGCCGGTGACGTCGCGCAGCAGACGCAGCACTTCGCCCGTGGTCTTGTAGAAGGTCTGACCTTCCTCGGTGAGCCGCAGCTCGCGATGGTGCCGGCGAAACAGGGCCACGCCGAGCTGACCTTCCAGCGTCTGGACCTGGCGGCTGATCGCCGACTGCGTGACGAAGAGCTCCGCCGCCGCCTTGGTGAAGCTCAGGTTGCGGGCGGCCGCCTCGAAGCCCTTCAGCAAGTCGAGCGAAGGCAGCTCGCGGGCCCGCTTAAGCATTCCTTTTTCTCATGCAAAACATGCGAAAAGATCGTTTGATCCGGCTCGCCCTTCGCCGAATAATCCCGCTTGCGGATTGCGCGCCGGCCGCAGCAACAGGAAGCGCATTGAGACATGCACGGCGCGCATTATGGATTGAAGGCCCGCGAACATCAAGGCTTCGCAACAGGAGACGCCCATGAACATCGGTTTCGATCGTGCCCAGCTTCACCTCAGGACGCGGGAAGTCATCCGTCTGTACGAGCCGAGGGGGACACGGGTCGAATGTATCCGGGGAGCGCTCTGGATAACCCAGAACAACGACCACGAGGATTACTTCCTCGCTGCGAGCGACGCGCTCACTCTCGACCGGCCCGGTCTTGCGCTGATTCACGCGCAAGCGCCTAGCGAGATCGTGCTCTCGGAGCCGGCCCCGCGTCCGAAACTGCGACAGAAAATCGGACGCGCAGTGTTCGCGGCGTCGCGCGCGGTCGGCAGACTGTTCGCGCGGCAATTCGGGCCCGAGTCCCTGGACAATCACCGCCGCTCAGGCTGTTACCACGGGCTTTGATGCCTGGGCGCGCACCGCGGTATCGGCGGCGCTAGCCCGCGAGGTCGGAGGGCCTGTCGATGTCGCGCAGCACGCCAGGATCGTCCACCTCGAACAGACTCACGCATTCGGGTCGCTGCGCGAGAAGTTCCCTCGCTCCTTGATCCCCGTGGAGTGCGGAAAGTTCATCGAGAAACCTCCGCGCGAAACCCACGGGATGCCCGCGTTCGCCGCGATACGCCGCGGCCGCGATCACCGCTCCGTCGGAGAGCCCCTTGGCGATTACGCGGATCGTCTCGGGACGAAGGAACGGCATGTCGGCAAGCGCGACCACCCAGCCATCGGCGTCCGAAGAGGCGCGCACCCCGGCGGCAAGGCTCGTTCCCATCCCCTCGCTCGCGTTCTTGCACACGACGGTGTTGCAGCCGGCATCGCGCAGTATTTTTCCGAGCTTTTGAGCGCGCGGCCTGACGACCGCTATGGACTCCGGCAGGGCCTCCAGAAGGTGTTTGGCGGCGGCGAGCCCGACCGGCGTTCCGGCTTCGGGCGCGCCCTCGGGCAGCGCCTGGAGGAGCTTGTTCGAGCCGAAGCGCGTCGAATAGCCCGCTGCCAGAAGAATGCCGCGGATCGTTGCGGCCATGAACTCCCCCTCGAAGGAGAGGGAGAATAACTAGTTTTGCGGAACTTCGCAGCCTGCCGAGACGTTGGCCTTCGGCGGCTCGACCGTTTCCGGGATCTGCACGCCGCGCCTGACCGCCGTCATCTCGGCGAGGATGGCCACTGCGATCTCGGGCGGAGTCTTCGAGCCGATCTTCAGACCCACCGGCCCGCGCAGGCGCCCGATCTCGGAAGCGGCCAGATCGAAATCGGCCAGGCGCTGCCTGCGCGCGTCGTTGTTCTTCTGCGAGCCGAGCGCGCCGACATAGAACGCCGGTGATTTGAGCGCCTCCAGGAGTGCCGCGTCGTCGAGCTTGGGATCGTGAGTGACGGCGACCACCGCGCTGTGCGCATCGAGGTTCATCTGAACGACGACATCGTCGGGATAGCCGCGGTTGAGGGGGACCTCCTTGAAGTCCCAGCCGTCGGCGTATTCCCCGCGCGGATCGCACACGGTGACGTGATAGTCGAGCGCCTGCGCCATTTGCGCGAGATAGCGGCTCACCTGCCCCGCGCCGATCACGAGCAGCCGCCAGCGCGGCCCATGCACCGTCTTCAATACCTTGCCGTCGAACTCGAGCAGGTCCGACCATTTTCCCGGCTCGATGCGCACTCTGCCGGTTTCCATGTCGAGAAAGCGCGCCGCGAGCTCGTGGCGCTCGATCACGGCCAACAAATCCTTCAGCTTCGATTCCTTGCCGACCGGCTCGAGCACGATCTGCAGCGTGCCCCCGCAGGGAAGCCCGAAGCGCGTCGCCTGCTCCTGCGTGACGCCATAGGTGGTGACTTCAGGCTTTTCCGCCGCGATCGCCTTGGTCCGGACCTTGTCGATAAGGTCGTCCTCGACGCAACCGCCGGAAACCGAGCCCATGACTTGGCCGTCGTCGCGAATGACGAGCATGGCTCCCACCGGGCGCGGAGCGGATCCCCAGGTATGAACGACCGTGCCCAAGGTGGCACGGTGGCCCGATTCGTTCCATTTCAAGGCGCTGCGCACCACTTCCAGATCGACGCTGTCCACGGGAATTCCCTGCTCAGAAAATATTGTTGAATCCTAACAAACCCTTGAACGCGATAGCGTAGACCTCTCTTAAAGTGGGGTCAAGCCGCTTCGCATTCAAGCATGTGGTTGATTGCCGCGCGGGCATGGTCTAGCATTTCCTCCGACATCCATCGCGTCAAATCCCTCGACAAGAATTGCTGTCATGGAGGTTTTTTCGTCGGAGGAATTCCACATTTCGTTTGAACGCTGCCCAAGAAAAAGTTCAACTTTCACCGAAGGAGTCGAATCATGACCGTAAAGGTCTCGTTGACCGTCAACGGCAAGCCGGCGAGCGCGGAAATCGAAGAGCGCACCCTGCTCGTCAACTTTATCCGCGATACGCTTCGTTTGACCGGCACCCATGTCGGCTGCGACACCGCCCAGTGCGGCGCGTGCACCATCCACATGAACGGCCGCGCCGTGAAGTCCTGCAACATGCTGGCGATGCAGGCCGAGGGGGCGGAGCTCGTCACGATCGAAGGCATCGCGAAGGCGGACGGCACGCTGCACCCGATGCAGGAGGCCTTCCGCCAGCACCACGGCCTGCAGTGCGGTTTCTGCACTCCGGGAATGGTGATGAGCGCTATCGATCTGGTGAAGAACTTCCCCGACCCCAGCGAGGAACTGATCCGCGAGCAGCTCGACGGCAACTTGTGCCGCTGCACCGGCTATCACAACATCGTCAAGGCGATCAAAGCCGCCTCGCAGACCATGAGGAGCTAGACATGGCGACCCCCTACATCGGCGCTTCGATCAAGCGCAAAGAGGACTACCGTTTTCTCACAGGCGCGGGCAACTACACCGACGACGTGGCGCTGCCGAGGCAGACCCACGCGCATTTCGTGCGCTCGCCCCACGCCCACGCGAAGATCAAATCGATCAGGAAGGACAAGGCGCTCAAGGCGCCCGGAGTCGTCGCCATCTTCACCGGCGACGATCTTGCCGGAGCAAAAGTCAACGGCCTGCCCTGCGGCTGGCTCATCACCGACGTCAACGGCCAGCCGATGAAGGAGCCACCGCACCCCTGCCTCGCCCAGGGCAAGGCGCGCTACGTCGGCGACCACGTCGCCATCGTTATCGCGGAGTCTTACCAGCAGGCGCGCGACGCCGCGGAGCTGGTCAAGGTGGAGTACGAAGAGCTGCCCGCCGTGGTGCGCGCGGGCGACGCGCGCAAAGAAGGCGCGCCGGCAGTGCACGACATCGCGCCCGACAACACTTGCTACGTCTGGGGGCTGGGCGACAAAGCGGCGGTGGACAAGGCCTTTGCCGGCGCGGCCCACGTGACCACGCTCGAATTCCTCAACAACCGGCTCATCCCCAATGCGATCGAGCCGCGCGCCGCGAACGCGAGCTACTCGCGCGCCGACGACAGCTACACGCTCTATGTCGCCAGTCAGAACCCGCACGTCGAGCGGCTGCTGATGACCGCGTTTGTGCTCGGGCTGCCCGAGCACAAGGTGCGCGTGGTCGCGCCCGACGTAGGCGGCGGCTTCGGCTCGAAGATCTATCTGTACGCCGAGGACGTAGTGTGCACCTGGGCGTCGAAACAGATCAACCGCCCGGTGAAGTGGACCGCGGATCGCAGCGAATCTTTCGTCTCGGATGCCCACGGCCGCGATCACGTGACCAAGGCGGAACTCGCCCTCGACAGGGAGGGTAGGTTCCTCGCCATGCGCGTCACCACCACCGCGAACATGGGCGCGTACCTGTCCACCTTCGCGTCGTGCATCCCGACCATTCTCTACGCGACGCTGCTCGCCGGGCAGTACACCACGCCGGTTATCTACGCCGAGGTCACCGCGGTGTTCACCAATACGGCGCCGGTGGACGCTTACCGCGGCGCGGGGCGGCCGGAAGCGACCTACGTGGTCGAGAGGCTGGTCGAAACCGCTGCACGCGAAATGAAGATGAGCCCTGCCGAGATCCGCCGGCGCAATTTCATCAAGACCTTCCCGTACCAGACCCCGGTTGCCCTCCTGTACGACACCGGAAACTACGAGGCCACGCTCGCCGAAGCGCTGAGAATCGCCGACGTCGCCGGGTTCCAGGGACGAAAAGCCGATGCGGCGAGACGCGGGAAGCTCCGCGGCCTGGGCTATTCCTGCTACATCGAGGCCTGCGGCATCGCGCCTTCGAATGTCGCCGGAGCGCTCGGGGCTCGCGCGGGCCTCTTCGAAGCGGGGGAGGTCCGCGTCCATCCGACCGGCAAGGTGACCGTGTTCACCGGATCGCACTCCCACGGGCAGGGACACGAGACCACCTTCGGGCAGGTGGTGGCCGATCGCCTCGGCATCCCGATGGAGGACATCGAGATCGTCCACGGCGACACCGGAAAGATTCTCTTCGGCATGGGCACCTACGGGTCGCGCTCGATCGCCGTAGGAGGGACTGCGATCGTGAAGGCGGCAGACAAGATCGTCGCGAAAGGCAAGAAAATCGCGGCGCACCTCATGGAGGCCGCGGAAGCCGACATCGAATTCAAGGACGGCGCGTTCGTCGTAAGAGGCACCGACAAGAAAAAAGCGTTCGCCGAAGTGTCGCTCGCGGCTTACGTGCCGCACAACTATCCTCTCGACAAGCTGGAGCCCGGTTTGAACGAGAACGCCTTCTACGACCCGGCCAACTTCACTTTCCCCGCCGGGAGCCACATCTGCGAAATCGAGGTGGATCCCGATACCGGCACGGTGAGCATCGTGAATTTCACCGCGGTGGACGACTTCGGCAAGATCATCAACCCGATGATAGTCGAGGGACAGGTGCATGGCGGACTGACGCAGGGAATCGGGCAGGCGCTGACCGAAGGCTGCCACTACGACAAGGAGTCGGGCCAGCTCGTCACGGGGTCCTACCTCGACTACTGCATGCCGCGAGCGGACGACGTTCCGGCATTCAAGGTGGGCACGAAAGAAACGCCCTGCACGCACAATCCGCTCGGGGTGAAGGGCTGCGGCGAGGCGGGTGCGATCGGCGCTCCGGCCGCGGTGATGAACGCGCTCACAGACGCGCTCGGCGTTCGCGATATCGAGATGCCGGCGACGCCGCAGAGGATCTGGCGGGCCTGCCAGGAAAGCAAGATGAAGAAAGCTGCCTAGGAGACGCGCATGTATTCTTTCGACTACCAGAAGGCAAAATCGGTCGCCGACGCGGCCAAAGTGCTCGCAAAGGACGGCGACGCAAAACTGCTCGCCGGCGGCCAGAGCCTGATCGCGGCGATGAAGCTGCGCCTGGCGCACCCGTCCGAGGTCATCGATCTCGGCACAATCAAAGAGCTCTCCGGCATCAAGGCGGATAGCAAGGCCGTCGCCATCGGCGCGATGACTCGTCACGCCGAAGTCGCCTCCTCGGCCGCGGTGAAGAAGGCGATTCCCGCGCTCGCAAGCCTCGCCGCGGGAATCGGCGACCGCATGGTCCGCAACATGGGCACGATCGGCGGCTCGCTCGCCAACAACGACCCCGCGGCGGATTATCCAGCGGCGGTGCTGGCCCTGGGCGCGACCGTCGTCACCAACAAGCGCAAGATCGCTGCGGACGAATTCTTCAAGGGCATGTACGAGACTGCCTTGCAGAAAGGTGAGATCATCACCTCCGTGAGCTTCCCGGTGCCTAAACGCGCCGCGTACATGAAGTTCAAGAACCCGGCCTCACGCTACGCCATCGTCGGTGTGTTCGTCGCCGACTCCGGCACGGGCGTGCGAGTCGCGGTGACCGGCGCCGGTCCGAGCGTATTCCGCGTTGCCGCGATGGAAAAAGCGCTCGCGGCGAAGTTCGCCCCCGAGTCGGTCGCGAGCATCGCGGTGCCTGAGAAGGGCCTCAACACGGATCTCCACGCAAAAGCCGACTACCGGGCGCACCTGATCACCGTGATGGCGAGACGGGCTGTCGAGGCCGCGATGAAATAGCAAATTGCCTCGAGGGGATCCCGACCGGCCCTCCCCCAATTCCCTTGGGGGAGGGTTTTTTATTTGCGGGGCTGGCATAATTCGCAAATGAGCGCCTTGCCCAAGTCGATAGACGAAACCCTGCAGCTGCTCGCGCGAGCCGACTATGTCGCCGAGCGCAGCCTCGCGACCGCGGTATTCCTCGCCCTCAAGATGAGCCGGCCGCTGTTTCTCGAAGGCGAGGCGGGCGTCGGCAAGACCGAGATCGCAAAGGTCCTAGCCGGCGGTCTCGGCCGCCCGCTCGTTCGGCTGCAGTGCTACGAAGGCCTCGACATCGCCTCCGCGGTATATGAGTGGAACTATTCGCGCCAGATGATCGAGATAAGGCTGGCTGAGACTCAAGGGACGTCGCGCGACACGGTCGCCAAGGACATCTTCTCCGAGCGCTTTCTCATCAAGCGTCCGCTGATGCAGGCTCTCGAAGGCGGCAAAGGCGCGGCGCCGGTGCTGCTGATCGACGAATTGGACCGCACCGACGAGCCCTTCGAGGCGTATCTCCTGGAAGTACTGTCGGACTTCCAGATCACGATTCCCGAGATCGGCACGGTGAGAGCCACGGAGCCTCCGATCGTCGTGCTCACTTCCAACCGCACTCGCGAGATCCACGACGCCATCAAGCGGCGTTGCTTCTACCACTGGGTGGACTATCCGGACGCCGTGCGGGAGCTCGAAATCCTCAAGCGAAAAGCCCCGGAAGCCTCCGAAAACCTTTCGCGCGAGGTCGTGGCTTTCGTGCAGCGTCTGCGCAAGATGGATCTGTTCAAGCTCCCCGGCGTAGCCGAGACGATCGACTGGTCGAAAGCCCTGGTGGCCCTCGACAAGATGACGCTCGACCCTCAGACCGTCAACGACACCCTCGGTACCCTGCTCAAGTACCAGGACGACATCACCCGCGTGCGCGGCAGCGATGCCGAGCGCCTGCTCGCGGAGGTCAGGGCGGAGCTCGCGGCCGCCTAGATCGCTGCGGTGGGAAAAAAAGCGGGCACCCCCTCGCTCGAGGCAGTTGATCTCCACTGCACGCGCGGCGAGCGCAAGCTCTTCGGCGCGCTGAACTTCACGCTGCGCAGCGGCGAGCTGCTCCGGATCGGGGGAGCCAACGGTTCCGGCAAGACGAGCCTCCTGCGCATCGCATGCGGTCTGCTCGAACCGACGCGCGGCGAGGTGCGCTGGGCGGGGGAGAATATCCGGCGACTTCAGGAGGAATTCTGGCGGCAGCTGGTCTACGTCGGACACGCCAATGCGATCAAGGATGACCTGACCGCGGCCGAGAATCTGCACGTGGCGTGCACGCTCGCGGGTGTTCCCAGGCAGCCTGCGCAGATCGGCGAGGCGCTGCGCCGCCTCGGCCTTGCCGGTTGCGAGAACCTGCCCGCTCGGGTGCTGTCCCAGGGACAGCGCCGCCGAACGGCGCTCGCGCGCCTGGCCTTGAGTGAAGCGATGCCGCTTTGGATCTTGGATGAGCCGTTTGCGGCCCTCGACGCCGCGGCCGTGGAGCACGTGCAGGATCTGATTGCGGAGCACCTTTCACGGGGTGCCGCAGTGATCCTCACTACGCATCTTGAGGCGAAAATAACGGCCGCAGCCCTGCGCATCGATCTCGAGACGAGCTGACATGCTCGCCGCGTTCCGATGCGTGATCCACCGCGACCTGCTGCTCGCGGCGCGGCGCAGCTCCGATGTCCTGACCGTGCTGCTTTTCTTCGTCATCGTGGTGAGCCTCTTCCCTCTGGGAGTCGGGCCGGATCCGGCGCTCCTGCGCACGATCGCGCCGGGAGTCATCTGGGTGGCGGCGCTGCTCGCCTCGATGCTGGCCCTGCAGCGGATGTTCGCCTCCGACCACGCCGACGGAACGCTGGAGCAGATGCTGCTCGGCGCCACACCTCTGGGAATGACCGTCGCGGCGAAAGTGTTCGCCCATTGGGTCATATCCGGCCTGCCCCTCGTCCTGATCTCGCCCGTTTTGGCGCTACAATTTGATTTTCCTCAAGAGTTTCTCGGCGTGTTGGCCTTATCTTTGGCCCTCGGTACGCCGGTCCTGAGCCTGATCGGGGCGATCGGCGCGGCATTGACGCTGGGCCTTCGCGGCGGAGGAGCGTTGCTTTCGCTGCTGGTGCTGCCCCTCTACGTCCCGGTGCTGATCATCGGAGCGGGCGCCGCAGAAGCGGCGGTCTCGGGTCTCGGGGGGAAAGCCCAGCTTCTGCTGCTTGGCGCGCTCCTCGCATTCGCAGGCGCTTTCGCGCCTTGGGCGGCGGCAGCGGCACTGCGCATTTCCTCGGAGTGAGCGAAGCGGCATGAGCGGCAATATCAACTGGTTCAAGTACTCCTCGCCCCAGACGTTCTTCCCTCTGGCGGGGAGGCTCGCGTCATGGTTCGGCACTCTGGCGGCGATCGCGTGCGCCGCGGGCCTGTACCTGGGATTCTTCGTCGCTCCGACCGACGCCCAGCAGGGCGAGGCCTATCGGATCATCTTCATCCACGTTCCGGCTGCCTGGATGTCGATGTTCCTCTATCTCGTCATGGCGTTCTGGGCGGGGCTGGGGCTCGCGTTCAACACCCGGCTCTCGGGCATGATGGCGAGCGCGATCGCGCCCACCGGCGCGCTGTTTACCTTTCTCGCGCTCTGGACCGGTTCTCTCTGGGGAAAGCCCACCTGGGGCACCTGGTGGGTGTGGGACGCACGCCTGACTTCGGAGCTGATTCTGCTCTTCCTCTATTTCGGTTTCATGGCTCTGCAAGCGGCGATCGACGATCCTCGCCGCGCCGACAAGGCCGGGGCGGTGCTTGCTCTGGTCGGCGTCGTGAATATCCCGATCATCTACTTTTCGGTGAAGTGGTGGAACACGCTGCACCAGGGTGCGTCGGTGAGTCTCACCAAGGCCCCGACGATGGCGGCGACGATGCTGACCGGCATGGCCGTGATGGCTTTCGGATTCTGGTTCTACAGCATCGCAGCCGCACTGATGCGGGCGCGCTGCATCATGCTCGAGCGCGAACGCGCGAGCGATTGGGCGGCGGACTACGCGAGGGGATCCGCATGAGCTGGGGCAGCCTGGAGAATTTCCTTGCAATGGGGGGCTATGCGTTCTATGTTTGGGGCTCGTATCTCGTGACGCTCGGTCTGATAGTCGCGGAAATCGTGCTGCTCGCGTTGCGCAAGCGCAGGGCCCTCGCACGGCTTCGCCTCGACGGCACCGCAGCGCAAGGCGACCGGTGAAGCCCAGGCAGAAACGCATGGCGATGATCGCGGGCGGCATCGTTGCGCTCGGCGTAACGGCGGCCTTCGTGCTCGCAGCGTTTCAGGAGAATCTCGTGTTCTTTTTCACCCCGAGCCAGGTGGCCGCGAAGGAGGTGCCCCAAGGACGCTCGTTCCGCGTCGGCGGGATGGTCACGCCGGGAAGCGTGAAGCGCCAGGCCGATGGGGTCACCGTGCAATTCGTCGTCACCGACACGGCGAAGAACGTCCCGGTCGTCTACCGCGGCCTCCTCCCGGATCTGTTCCGCGAGGGCAAGGGAGTGGTGACTCAAGGGAAGCTCGGCGCGGACGGAATTTTCTACGCGAGCGAGGTGCTCGCCAAGCACGACGAGAACTACATGCCCCCGGCGGCGGCGGACGCGATCAAGCAGGCACAGTCCATCAACGAAAAGGCGGCGCACACCCTCGTGCAGGGTGCCGCCGGACGCAAGTGATCCCGGAAATCGGCCAACTCGCTCTCGCGCTCGCGCTGTGCCTTGGGCTCGCCCAGTCGTCGCTGGGACTCGCCGGAGCCATGCGAGGTGACGGCGCATGGATGGGCGCGGCGCGGCCTGCGGCGCAGGGACAATGCGCGTTCGTGGCCATCGCCTTCGGCTGCCTCACCTACGCCTTCGTCGCCAACGACTTCACCGTCGCCTACGTCGCGTCCAATTCCAACTCCGCGCTCCCGCTCGCCTACCGCGTCGCAGGCGTGTGGGGCGGGCACGAGGGCTCGATCCTCTTGTGGATCCTGATGCTCGCGCTATGGACGGTGGGGGTCACGCTCTTCAGCAGCCACCTCCCCGAGGAGATGGTCGCGCGGGTTCTCGGGGTGATGGGCCTGGTCAGCACCGGGTTCCTGCTTTTCATCCTGTTCACTTC
This sequence comes from Betaproteobacteria bacterium, assembly GCA_005884455.1. Taxonomy (GTDB): domain Bacteria; phylum Pseudomonadota; class Gammaproteobacteria; order Burkholderiales; family SG8-39; genus VBDM01. The sequence goes on from VBCH01000017.1 coordinate 14,598, forward strand.
GAATCCCTTCGTGCGAGTCTTCCCGGGGCCTGCAGACGGACGCGACTTGAATCCCCTGCTGCAGGATCCGGGAATGGTGCTGCACCCGCCGATGCTCTACATGGGCTACGTCGGATTTTCCATCGCTTTCTCTTTCGCCGTTGCAGCCCTCATCGGCGGACGGCTCGATGCTGCGTGGGCGCGCTGGTCGCGCCCGTGGACCACTGCGGCGTGGGCGTTTCTCACCGTGGGCATCGCGCTCGGCAGCGGCTGGGCGTACTACGAACTCGGCTGGGGCGGGTGGTGGTTTTGGGACCCGGTGGAGAACGCCTCCTTTATGCCGTGGCTTGTGGGGACTGCCCTCATCCATTCCCTTGCGGTCACCGAGAAGCGCGGGGCTTTCCGCAGCTGGACCGTGCTGCTCGCGATCCTCGCCTTCGCCCTCTCCCTGCTCGGGACGTTCCTGGTGCGCTCCGGAGTCCT
>VBCH01000244.1 GCA_005884455.1 Betaproteobacteria bacterium
GGATCTCTACAACAAACTCGACGCCCTGCCCTTCCCGACGCTCGCGCTCGTAAACGGCTTCTGCATGGGCGGGGGCGTCGAGCTCGCGCTCGCCTGCCGCTATCGCGTTGCGGTGGATCAGCCCGGAACTCGCTTCGCGCTTCCCGAAGTCATGCTCGGCATCCTGCCGGGCTGGGGCGGCGTCAAGCGCCTGCCCCGCCTCGTCGGGCCGACTGCGGCGCTCGACATGCTGCTCACGGGCCGGGCTGTCGATGCGCGCCGCGCGAAGCGTTTGGGTCTCGTGGATGAGGCCGTGCCGCCGCGAATCCAGGACAACGCCGCGCGCATGATGGTGCTCGAGGCGCCCCGCCCGAGAACGCTGCCCCTCTTCCAGCGGCTGATGAATTCCGGCCTGATGCGTCCGCTCGTCGTTTACCTGGCGAGAAAGCAGCTCGCCTCGCGGGCCTCGCCGGATCACTATCCCGCGCCTTACGCGATCCTCGAGCTGTGGCGGAAATACGACGGCGATCCGTTCGCGCCGCGACCCGAGGACCCGGCGTCGGTCATCGGGCTTCTTGAGGGCGATACCGCACGCAACCTCATCCGTATCTTCTTCCTTCAGGAGCGCCTGAAGTCACTCGGGAAGGACAGCGACTTCAAGGCGCAACACGTTCACGTGGTCGGCGCGGGCGTCATGGGCGGAGACATCGCCGCCTGGTGCGCGATGCGCGGCCTGGCAGTGACGCTGCAAGACCAGTCGCCCGAGCGCCTTGCGCCGGCGATGAAGCGCGCGGCCGAGCTTTTCAAGCGCCGGCTGCGCGACAAATCCCGGATTCGGGACGCGCTCGACCGGTTGATTCCCGACGTCGCCGGGGACGGAGCGCGGCATGCGGACGTGGTCATCGAGGCGATTTTCGAGAACCTGCAGGCCAAGCGCGAACTGTTCGCAAAGCTCGAAGCGCAGGCTAAGCCCGAGGCTCTCCTCGCCTCGAACACGTCGAGCCTCAAGCTCGCCGACATCGGCGCGAAATTCGAGGATCCGTCGCGACTCGTGGGAATCCATTTCTTCAACCCCGTGCCGCAGTTGCAGCTGGTCGAAGTTGTCAGGGGCACGGTCACCGGCGCGCAGATCGCGAAGCGGGCGGCTGCGTTCGTGCGGCAGATCGACAAACTGCCCCTGCCGGTCAAAGACTCGCCGGGCTTTCTCGTCAATCGCGTGCTCGGCCCCTACATCGACCAAGCGCTGCGCATGGTGGACGAAGGCGTCGCGCCGGAAACGCTCGACGCGGCGGTCACGGCGTTCGGCATGCCCATGGGGCCGATCGAGCTGGCCGACACGGTGGGCCTCGACATCTGCCTCGCGGTGGGCAAGGAATTGGCGGGCGAAAGCGCAGAACCCCCGAGAAAACTCGCGGAGCTCGTCGCTGCGGGAAATCTCGGCAAGAAAACCGGCCGCGGCTTCTACGTCTGGCAGGAAGGCAAGGCGCGCAAAGGCGCCGCACGCGGGGTAACACCCGAGCTCACCGAGAAGCTCATCGAACCCTACCTCAAGGAAGCGCAGGTGGTCGTCGCCGAAGGCATCGTCGCCGACGCCGACCTCGTCGACGCGGGGCTCATTTTCGCTACCGGTTTCGCGCCTTTCCGCGGCGGGCCGCTGAACTATATGAAGAGCAAGCGCGGGAATTCCTGAGTCTTCGCGTGAAGCGGCCTATCGCGTATCGCTTGCCCTTACGGGATGGGCCGTGGGAGAATTTCCGTTCCTGGCCAGGGAGGGTCAAGGTGGCTGCAATACCAACAGCGGGCGCGCTGCGCCGCCGCTTGCGCGTAGCGGCGTCAGGATTGATGCTCGCGCTGTGCGCGAGCCTCGCTACGGCGCAGGCGCCGACGAAGCCGCAGCCTCCCAAGCCGCAGTCCCAGGCGCCGGCCGCGCAACAATCTCAGCCACCGATCGCAGCGCCCTCCAAGCCGCCGGCGCCGCCGCGATTCGAGATCCAGCGTTTTCTCGTCGAGGGAAATACGATCCTTTCGCAAGGGGAGCTCGACGGGATTCTCGTGCCCTTCTCCGGAAAGGACCGCGATTTCGGCGATATTCAACGCGCGCTCGAAGCGCTGCAGGACGCCTACGCCGGCCGCGGCTACAACGCGGTGCGCGTAAGCGTTCCCGAGCAGGACATCCGCGCGGGTCAGGTGCGTTTGCGCGTGGTCGAGGCGCGGATCCGGCGGGTGCGGGTACAGGGCAACCGCTTTTTCGACGAGAAGAACGTCAGGGCCGGCCTGCCTTCGCTGAAGGAAGGCAGCTCCCCGAATACGCGGGCGATCGGCCAGGACGCGCAGCTCGTCAATGAGAACCCGGCCAAGCAGGTGAGCGTGGCGCTGCAGGCCGCGGACGACCCTGGGCAGGTCGATGCAAGCGTACGCGTGACCGACGAAAATCCCTCCAGGATCTCGGTCTTTGCAGACAACACCGGCACTCCTTCGACCGGAAACTACCGCACCGGCGTCGGCTACCAGAACGCCAACCTCTTCAACGGCGACGACGTAATCAACGCGCAGTTCATCACCTCCCCGGGGCACGCGTCGGACGTGAAGGTCTTCGGTGCCGGGTACCGCATTCCCATATACGGATGGAGCGGGGCCGTCGATGTCCTTGCCGGGTATTCGAGCGTCAACTCCGGCGTCGTGCAGGGTCTTTTCAACGTCTCGGGCAAAGGCGACGTGTTCGGGCTGCGCTACACCCAGCTTCTGGGACGGATCGATACCTACGAACACCGCTTGGCGCTCGGATTGGACTACCGGGCCTTCAAGAACAACGTCACCTTCGCGGACACCGGACAACCGCTCGTTCCGGACGTAACGGTCCGCCCGGTTGCGCTCACCTACAGCGGCCGATTCTCGCCGGTCGGGAGCGATCTGTCCTTCAACCTCTCCTACTCGCGCAACATTCCGGGAGGCGACAGGGCTGGCCAGGCGGCCTTTGATGAGCAGCGCCCTGGCGCCTCGGCCAAGTATTCGATCTGGCGCGCGGGCATCGCGTACTCGCAGCTGCTGCCCTCTGATTTCGTCGTGCGCGTGGCCGCGAACGCGCAGCAGACCCGCGACCTGCTCGTTCCCGGCGAACAATTCGGGATGGGCGGGTCGGACAGCGTGCGGGGCTACTACGAGCGCGAAACCGCGAGCGACATCGGCCGGCGGTTCTCGCTCGAAGGCTACGGCCCGGATTTCGGATTGCGGATCGGCAGTCCCTGGCGCGCACGGGCGCTCGTGTTCTACGACGCTGCGCGCGGCCACGACAACATTCCGGAGCGCGGCCCGGAAAACGGGCTCGGAAGCTACGGCTTCGGTTTTCGCGTGAACCAGGGCAAGTCCTTCGCGTTCCGGCTCGATGCGGCACGGGTCACCAAGGATGCGGGCACCCGTCTGAACGGCGACTACCGGGCGCATGCCGCTGTCGCTTACAGCTTTTGACGTCGGCCGCCTGTGCGAAAAGTCACATGTCCCGCCTGCAACCGGGGTCTAGAATGAGTTTCCCGTTTGCTGCGGGAACGAAGTTTGCTGCGAGAATGAAGTCTATCGGGGGGTAGCCATGTCCAGTTCCAGTGCCAAGTCCAGGCGGCGAGGCGAATTCAAGCCCAAGCTGATCGCGCTGTCGGTGGCAGCCTGCTTCAGCTTTTCCAATGGGCAGAGCCTCGCCAATCCCACGGGCGGCACGGTCGGCTCGGGCAGCGCGACCATCGTCAGCTCGGGCAACACGCTCACGATCACCAACAGCGCCAACGCCATCATCAACTGGCAGAGCTTCTCGATCGGCATCAACGAGATCACGCAGTTCCTGCAGTCCTCGGGATCCTCGGCGGTGCTCAACCGCGTGGTGGGCGCAAACGGCGTGATCCCGCAAAGCGTGATCGACGGGATACTTTCCTCGAACGGCCGGGTGTTCCTGATCAACCCGAGCGGCGTCGTGATCGGTTCGACCGGCCGCATCGACGTCGCGGGATTCGTCGCTTCGAGCCTGACTCTGTCCGACCAGGACTTCCTCAGCGGGCGGCTGCGCTTCACCGAGACCCCCGGCGCGGGCGGCGTCTCCAACGCGGGAGTCATCGATACCAGCTCGGGCGGTCCCGGCGGGCGCGTCTTCCTCGTCGGCCCGGACGTGCAGAACTCGGGCTTGATCCGCTCCCCCCAAGGCCAGATCGTGCTCGCCGCAGGCAAGAGCGTAGAGCTCGTTTCCGAGAATTCCCCCTTCGTGACGGTGCGCGTGGTCGCCGATACCGAGCAAGCGCTCAACGTGGGACAGCTGATCTCCGACTCCGGCCGCATCGGCATGTTCGGCGCTCTGGTGCGCCAGGGCGGCGTGGTGGAGGCGAACAGTGCCGTGGTCGGCGCGAACGGCGAGATCCGGCTCGTTGCGACCAAGGACCTCACGCTCGACGCTGGCAGCACGACCACAGCAAACGGCCCGAGCGGCGGCAATATCCTGCTGCAGGCCGAGGGCGGCACCAATCTGATCTCCGGAACCGTCGAAGCCAAAGGCAGCTCGGGCCAAGGCGGAACGATCCAGGCGCTCGGCGTGCGCGTCGGAGTCATCGGTCACGGTGTGATCGACGCATCGGGCGATACGGGCGGCGGCACCATTCTCGTCGGCGGCGACTACCAAGGCGGCAACCCCAACGTTCAGAACGCGCAGCAGACCGTGATCGGTTCGGACGGAATCATCCGCGCCGATGCAGGTACCACCGGCGAGGGCGGCCGGGTGATCGTGTGGTCGGACGAATCCACGAG
>VBCH01000245.1 GCA_005884455.1 Betaproteobacteria bacterium
GGTCACTCCAACGTTGTCGGTCGAAGCGCTCCATGACAGGTTGGCTCCGGTCGAACCGGCCGCCGCGGCCGTGAGACCGGTGGGTGTAGTGGGGGGCGTGGTGTCAGTTGCGATCGCGGTCGTGACGCTCACGCTCGCCGAATCGGGCGAGAGGTTGCCGGCTGCGTCGCGAGCGGCAACGGTGTAGCTGTAGGTCGTTGCAGCGGACAAGCCCGTATCCGCGAAACTGGTCGTGGTAGGTGTCGCCACCTGGACGCCATTGCGGCGCACGATATAGCCGGTCACTGCGACGTTGTCGGTCGAAGCGCTCCATGACAGGTTGGCTCCGGTCAATCCCACTGCGGCGGCCGTGAGGCCGGTAGGCGTAGTGGGGGGCGTTGTGTCAG
>VBCH01000246.1 GCA_005884455.1 Betaproteobacteria bacterium
CGCTCACACTTGTCGAATCGGGCGAGATGTTACCGGCTGCATCGCGAGCCGCCACGGTGTAGCTGTAGGTCGTCGCAGCGGACAAGCCCGTATCCGCAAAACTGGTCGTGGCGGGCGTTGCCACCTGCACGCCATTGCGGCGCACGATATATCCAGTCACTCCGACGTTGTCGGTTGAAGCGCTCCATGACAGGTTGGCTCCTGTCGAACCGGCCGCCGCGGCCGTGAGACCGGTGGGCATAGAGGGTGGCGTGGCGTCGGCCGAAGGTGTAGCTCCTACGCCGTTGTTGCCGATCTCAGCTTCACCCGTGCCGTTGCAACCCGCGAGCACCAGGGTGGTGGTGGTTACGGCAAGAAGTAGTAGAGTTTTCATCCGCAACATCGGAATCCTCCTCACTGCTTGGCCGGCACAGCGGCACAGCGAACCACGGCGAACGCTTGTCGGCGGTATGGAGAATCAACAACGTTGACGATATGTCGTTGTCATATGACAACGGTATGTAGTAAGTCCTCGATGCCGACGACATTCCCGGCCCGCATTCGCACCTTTGTGTCAGAAGTCTCCGATGCTGCCGTCGGTGTCGCCTGCGGACGACACATCGTCACCGCTAGCGCAGCGATCCGGGTCTCGCCGATGGCGACCAAGTAAGAGGAAATTCAACGCGGACACCCCGCGCGCTTGGCCGACTCCACTCAAGATTTTTCAACGATCTGCGAAAGCGCGATAATTCGCGCGTGGCCACCCTGAAGGAAGTCATCTCCTGCACCAGCGACTACGACCCGGAAGCGCTGCCGGTCGCAAAAGCGAACGAAGTCATCCGCTCGTTCATCAATCCGGTGTCCGGCGTCGAGAAGCTGCGAGTGCGCGCGGCGCTCGGGCGCGTGCTCGCGAAAGACGTCGTTTCGCCGATCGACGTCCCTTCGCACGACAACTCGGCGATGGACGGCTACGCTGTTCGCAACAGCGACCTCGGCGCCGGGGAGCCGGTGACGCTCACCAAGATTGGCACCGCCTACGCCGGCAGGGAATTCACGGGCGAGGTCGGGCGCGGCGAGTGCGTGCGCGTGATGACCGGCGCCGTGATGCCGAAGAACACCGACACCGTCGTCATCCAGGAAGGCGTCAGGGTGGATGGCAAGCGCATCACCATTCCTGCGGGACAGGAAATCGGCCAGAACCGCAGGCTCGCGGGCGAAGACCTGAAAAAAGGCAAGCCGGCGCTCAAGGCGGGCGCCCTGCTCCGCCCTGCGGAGATCGGACTGATCGCTTCGCTCGGCATCGGTGAAGTGAGCGTGCGGCGGAGACTGAAAGTGGCGTTCTTCTCTACCGGCGACGAGCTGGTGTCGGTCGGAAAGAAGCTCAAGGCCGGCGAAGTGTACGACTCCAATCGCTACACGCTTTGGGGCATGCTCACGCGCCTGGGCTGTGAGGTGGTGGACCTGGGCGTGGTGCGCGACGACCCGAAAAAACTCGAAGCCGCGTTCCGCAAGGCCGCGGCGCTTGCCGACGCGGTCGTCACTTCGGGCGGCGTGTCGGTCGGCGAAGCCGATTTCACGAAACAGATGATGGCCAAGCTCGGCGAAGTCGTGTTCTGGAAAATCGCCATGCGCCCCGGCCGCCCGATGGCCTTCGGCCGCATCCGCGCGCGCGGGAAATCGGCGTATCTATTCGGCCTGCCCGGCAATCCTGTCGCCGTCATGGTGACCTTTTACCACTTCGTGCGCGGCGCGCTGCTCACGATGATGGGGCGCTGCGACACCGACCTGCCGCTGCTGCGCGCGAAAGCCGCGACTCCGATGCGCAAGAAACCCGGCCGCACCGAGTACCAGCGCGGAATTCTCGAGCTGAAGAACGGCGAATGGAGCGTGCGCCTCACCGGTGCGCAAGGCTCGGGGATTTTAAGATCGATGTCGGAAGCGAACTGCTTCGTCGTGCTCGGACACCAGCAAGAAAGCGTGAAGGCGGGGGATTACGTGGAGTTGATGGTGATGGATGGCTTAGTCTGAATCCGGGTACCGTGGCCAAGCCGCAGCCGGTACCCGGGCCCGACCCTCTTTACTATTCGTCCTCAGGGACGGCAAGATTGTGAACTTCGGCGCCCGGCCCGCACCGGAGGAGGACCGACCATGGAAGCGCAAGACGAACCGAGACTGCTGTTCCCCAAGCTCAAGCCGTTCTACGATTGGGTCACACCGCTCACATGGCCGCTGATTCGCCTCACGGTCGGCCTGATGATCATTCCGCACGGCTGGCCCAAGCTGATGATGGGCGTCAGCGCGACGGCGCAGATGGCGTTGATCAAACGTGGCATCGCGCCGGCGGAACCCCTGGCTGTCGTTCTCATCATCCTGGAAACCGTAGGCGGACTGTGCGTCGCCCTGGGTCTCTTCACGCGCTTTTTCGCCGCCGCCATCACCATCGAAATGGCGGTGATCGCCTACCACCATCTGCCCAAGTTCGGATGGACCGGTCCCGGCTACGAATACCCGCTGATGTGGGGCCTGATCATGTTCGCCATAGCGCTGCGCGGCGGCGGTCCCCGGTCGCTGGACCGCAAGATCGGCTGGCAATTCTAGTGGTAGCAAGACGGGTCGAGTTGGGGTTTTCCGGAGGAAAGGGGTTTCCATGACAACCATTGCCAATACTGCGATAGCACTGGTCGCTCTCTTGCATTTCGGGTTCCTCGTCCTCGAGATGTTCCTGTGGACTCAGCCCCTCGGCCTTCGCACTTTCGGCACCACCCCTGATTTCGCCAGGGCTTCGAAGGCCCTCGCCGCGAATCAGGGCCTGTACAACGGCTTCGTCGCGACCGGGCTCGGATGGGGTTTAATTCTCGGCGATGCGGGAACCGCGATCAAGATTTTTTTCCTCGCCTGCGTCGTCGTTGCCGGCGTATTCGGCGGATTTACCGCGAGCCGCAAGATCCTCTGGGTGCAGGCGCTACCCGGCGCGATGGCGCTCGCCCTCGTGCTGCTGGCCTGACCGGCGCCTTCTATCAGCCGAGCGCGGCGATCTTGGCGAGAAGGTCTTTCGCATCGACGGGCTTGACAATGTAGTCCTTGGCGCCCTGGCGGATGCCCCAGACCCGGTCCGTATCCAGTTTCTTGCTGGTGCACACGATCACCGGGATGTGCTTGGTGGCTTCGTCGCGCGTGATGGCGCGCGTCGCCTTGAACCCGTCCGTGCCGGGCATGATGATGTCCATCAGGATGAGGTCCGGCTGCTCGGTCTTCGCCTTGGCGATGCCCTCGTCGCCGCTCTGCGCGGTCACGCATTGATAGCCCTGCTTGCTCAACACTTCCAGCAGGAACTGGCGGTCGGTGGCTGAATCATCGACGATCAAGATCTTCTTGATTGGCATCGCAAACCTCCCATGGGTGGACCGGCATCCGGACACGCAGCGTCGACTCGATGCGCCGCGACACCCTGCTAGTATAAGTCGTTTGCCGACCACCCCGTAGCAGGGGAAGGACCTTTTTTTCGACGGGAGGAAAGAATGAAAGCACTTGGCGGTGCAATCTGGGTCGCCTTGGGAGCGTCGCTCACCCTTCGCGCTCTGGCACAAGGCGCGCCCACGCCCGCGCAGCAGCAACTGCGCGAGGTCTACAGGGAGCTGGTCGAGATCAACACCACGGATTCCGCCGGGAGCTGCACGGCCGCCGCCGAGGCGATGGCCGCACGGCTGAGAGCGGGCGGGCTGCCGGCTCAGGACGTTCAGGTCATCGTGCCGCCGGGCGGGCCGAAGAAGGGCAACCTCGTCGCGCGCTACCGGGGCACCGGCGCGAAAAAACCGGTCACGCTGCTGGGGCACCTCGACGTCGTGGAGGCGAAGCGCGAGGACTGGGAGCGCGATCCCTTCAAGCTCGTCGAGGAGAACGGCTACTTCTACGCCCGCGGCGCCTCCGACGACAAGGCGATGGTCGCGGTGTTCGTCGCCAATCTCATTCGCTACAGGCAGGAAGGCTACCGGCCGGGCCGCGACATGATTCTCGTCGCGACCTGCGACGAGGAAATCATCCCGTCGAATTTCAGCGGCATCGTCTATCTGCTCAAGAACCACCGCAACCTCATCGATGCCGAGTTCGCGCTGAACGAAGGCGGGAACGCCCTGCTCGACAAGAACGGCAACTATCTGCGCATGACCATCCAGGCAGGCGAGAAAGTGTTCCAGACCTACCAGCTCGAGGTGACCAACCCCGGCGGGCACAGCTCGCTACCGGTGAAGGACAACGCGATCTACCATCTCGCCGGCGGCCTCGCGCGGCTCGCCACGCATGATTTCCCTTTCAAGCTCTCCGATACCACGCGCGCCTACTTCGAACGCATGTCCCGCATCGAGACCGGGCAGA
>VBCH01000247.1 GCA_005884455.1 Betaproteobacteria bacterium
TGCGCCGCGCGGTCGCGCTTTCGGGCGGCCGGGTTCCGCTCGAGGCTTCCGGGGGAGTGAGGCTGGAGACCATCCGCGCGATCGCCGAGACCGGCGTCGATTTCATCTCGGTGGGCCGGATCACGCAGTCGGCGCCGGCGGTGGATATCGGCCTCGACGCCGTCGTCAGGATCTGACATGGCTAGGCGCTCGGTGTGCCTGTTCTGCTCGGCGGTCGAGGATCTCCCGGCCGCAGCGCGCTCCCTCGCCGCGGAATTCGGCGCCGCCTGTGCGGGGCGCGGACTGCGCCTCGTATACGGCGGCAGCGGCCGGGGGCTTATGGGGATCGCCGCGCGCGCCGCCGCGGCTGCGGGTGGGGAAGTGCTCGGGATCATGCCGCGCCATCTCATCCGTCCGGAGCGCGCCGCGGCCGACCTCGGCACGCTCAAGATCGTCGAGTCGCTCGCCGAGCGCAAGCAGCTGATGACGGAATGCGCCGACCTGTTCGTCGCGCTGCCCGGCGGGATCGGCACCCTCGACGAGCTGCTCGAGATGCTTACGATGAACGACCTGGGACTGCAGGACAAGCCTGTGATCCTGTGCGCAAGCGACGGCTTCTGGCAGCCGTTCATCGCGATGATCGAGCGCTTCCGCGCCTACGGCGTGCTGCGGCCGAGCGTGGAGCGCAGGCTGCACGCGGCCGCTTCGGTCGGGGAAGCCATGCGCCTCATCGAAGACCATCTGTCGTCTGCGGCCCGCGGGACGCAGGCCGCCGCATCGCGCAGTGTATAATTTCCGCTCCCCGCGCCCGTAGCTCAGGGGATAGAGTGATGGCCTCCGAAGCCATAGGTCGCGCGTTCGATTCGCGCCGGGCGCGCCAGATTCCACCGCGCTCCAGTACCGTAAAGTAGGGGAGGCAGCATGCGCACCAAGATTCGCGTTGGCGTCCTGGCGGGCGCAGTCCTGCTGTCCGGTACGGCGGGAGCTCAGACCGAAATCCACTGGTGGCATTCGATGCAGGGGGCGCTCAACGACAAGGTCAACGAGCTCGCCAACGGCTTCAACGCCAGCCAGAAGGAATACAAGGTCGTTGCGATCTTCAAGGGACAATACCCCGAGTCGATGACCGCGGCGATCGCCGCGTTCCGTGCCGGCAACGCGCCGCACATTCTGCAGGTGTTCGAGGTCGGGACCGCGACCATGATGGGTGCGAAGGGCGCGATCAAGCCTGTCTACGAGCTGATGAAAGAGGCGGGCGAGCCGTTCGACGCGAAGAATTATCTTCCCGCGGTGGCGGGCTACTACACCGACAGCAAAGGAAACATGCTGTCGCTGCCCTTCAACAGCTCGACTCCGGTGTTCTACGTGAACAAGGATGCGTTCAAAAAAGCCGGTCTCGATGGCACCGCGCCGAAGACCTGGAAGGAATTCGCGGCCGTCGCCGGCAAGCTGAAGGCTTCCGGGCAGCAGTGCGTTTATTCCACCGGCTGGCCCGCATGGGTGCATGTCGAGAACTTCAGCGCCTGGCACAACCTGCCGATCGGCACCAGGGAAAACGGCATCGCCGGCACCGACACGGAGTTCAAGATCAATTCTCCGCAGCACGTGAGGCACGTCGAGATGCTGGCCGACTTCGCCAAGCGTGGCTTGTTCACCTATTCGGGGCGCAAGAACGAGGCCGAGGCGCGTTTTTTCAGCGGCGAGTGCGCCATGCTTACGTCGAGCTCGGGCGCGCAAGCGAACATCCGCCGCAACGCGAAGTTCGACTTCTCGGTCAACTTCCTGCCTTATCACGACGACATCAAGGGCGCGCCGCAGAATTCGATCATCGGGGGCGCGAGCCTCTGGGTCATGACCGGCAAGAAGCCTGCCGAGTACCGGGGCGTAACGAAGTTTTTCTCCTATCTGTCCTCCACCGGCGTGCAGGTCGACTGGCACAAATCGACGGGTTATGTGCCGATCACCAACGCCGCCTACGAGGCGACGAAGAAGGACGGCTATTACGAAAAGGTCCCTGGCGCCGACATTGCCGTGCGCCAACTCGCCAACAAGGCGCCCACGCCCAACTCGAAAGGCCTGCGTTTCGGCAACTACGTGCAGGGTCGCGAGGTGATCGAGGAGGAGATGGAAGGGGTATTCGCCGGCAAGAAGGACGCGAAGACGGCGATGGAAGAAGCGACGCGCCGCGGCAACGAGATCCTGCGGAAATTCCAGGCGGCGAACAAGAGCTGACGAGGGAAAGAGGGGCGCGGCCCCTTATCACCCGGGAATGGAAAAGCGCGTCGTATTCCGCTCGGCGTGGTTGCCTTACGCGCTGCTCGTGCCGCAGATCGCGGTCACGATCGTATTTTTCTTCTGGCCGGCAGCGCAGGCCTTCTGGTTCTCCTTCCAGCTGCAGGATGCCTTCGGCATCAGCACCGAGTTCGCCGGGCTGCGCAACTTCGCCGACCTCCTGAGGGACGAGCACTATCTCGCGTCCTTCAAGAGCACCGCCGTATTCAGCCTGCTGGTCGCCGCGAGCGGCATTGCCATCTCGCTGCTGCTCGCAACCATGGCCGACCGCGTGCTGCGCGGCGCCCTCGCCTACAAGACGCTTCTCATCTGGCCTTACGCCGTCGCCCCGGCGGTGGCCGGAGTGCTCTGGGCGTTCCTGTTTGCGCCTTCGATCGGCATCGTCACCTACGTGATCAGGAAAGCGGGCTACAACTGGGACTGGGTGCTGCAGGGCGACCAGGCAATGCTGCTGGTGGTGATGGCGGCAACCTGGAAGCAGATCAGCTACAACTTTCTGTTCTTTCTCGCCGGTCTTCAATCCATCCCGCGCTCGTTGGTGGAGGCGGCGGCCATCGACGGCGCGGGCCCCTCGCGCCGTTTCTGGACCATCGTCTTTCCGCTGCTGTCGCCGACCACGTTCTTTCTGCTCGTCGTCAACATCGTGTACGCGTTTTTCGACACGTTCGGAGTGATCGATTCCACGACCCAGGGCGGGCCGGCGGGCGCGACCCAGATTCTCGTCTACAAGGTGTACTACGACGGCGTGAAAGCGGGCGATCTCGGCGGCTCCTCGGCGCAGTCGGTCATCCTGATGCTGATCGTCATCGCGCTCACCGTTGCGCAATTCAGGTTCATCGAGAGAAAAGTGCAGTACTGAATGGTCGACGCATGGTAGAGAACCGGCCCTGGCTGACGGTCATGTCGCACGCCGTGCTGATCGCGGGAATCGCGGTCATCGCCTTTCCCCTGTATGTCACCTTCGTCGCTTCGACGCTCACGCTGGATCAGATCCTGCAGGTGCCGATGCCGCTGGTGCCGGGGGACCGCCTTTGGGAGAACTATTCGAGGGCGCTCACGGCCGGAGCGAGCGGCGCGGCCGCCGCCCCCGTGGGCCGGATGATGCTGAACAGCCTGGTGATGGCGGTCGCGATCGCGCTCGGCAAGATCGCCATCTCGCTCATCGCCTCGTTCGCGATCGTCTACTTCCGCTTCCCCCTCCGAAACTTCTTCTTCTGGATGATCTTCGTCACCCTGATGCTGCCCGTCGAAGTGCGCATCATCCCCACCTACAAGGTGGTCTCCGATCTCGGCATGCTGAATTCTTACGTCGGCCTGACGCTGCCCCTGATCGCCTCGGCGACGGCCACTTTCCTGTTCAGGCAGTTCTTCCTCACGATCCCGGAGGAGCTCGCCGAGGCCTCGCGCATCGACGGCGCCGGGCCGATGCGCTTCTTCCTCGACGTGGTGCTGCCGCTTTCGAAGACCAGCATGGCGGCGCTGTTCGTGATCCAGTTCATCTACGGATGGAACCAGTACCTGTGGCCTTTGCTCGTCACGACCGACGAGTCGATGTATACGGTGGTGATCGGCATCAAGCGCATGATCCTCGGCGGCGATGCCCTCACCGAGTGGAACGTCGTCATGGCGACCGCCATGCTCGCCCTGTTGCCGCCGGCCGCGGTCGTCGTGCTCATGCAGAAGTGGTTCGTCAAGGGTCTGGTCGAGACGGAGAAGTGATGGCCCGCGTACTGTTGCGCGATGTCAGAAAGAGCTACACCGGAATGCAGGTCATTCACGGGGTGTCGATCGACGTCGCCGACGGCGAGTTCGTGGTGATCGTCGGGCCCTCGGGCTGCGGC
>VBCH01000018.1 GCA_005884455.1 Betaproteobacteria bacterium
GGGAAAATCGTCCCCGCCTCCTCGGGCGTCGAAGTCGGCCAGCTCGTCGCGTCGGGGAAAGTCCAGCTCGGCGTCATCCTCATCAACGAACTGATGGCCGCCCCCGGCGTCGAAGTCCTGGGGCCTTTGCCTCCCGAACTGCAGAACTACACCGTCTTCCATGCCGGCGTCGGCGTGGGCTCGAAGGACTCGTCGGCGGCAAAGGCGCTGATCAAGTTCCTCACCACGCCGGCGGCTGGCGCCGTGTTCAAGGCGAAGGGGCAGGAGCCGGGGTGAGCGGCCCGCCCGGCTACTTCTTCGCCGCCGCGGGGTCGTCTTTCGGGTTGAGGTAGTTGATGTCGAAGGGCCCGTCGCCGGCTATCTGGATCACCGTCGGCGCCTTGCTGAACGCGTAGTGGTGTGCCTTCGCCGGCAGGTAGTGGTAGCCGCCCGCCCTCAGCGCGCGCGCTTCCTTCGCGACGAGCTTGTCGCCCATCCCGAGATACAGCGTCCCTGAGATGATCGTCAGGTTTTCCGTCTGCGAGTGCCAGTGCGGCGCGATCTTGTAGTTCGCCGGCGTCGCCAAGCGCATGGTGAACGGCCCGGGCTTGCCCGGATCGCCGTAGAGCACCGTGAGCTTCGCCCCCTTCGGCAGCGTGGGCGGTGCGGCGCCCCACTTGATGGCGCTGCTGTTGACGAACACCTGATCGTCCATCGGATGCGCCGGGGCGGCGAAGACCGCCGCGAGCACCGCCGTTGCGAACCCGATTCGCCTTGCTGCGTTCTGTTTCTTCATGATGAGACCTTCCATGGTTGATTGACGCGACTCCAGTTGGAGTGCCGCGCCCGGGATTCTACCGCGCGTAGTGCGTGCCTGCGTCCGCGGGGTAGCTTCGTTTAGAATCCGGGTTCCGCTTCCCGCCCCAGCCACTGACTCCCGTGACGCAGTCGCGTTTCAAGCTTTTTTCTGCGCGCCGCGATCGCACGGCGGCGATGCCTTTCATCATGTTGACGGCGCTGATCGATATGATTTCGATCGGGCTGATCATTCCCGTGTTGCCGGCGCTGGTGGGCAGTTTCACCGGTTCGCAGACGGATCATGAATTTTTTCGCCACGGGTCTCGCGACCTCGCTGTGGATGCTGGCTGCCGCGCGACTGGTGGGCGGGGCGATGCAGGCCAATATGTCGGTCGCCAATGCCTACGTCGCCGACATCACGCCGCCGAAGGAGCGGACGAGGCGCTTCGGCATGATGGGGGCGATGTTCGGCATCGGCTTCATCCTCGGGCCGGTGATGGGCGGCCTCCTGGGCGCGATCAACCTGCAGCTTCCGTTTTTCGTCGCCGGGAGCCTCGCGATGCTCAACCTGCTCTACGGATATTTCGTGCTGCCCGAGTCGCTGCCGGCGGATCGCCGGCGCGCGTTTCAGTGGAAGTCGGCCAACCCGGTGAGCTCGCTGCGCGGGCTCGCGCAGTTGAAAGGCGCAGGGCGCCTCGTGGCCGTGATCGCCTGCAGCGGGCTTGCGCAGTTCGTGCTCTACACCTGCTGGGTGCTGTATACGACTTTCAAGTTCGGCTGGGGGCCGCTCGAGAACGGCTGGTCGCTCGCGGCGGTGGGCATCGTGTCGGCCGTGGTGCAGGGCCTCCTGCTCGGACGCATCCTCAAGCGCGTCAGCGCGCGCAGACTGGCCGTGCTCGGATTGCTGTCGTCAACGCTCGCCTACGTGCTGTGGGGCGCCGCCACCCAGGGCTGGATGATGTTCGCGATCATTTTCGTCAACCTGCTCGGCGCCACGGTCGCGATGGCGATCCAGAGCATCATCTCCAGCGCCGCCGACGAGCGCAACCAGGGCCAGACATTGGGAGCGGTCGGTGGACTGAACAGCCTGATGACGGTAATCGCTCCGCCGATAGGCGCGGCGATCCTGACCATGGTGTCGCACTTTCCAAAGGGCGACTGGCGCATCGGTGCGCCGTTCTACTTCTGCGCCGCGCTCCAGGCCGCGGCGCTGGTGCTCGCCGTTTCCCACTTCCGCGGCGAGCGTCGCGAGCGCGCGGCGGTGACGGCGGCCTGATCGGGTCGAAGGCGCCCGGGTGACACTGCAACCGAATGAAAGGGAACCCGCCATGATCGACAGCCTGCTCGAAAGCAGCGACGCGCTGATTCTTCTGGGGCGCGTGCTTCTCATGACGCTATTCCTGATCACCGGATGGCAAAAGCTCACGAACTTCCCGGGAACCGTTGCATATATGAAGACCACCGGCGCGCCGGTACCGGAGCTATCGGCCGCCATCGCGGTCGTGGTGGAGTTCTTCTTCGGCATCGCACTCGTCCTGGGAGCGTTCACCCGTCCGCTCGCGCTGCTCTTCTGTTTGTTCACGCTAGGGACCGCTCTACTGGGGCATCGATATTGGAAGCTGGAAGGCGCGGAGCGCCACGCGAACATGCTCAACTTCTACAAGAACCTCAGCATCACGGGCGGTCTGCTGTTGCTCGCGGTGACGGGTCCCGGCAAGTACGCGCTGACTGGCCTCTCCGGACCCGCTTGACGCGCCATAACGCGGCGCGTATTGGGTCCTACAGGCGGGCGGAGTAGGGTGGAAATCCCCGGATTCGCCCCCATTTCGTCTGTTCTGACATGGGAATGCGATGAACACGACCGATATCACCAAACTCGACAAGCTGCGGCACGCGCTGCTGCAGCTCCATAAAACGCTGCTCGACGCTCAGCGAATCCGCTACGAGCGCGACTACGGGCGCGTCGAATCCACGGGCGAATTGCTGGCGCTCGTGCTCGAGGATGCGTCTTTCGAATGGCTGCGCGTGCTCTCCGCGCTGATCGCGCGGCTCGACGAGCTCGCCGAGGTGGACGACAAGGACGTGAGCGGCGAGTTGCGCGCGGTGATCGACAGGCTGCGCACGCTGGTGCGCTTCGAGGGAAACATCGGCTTCACCGGTCCTTACCGGGAGATCGTCGAGGCCGTGCCCGACGCGCTGGTGGCGCACGTGCAGCTCTCGCGCCTGCTCGCGGATTTCGGAGCGGCCGGCCGGGCCGGGTGAGTCGCTGTCAGGCGGGGGAGAGCCGCACCGCCGGCGCCTCGGCGGCCGAGCTGCGCTCCGCGCGGCGCGAGGCCATGAAAGCCGCGCGCTCCCCCACCGCCTTGAGCAGCGCGGCGCCGAATTTCGGGCTCCTCTTCACCAGGTGCAGGAACATGTGGCGGCTCATCGCGAGGAGCGCGCAGTCGGTTTCCGCGACAGCCGTGGCGAGCCGCGGCGTGCGCTCGACGAGCGACATTTCGCCGAATATCCCACCCGGGCCGACCTTCTCGACGACCGAATCGCCGATGCGGATCGCGACGCGGCCCTCGAGCACCGCGAACAACGCCACGCCCAGCTGCCCTTCCCTCATGATGATCCGTCCGGCCTCGTAGCGGAAACGCGCCGCGGGGCCGAGCGTCTGCGCGAGATCGGCGAGCAGCTGGGAGTCGAGCGCGGCGGCTTCCCTCCACCCGGCGTCTGCCGCATCGGGCTCGCCGAGGCTAGCGATGGTGTCGCGCAGGCGGCCGATCATGATGCTCATCAGCATGAGGGCGAACCCCGGGTTCCTGCCGAGCGCGGCGCGAAACTGCTTGTCGTCCAGGCCGACCACCCGGCAGTCGCTCTTCGCCACCGCGGACGCGCTGCGCGGCATCTGCCCCATCGAGGCCATCTCGCCGAAAATCTCGCCGGAATGGATGGTGGCGATGGGCTCGCCTTTCGCGACAACCTCGACTTTCCCCTCCAGCAGGAGGTAAATGCGGTTGGGCATAAGCAGCAGCGGAATGCCCTTGCGGTTCTCGGAGAAGATGGTCGTGCCCTTCGCGATTTTCTGCGGCTTGCCCGCGAGCTGGAAGAAATCCAGGGCGACGGCGGGATCGTAGAGTGAAGAAGGGTTCTCGGAATTGCGGGGACTCGTCGTATCCAAAATCTCTCCTCCCGGAACAGGCGCTGGATTATGCCCAAGCCCCGAACGCGGGAAGAAGGAAAAGAAGGCGCAAAGCGGACATATTTCATACTTCGCTCCGCGTTGCGCGGAGATCGCGGCCTTCCGCTAGGGGCGGCGCTCCTCGTGCCGCACCACGACGATGCGCGGCGGGCCGAACACGAGGGCGCTCGCCGCCCAGGAGATGAGCGCGTAGACGATCGCGCCGAAGAACGCCGACCAGAACCCCTCGACCGAGAATCCCTTGACGAAGGACGCGACGAACCAGAAGAGCAGGCCGTTGATCACGAAGATGAACAACCCCAGGGTGAACACGGTGGCGGGCAGCGTTAGGAGCACGATAAGCGGCCGGATCAGCGTGTTGACGAGCCCGAGCAGGGCCGCCGCGACGAGCGCGGTGTAAATGCTGTCCACCTGCACCGAGGGCACGAGATAAGGAAGGGCGAGCAGCGCGAGCGCGTTGATCAGCCACACGATGAGGAGGTTGCGCGCCATGAGAACGCCAAGCATAACGCAAGCGGCGGCGGGACGGGCGCCGTACTGATTCTCACGCGGCGCGGAGAAAATCGGGCGCCGGCGGGGTTGAACTTTTCCTCTTGATGCGGCTCAATGCAGTAGCTCATAAGGCCCGTTAAGCCGAACTCATGATCTCTCTCGCCCACTCAGGACCCGCGATCGTCTCCGCCTTTCTCGCTTCGCTCGTCGAGGCGGTCGAGGCGCTCACCATCGTTCTCGCCGTGGGCACGGTGCGCGGCTGGCGGCCCGCGCTCGCCGGAACGCTCGCAGGGCTCGCCTTCCTCGCGCTGCTCGTCCTCGCTTTCGGCCCGCTGATCGCGCGCGTGCCGATCGCATACATGCAGCTCGCGGTCGGCGTGCTGCTGCTCCTCTTCGGCATGCGCTGGCTGAGAAAGGCGATCCTGCGCGCCGGCGGCGTGATCGCCCTGCACGACGAGGCCGAGGCCTTCGCCGCGGAGAGCGCGGCGCTCGCCGCGGCGCGTCCGCTCTCCGGATGGGACGCGATCGCGATCGTCACGGCTTTCAAGGCCGTGGTGCTCGAAGGGCTCGAAGTCGTCTTCATCGTGCTCGCGATCGGCGCCGCCGCGGGCCTGCTCGTGCCGGCGAGCCTGGGCGCGCTCGCCGCCTGCGGGCTCGTCGTGATCGTCGGCTGCGCGGTGCACCGGCCGCTCGCGAGGATCCCGGAGAACACGCTCAAGTTCGCGGTGGGCGTTCTGCTCTCCGCGTTCGGCGCGTTCTGGGTGGGCGAGGGCCTGGGGTTCCACTGGCCCGGGGACGATCTCGCGATCATCGGCATCGCGGCGTTCTTTCTCGCCGCTGCGGCCGCCGCGGTGGGCCGGATCTCGCGCAACGCCGCGCCGCTCGCACGCGGGGAGATCGCCGAATGAAATGGCTCGCCGCCGCCGCCCGGGAGGTCGCCGGCCTGTTCATCGAGGATGCGGGGTTCGCGCTCGGCATCCTCGCGTGGGTCGCGCTCGCCGCTCTCGTCGTGCGCGAGCTGCCCTTCGGCGATCCGTGGCGCGCGGCGATTCTCCTCGCCGGCTGCCTCGCGCTCCTCGTCGAGAACGTGCTGCGCGCGGCGCGCAGGCGCGCCGGCTAGCCCGGACGCCGGCATTTTTCGCGCCGAAAGCGGAAAAAATGACAACGTCATCGATTACGGGTTGACACGCCGGCTCCCTCCGGAGAAAAATTTCCCTCCACCGTTTCGGCGAAGGAGGAGCGGCTGTGAAAAACCTCGTCATTGCGCTGCTGATACTCGCGCTCGCCGGTTTCTTCCTTTTCCGCGACGAATTCCCGCTCCCGGACGATTCGTCCTCGACGGCCCGGGATCCGGGCGTGCGCGGCGGAGCCGCGGGGGCGGGCGCGCCCATCGCGGGGCTGACCGCGACGGAGCTCGCGCTTTTCAGCGCGGGCAAGGACGATTTCGAGGAGGAGGAGAAAGCCGCCGACGGCCTGGGGCCGACGATGAACCTGAACAGCTGCGCCGGATGCCACCTGCACCCGGCGGTCGGCGGAACGAGCCCCGCGGTGAATCCCCAGGTCGCGTTCGCCAGAGCGAACGGCGCAAGCAACAAGGTGCCGTCGTTCATCTCGCCGAAAGGGCCGGTGCGCGAGGCGAGGTTCGTGAAGAACGCCGACGGCACGCCGGACGGCGGCGTGCACGACCTGTACACGATCGCCGGCCGCGCCGACGCGCCGGGCTGCGCGCTCGCGCAGCCGGACTTCGAGCGTGAGCTCGCGCGCCGCAACGTGATCTTCCGCATTCCCACGCCGGTGTTCGGCGCGGGCCTGATCGAGCAGATCCCCGATAAGGCGATCCTGGCGAACCAGGCCGACGAAGCGCCCAGGAAGAAGGATCTCAGGATCCAAGGCCGGCCCAACATCGTTCTCGCCGGCCACGCGATCTCGGGCCAGGTGAACAATAACGGCAACGACGGCACGGTCGCGCGCTTCGGCTGGAAGGCCCAGAACAAGTCGCTGCTGCTCTTCTCCGGCGAGGCGTACAACGTCGAGATGGGGATCACCAACGAGCTGTTCCAGACCGAGCGCGACGAGACTCCGGCCTGCCAGTTCGCGGCGGCCCCCAACGACACCACCAAGAGCGTCGCCAAGACGCTGGTCGAGGGGATCAGCGCGATCGAGAAGTTCGCCTTCTTCGCGCGCTTCCTCGCGCCGCCGGCGCCTTCGCTCGATGCGCCGGGGGGCGTCGAATCGATCGCGCGGGGCCGGAAGCTCTTCGGCGCCATCGGCTGCGCGCTCTGCCATACGCCCGTGCTCAACACGGGAAATTCCGCGGTCGCCGCGCTGCGCAATCAGCCGGTGAATCTCTTCTCCGACCTGCTGGTCCACGACATGGGCCCGGAGCTGGCCGACGGGATCACCCAGGGACAGGCGGGCGGGAGGGAGTTTCGCACCGCTCCCCTGTGGGGACTGGGACAGCGGCTGTTCTTTCTGCACGACGGGCGTACCTCGGACCTGCGCGGGGCGATCCGGGCGCATCGCAGCGGGAGCTTCTTCACCCGCAATGCCTCCGAAGCGAACGCAGTCGTCAAGAATTTCAACGCGCTAGCGGACGCCCAGAAGCAGGACGTTCTCAACTTCCTGCGCTCGCTGTAGCGGAGCGCGGGCGGCGCTTCAATCGAAGGCGACGATCTCCACCCAGTTCGCGCCTTTGCCCGACGCGACCTTCTGCAGAAGCTTGAGCGCTCCGCTCGCCGGGTCGAGCGCGTAGACCGAGATCGTTTCCGATTTTTCCCCGGAGGCGACGAGGAAGCGTCCCTTCCGATCGATCGCGAATCCGCGCGGCTGCTTCTCCGTCGGCGTGCTCGAGAGATAGCTGAGCTTCCCGCTCGCCGCGTCGACGCCGAACGCCGCGAGCGTGCTCGAGGTGCGCTCCGAGGCGTACAGGAACTTTCCGTCCGGGGTCAGGTGCAGGTCCGCGGCCCAGATGTCGTTGTCGGTGTTGCGCGGCGGCGGGCCGCCGGGCGCTCCGACTGCGCCGCGCGGCGCGCCGGGCACCAACTTCGAATCCGGCGGCAGTGCGGTCGCCGAGCTGACTTCCGTCAGCAATCCCGTCTTCGGATCGAGCGACAGCGTCGTCACCGTCGCGACGAGCTCCGAGAGCAGGTACACGAACCTGTTGTCGGGGGAGAAGACGAAATGGCGCGGGCCGGTCCCGGGCTTCATCTGCGCGACCGCGGGCGTGTTCGAGGCGAGGCGCCCGGACTTCTCGTCGAAGACGAACTGGAAGATCTGGTCGGTGCCGAGGTTCGGGACGTAGACGAAGCGGTTCGTCGCGTCGACGAGGATCGAATGGGCGTTGCGGCCCACGGGGGTCACCTGCAGGGGCTCAGGCAGAACGCGCCCGTCGCCGCCGACCGCGTTGACGCTCACCAGGTGGCCGCCGTAGGAGGCGCCGAAGAGGAAGCGCCCGTTGCGGTCGAGCGAGATGTACGGGAAGCTCTCGGCCAAAGGCGCGGTGGACAAGGGCTTCAGCGCGCCCGTCCCCGGGTCGATGGCATAGACGTGCACCGTGTAGGGCTTGGAGCGCGAGGCGGCGTAGAGCAGGCGCCGGTTCGGGCTCACCGCCATCGGCATCACCACTTTCGCGACTTGCGTGCGCGCGAGAGCTTTCAGCGTTCCGTCGGGCTGCATCGCGTAGGCGGCGATCTCGCCGTCTTCGGCGTTGGAGACGTAGACGTAGGTCGCGGCGAGAGCCGAGGTGCTGGCCAGTGCCGACATGGCGAGGATCCCCCAGGTGAAGTTCAAGAATGATTTCATGGTTTATCTCCCTTCATTTCGTCGCCCCGTTTTCCGCCAGCCACTTCAGGATCACGTCGGCGACCTGGAGGTTGTTCCTGTCCATCATCATCATGTGGCTGTTGCCCTTGATGCCCATGTCGGGGAGGACGGCGAGCGCCGCGCGCCCGCCCGCGGCCTTGATCGCGTTGACCGCGTCGCGGCAGCCGTTGCGCCGCGCGTCGCCGTTGACGGTCTGCTTGGCGCCGACGCTGTTGTCTCCCCACAGCGAGAGCACCGGCACCTTGGTGAAATACGACGCCGCGTCCTTGTCGGTGAAGCCGTCGCAGCCGCCTTCCACGGTGACGAGAGCGCGCACCAGCTTCGGGCGCTGGCGCACGAGGTCCAGGCCGTACACGCCCGATTGCGAATGGACGATGACGGCCGCAGCGCCGATGCGGTCGAGCAACGCGGCGAGCGCGTTCACGGTGTTGGCACCGATCCCCGCGAGCGAAGTCTCCGCGTTCGGCACCAGCTGCATCGTGTACTGCTCCATCGCCTCGACGGGAAACTGCAATCCCGGAAAAGGCAGCGGGTACGAAGGGCCGAGCCGGAAGTTGAGCCACGCGCGCTCGTGCGTGGCGAGGAGCAGGGTGGGGAGAGAGGCGGGATTCGCGCCCGACTGGTCGCGCGCCTGGTTGAAGGGCGTCGGGTCGAAGCCCGAGCGCCCCCGTCCCGCGTGATCGACGACGTAGACGGGCGCGCCCTTGCGCACGAAGTACGTCGCCCAGCCCTCGCGCCCGTCGGGCGTGGTCTCGTAGCTCATTCCGGTGTGATTCGACCCGTGCACCATCACCACGGGCGCGCCGTGCTTTCCGGCCGGGATGCGGTAGTGCACGTACATCTGGTTGACGGTGATGCGCCCCGGCGCGGAAGGGCCGGTGACGAGCGACGCGCCCGCAAAATTCGACGTGACGGTCTTGCCGTTGACGAAGAAGGCGCCTTCGTCCTCGAGGGTCAAGGGGCCGCCCAGGGTTGCTGCGCGCGCCGGCGCGCCCGAGGCGAGCATCGCGATCGCGAGGGTCAGGCTAGCGCATGCTTTCATCGTCGACTCCATTCGGGCGTTCATGCGAATGCAGCAGTCCGCGGCCTGATCCGCTCGCGCGTCATCTCCGAGAGCTGGGTGATGCCGAGCAGCGCCATATCGCGCTCGATTTCCTCGGAGAGGAGCCTGATGGCGTGGCGCACTCCGGCCTCCCCGCCGATCGCCGCCGCATAGAGGAACGGCCGGCCGACGAACACGAACTGAGCGCCGAGCGCGAACGCCTTCAGGACATCGGTGCCGCGGCGGATTCCGCCGTCCATCATCACCGTCATGCCGCCCGCCTGCGCCGCCACCGCGGGGAGCGCACGCAAAGGCGCGAGGGCCCCGTCCAGCTGCCGCCCGCCGTGGTTCGACACGATGACGCCGTCGACGCCGCTCTCGCGCGCGATGCGCGCGTCCTCGGGGGCGAGCACCCCTTTCAGGACCAAGGGTCCCTTCCACAGCTTGCGCATCAGCTCCAGGTGGGTCCACGCGAGCCGGTCGCGCTCCCCGTCCCCGCGATCGGCGCGGGTGATGAGCGGGATGCGCGCGCCCATGTTCTCGAAGTGCGGCATGCCGTCGACGAGGAGCGTGCGCAGGAACATTCCGAAGAGCCAGCGGGGCTTGAGCGCGCTCTCCCAGGCGAGGCGCAGCGTCGGCCGCAGCGGCCGGCTGAAGCCGCTCCTCGCGTTGTTCTCGCGGTTCGCGCTCACCGGGACATCCACCGTGAGGACCAGCGTGTCGAACCCGGCGTGCGCGACGCGCTCGAGGAGCCGCATGATCGGCCCGGTCTCGCCCGGCAGGTAGGCCTGGAACCAGGCGGTGGCGCCGGCCGCGCGTACGTCTTCCAGGCGCGTGAGCGACGCGCCGCTCATGATCATCGGAATATTGGCTCCGGCCGCCGCGCGCGCGAGCACCACGTCGCCCCGGAACGCCGCCATCGAGGTCCCGCCCATGGGGGCGATGCCGAAGGGCGCGCCGTAGTCGCGGCCGAAGAGCGCCGCCTTCGCGGTGCGCCCGGACACGTCCACCAGCACGCGGGGGCTGAGCTCGATCTCGTCGTACTGGGCGCGGTTCGCGCGGAGCGACGCGTTCGTCTCAGCGCCGCCGGAGACGTAGCCGAACATCGGCCTCGGCAGGTAGCGGCGCGCCGGCTCCTCGAAATCGTCGAGCGCGAGGACGCGCGCGAGCGCACGCGGCAGCGACTTGTCGACGTGCCACTCGGCATCGGAGCGGACCGCCGCGGTGACGGGTTGGCTTGTTTCGCTTGTGTCGGGCATGGGTTCGCCTGGCGAGGGAAACCTGGCGATTGTAGAGGGGTTCGCCCCCGATTGCTTCGCCAGTTAGAATCCCGTCCAGATCTCGACTGGAACACTCCATGCGCGTCATCGTGATCGGCGGGTACGGCAATTTCGGCGCCCGCGTCTGCCGCGCGCTCGCCGGCTCGCCGGACATGCAGGTCGTCGCTGCCGGCCGCCATCCGGATGCGGGGCGGGGCGGCCTCGCGGGTCTGAACCTGCAGCACGCGCGGCTGGATCACTCGGCGCGGGATTTTCCCGCGACGCTCGCTCGCCTCGCCCCGGAGCTCGTGATCCATTGCGCCGGGCCGTTCCAGTCGCAGGACTACCGCGTCGCGCTCGCCGCGCTGGCAGCCGGCGCGCACTACCTCGACCTCGCCGACGGCCGGCAGTTCGTTACGCGCTTTCCGTACTACGTCCATCCGGCCGCGCGCGAGGCGCAGCGCGTGGCCATCTCGGGCGCGAGCAGCGTGCCCGCGCTTTCCTCGGCCGTGATCGACAGCGTGATCGCGCGCCTTTCGCAGATCGAGGAGATCCAGATCGCGATCGCGCCGGGGCAGCGCGCGGCGCCAGGCGAGGCGACGGTCGCGGCCGTGCTCGGCTACGCCGGGCGGCGCTTCAAGTGGCGGAGCAACGGCGCCTGGCGCGACGCGTGGGGCTGGCAGGAGCTCAAGCGCCTGCGCTTCTACGGCCTGGGCGCGCGCTGGGCCGCCGCCTGCGACGTTCCGGACCTCGAGCTCTTTCCCAAGCGCTATCCCGGGCTGCACACGATGCAGTTCCGCGCCTCGCTCGAATCCGGCGCGCAGCAATTCGCGCTGTGGCTCGCCGCGCTGCTGCGCCGGAGGGGCGTGCCCCTGGCGATCGAGCGCTGGGCGAGGCCGCTCGCCCGGATCGCCTCCTGGATGGACGCCTTCGGCGGCGATCTCGGCGGCATGCTGGTGAGCCTCGCGGGCAGGCGGCCCGACGGAAGCCGCGCGCGCATCGAATGGCACCTGACTGCCGACGCGCAGCACGGCCCCGAGATTCCCTGCATGGCCGCCGTTCTGCTCGCGCGCAAGCTCGCGCAAGGCGGCCTCGCGCAGCCGGGTGCGTTCTCCTGCATGGGATTCCTCACGCTGCCGGAATTCGAGACGGAGTTCGCGCGCTGGCGCATCACCACGGTAGTGAGGGAGAGCGCCGCGTGAGCGTGTTCGGGTTCTGGAACCGCCTGCGACAGAATCGAGGCGCGATAGTTCTTGACGGGCTATAACGCGGCGCGTTATAGTCTCTCATGATCCTGAGCTTCCGCTCGAAGGAAGCGCAAAAAATCTGGCATGGAGAACCGTCGCGGCGCCTTCCTATGTCGATTCAGGAAGTGGCGCGTCGCAAGCTTCGGATGCTCAATAATGCGCGGCGTCTGGATGACTTGCGAGTGCCGCCCGCAAACCGGCTGGAGGCGTTGAAGGGCGACCGAAAGGGGCAGTACAGCATCGGGATCAACGACCAATGGCGCATATGTTTTGGCTGGACCGGCGCCGGAGTGACCGACGTCGAAATTGTCGACTATCACTGAGGCCGTATGGCGAAGAAGCTGCGTAACATTCATCCGGGCGAGGTGCTGCTCGAAGAATTTCTGAATCCAATGGGGATCAGCCAGAACGCGCTTGCCCGCGCGGTCGGGGTGCCGCCGCGCCGGATCAACGAGATCATCCTGGGCAAACGCGCGGTCACGGCCGATACGGCGTTGCGGCTGGCGACCTTCTTCGGCACGTCCGAAGGGTTCTGGCTGGGACTGCAGGCCGACTACGATCTCGAAGAGACAAGGCACAGCATCGGGAAGGAGCTTCTGCGCGTGGAACAGGCTCGCGCCGAGTACCGTATTCAACGCCGCTAACGCGCGACCGCGTTCATCTGCGAAGGCGAATCTTCGAGCATGACCCTCAAGCGACGCGATCTGAACGACATCTCCGCCCGGACTCTGGACCACTACGACCGGCGCGCCGAGGACTTCTGGAAGGGCACGCGCGATCACGACGTCAGCCAGAACATCGCGGTGCTGCTCAAATACATCGAGGGCGAGCCGCCGTTCGCGATTCTCGACCTGGGCTGCGGTCCGGGGCGGGACCTGAAGGCGCTCGGCGGGCTCGGCCACGTGGCAATAGGATTGGAGGGATCGGAGCGCTTCGCGGCCATGGCGCGCGAGCACAGCGGCTGTGAGGTATGGCGGCAGGATTTGTTCGCCTTAAAGCTCCCCGATGCGCGCTTCGACGGCGTGTTCGCCAACGCGGTGCTGTTTCACGTGCCGAGCCAGGAGCTGCCCCGCGTCCTGCGCGAGCTGCATGCGACGCTCAAGCCGCGCGGCGTGCTGTTCAGTTCGAACCCGCACGGCGGCAACGAGGAGGGCTGGAACCGCGGGCGCTACGGGGCGTATCACGACCTGGAAACATGGCGGCGTTTCATGACCGCCGCAGGATTCGCCGAGCTCACGCACTACTACAGGCCCGAAGGCCTGCCGCGCGAGCGGCAGCCCTGGCTCGCGAGCGCGTGGCGCGCTCTGCGTTGAGCTACGCTCCCCGCTGTCCGATCAGGCCGAGAAACTCTTCCCGGGTCGCGGCGGAATCGCGGAAGGTGCCTACGACCGATGAAGTGATCATGACGGAGTTCTGCTTCTCCACGCCGCGCATCATCATGCACAGGTGGCGGGCCTCGATCATCACGCCGACGCCCGCGGCGTCGATCGAATCCATGATGGCGTGGGAAATCTGCTCGGTCAGCCGCTCCTGCAGCTGCAGGCGCCGCGCGTACATGTCGACCAGCCGCGCGAGCTTGCTGACACCGAACACCCGGCCGTTCGGGATGTACCCGATGTGGCAGCGTCCGAAGAACGGCAGCATGTGGTGCTCGCACAGGCTGTAGACCTCGACATTCTTCACAATGACCATGCTGTTGGTCTTTTGCGTGAAGATCGCGCCGTTGATCAGCTTGGCCGCGTCGGCGCGGCTGCCGGAAGTCAGGAAGGCTAGGGCGGCGGCGACCCGCTGCGGCGTCTTCACCAATCCTTCGCGCTGCGGATCCTCGCCGATTTCAGCCAGCAGCTCGCGCACCAGGCCTTCGATTTTTGCGGCATTCAGGGGCATTGCGGGATTATAGGCGCGCTGCGGCGCGATAGAATGCCGCATGTGCGGGCGTTTCGTCTCTCCCGATGAAGCCGCGGTCGAGCGCGCCTGGCACATCGGCCGCCGCAGCTGGAAGACGCCCTTCGGCAAGCCGCGCTACAACGTCGCGCCGACGATGCGCGTCATCATGCTCAGGCGCGATCGCGCCGACCCCGGGATCGAGCTTGCGCACGCACGCTGGGGATTCGTGCCGTACTGGTGGAAGGAAGCGAAGCCCCCGCGCGGCAGGTTCAACGCGAAGTTCGAGAGCGCCGCCGCGAACGCCATGTGGCGCGAGGCGTTTTCGCACGCGCGCTGCCTGTTGCCGGCGCTCGGTTGGTACGAATGGCGCGAGGAGATGCGCCTCGACAAGGCGACGGGCGAGGTCGTTAAGGTCAATCAGCCCTACTACATCGCCCGCAAGGACCGCCGGCCGTTCTGCTTCGCTGGGCTCATGTCCAGGTGGAAAGACCGGGGCGATCCCGAACCGGCCCTGACCTGCGCCGTTCTGACGCGTCCGGGCACGGGGCGCGCGGGCGAGATCCACGAGCGCATGCCGGTCGTGCTGCCCGATGAAGTGCACGCGCGATGGCTCGATCCGGCGCGGACCGATCCGGCCGAGGCGGCCGCGTTGATCGAAGAGCACTCGCAAGTCGATTTCGATCTCGTCCGCGTCGGGCGCGGCGTCAACCGCACCGAGGAAGACAGCGAGAAGCTGATCGAGCCGCTGGAGGCGGGCTAGGGGAGCGCGGTCAGAACGGCAGCGAGCCCGGAACGGGGACAAGCTCGCTTTCCTCGAGCAGCCCGTGAGCTCCGACGCCAAGCAGGCGCACCGGTCGGCGCGCGGCGTCGGTGCGGGCTAGGAGCGCTAGGGCGCGCGCGGCGATCTCGGCCGCGTCGCAGGTGGACGCGGCCGCGGTGTGGCTGCGCGTGACGGTGGTGAAGTCTGCGTAGCGCACCTTGATGGTCACAGTGCGCGCGCGCAGGTTCCTCTTCGCCAGCCCTTCGGCGGTGTGGCGCGCGATGCGCTCGATCTCGCCGCGGATTTGCTCCAGATCCACGAGGTCCTTCTCATATGTGGTTTCATCGGAGAGCGATTTGCGCCGCTGGTCGGGCTCGACCGGCCGCGGGTCTTCGCCGCGGGAGAGTTGCTTCAGCCAGCCGGCGAGGCTTCCCACCGCGCGATGCAGCCGCTCGTCCTCCGCCGCGCGCACGTCGAGCAGCCGTTCGATGCCGATTGCCCGCAGCTTTTTCGCGGTGACGGGGCCCACGCCCGAGAGCGCCTCGACCGGCAGCTCGCGAAGGAACTCCTCGACTCTCTCGGGTGCGATTACCGTGAGCCCGTCGGGCTTCTTCCAGCCCGAGGCGATCTTGGCGAGGAACTTGTTGGGCGCGACGCCCGCCGAGGCGCTTAGATTCAATTGCTCGCGAATGAGCGCTTTCAGCTTCTTCGCGACATTGCTCGCGAGTGGCTCGCCCCAGAGATTGTCGGTGACATCGAGGTAGGCCTCGTCGAGCGACAGCGGCTCGACGAGAGGCGTGCAGGATCGCAGGATCTCCATCACCTGCTGCGAGACCGCGCGGTAGCGCGCAAAATCGGGCCGCACGATCACGAGATCGGGGCACAGGCGCAGCGCGCGGGCCATCGGGATGGCCGAGCGCACGCCGAAAGCGCGCGCCTCGTAGCTCGCCGCGGCCACCACGCCGCGCGACTCCGCCGGGCCGCCGACCGCGACCGGCCGGCCGCGCAGCTCAGGGTAGTCGCGCTGCTCCACCGACGCATAGAACGCGTCCATGTCCACGTGGATGATGCGGCGCGGCGATTCGGGCACGGGGAAAGTGTAGCGCGCTACACCGGCGCGGGGGTTTCAGCCGGGCGAGCGCCGCGCCGGGTTCATTTCGCCAGCTGCTTGCGAATCGCCTGCAGCTCGCGCCGACGCGCGGCGTCGGGCTCGGGGTAGGACATGTCGAGCTCTTCGAGCGCATCCACGATGACGCGCGAGACGATCAGCCGGGCGTTGGGCTTGTCGTCGGCGGGGACGATATACCAGGGAGCGTGCCGGGTGCTGGTCTCGGCGAGACACGCCTGGTAGGCCTTCATGTACTGCTTCCAGTATTTTCTTTCCTCGACGTCGGCGAGGTTGAATTTCCAGTTCTTGTGCGGCTCGTCGATGCGCGCGAGGAAGCGCCTGCGCTGCTCCTCCTTCGAGAGATGAAGGAAGAACTTGAGGATGCGCGTTCCGTTGCGATGCAGATGGTCCTCCAGCCCAGTGATCGAGCGATACCGTTGCTTCCAGATGGAGTCCGGGTCGAAGAGATCGTCGGGCAGGTTTTCGCCGCGCAGGATCTCCGGATGCACGCGCACGATCAGCACNNNNCCGGACATCACGTGCTTGATGACGCCGTCCTTGCCGGCCGCGTCCATGGCCTGGAAGATGAGCAGGAGGGCGTAGCGGTTGGACGCGTACAGCAGGTTTTGCAGCGAGTTCAGCTGCTCGATCTGCTCGGAGAGTCGCTTTCGGTATTGCTCCTCCGAAGCGTAGTAGGGCTTCACGCGCGTCGGCCATTTCTTGAGCTTGAGCTTCCCGTCGGGGCGGACGCGGAAGTCGTCGGGGTCGATCTTCATTCGAATCATGGAAACGCGTAGCGCAGAAACAGGTGGCTGCGGCCGCGCCTCAGATCGGCCAGGGTCCCCCACAGTGGATGCCGCGGCGCGAACGCCTGCCCCATGACCAGGCTGATGCGCTCGACGTCGGCTCCGCGGCCAGCAAGTTGGGGCGAGAGGGTCAGGAACTGCTCGTCGAGGAGGCGCTCAGCGTAGAAGGCGCCGAGCAATTGCGGCCCACCCTCGACGAGGATCAGCTTGCCGGCGCTCGCCCGGCACACCGCATCGACGACGGAGCGCGCGCGAATCGCACCGCCGCTGCTACGCACCGCGCGGATCTCGACGGAGTCCGGAACGTTCTGCCTGCGCAACTCTTTCTCGCCCGCGGCTGTCGTCACGATCAGCGCGGGCACCTTGCCGGAGGAAAATATTGGCAGGCGCAGATCGAGCCGGCCGCTGCCGCTGACGACCGAATTCAGCGGCGGTCCGCGTTTGCCGAGCGCTGCGCGCAGCCGGTGATATTCGTCCGCGAACCTTGGAAAAATATCTTCGGCGGTCCAGAGGTGATTGCGATCGACGGCGAGCGTTCCTGTCCCGATGACTACCGCGTCCGCGACGGAGCGCAGTAGGCCCATCACCATGCGGTCCTGGGCGCTGAAGCCGCTGATATCGCCGCCGCTCTTGTGCCCTTTTACGTTGAGCGAAACGACGCCGTCCAGCGTCGTCGCAAAATTGCTGATGACGTGCGGCCGAGTGTGCGCCGGCGGCATGCGCAGGCGCCCGTACAGGCGCGCGAGCCTCGGAGGCAGGGGCAGCGCCCTGCCGCGCTTCGTCTCGTGCAGCGTCACTAGGGGTGCGAGGGTCGGAAAGACGTGGCGGGACATTGCAGCTATGGTAGCAGCGCCGGGCGGGCTGGCGCGGGGTAGAGGGCCGCTCCTGGAAGGGCGCCCCGACGCCGGGCGCGCTCGCACGGGACGGGCGGGGGCAATCCAAGTAGCATGGCGAAAGAGGCCCCGGTCCAAGGGGAATAATCGCGGCCCGGGGCCTGTTCTAGCAGAGCGTCACACAATCACACAAGGAGGAGACATGAAACGCATATTTCTTGCAGCTCTTGCCAGCGGGCTGGCGGCGGCTTCCGCGGCCTGGTCGCAGGCGCCGGCACGCCCGCAGATCGCGACGACGAAGGTCGACGGGACGGAAGGCGTATACATATTCCGCAACGGCAATCACCAGGCGATGTTCGTAGTCACCCGGGATGGCGTGATCGCCACCGACCCGGTCGCCTACGGGCGTCCGACCGGCGGGGCGACTTACGTCGCCGAGATTAGGAAGGTCACGGACAAGCCGATCAGGTACCTTATCTACAGCCATCACCATTACGATCACGTCGCCGGCGGCCAGGCGTTCAAGGACGCGGGCGCGAAGATCGTCGCTCACAAGAAAGCGAAGGAGCGCCTTGCAGTCCTCGGAGATCCGGCCACGCCGCTGCCGGATGAGACGTTCGACGACAAGAGGACCATCACGCTCGGCGGCACCGCGCTCGAGCTGACCTACGTCGGTCTCAACCACTCGGACAGCTCGATCGTCATGCGGCTGCCGAAGGAGAAGATCCTGTTCGTGGTGGATTTCCTCCCGGTCGGGTCGGTACCGGGCCGCGGCATGATCGATTTCTATCCGCTCGAGGCGGAGCAGGCGATCAAGCAGGTGCTGGCGATGGATTGGGAACGCCTGATCCCGGGTCACCCGGGGCAGCCGGGCGACCGGCTGGGGACCAAGCAGGACGCGCAGGACCAGCTCACGTTCCTGCAGGACGCCTCGGCGGCGGTGAAGGTCGCGGCGCGCGAAGGAAAATGCTGGGAGCCGGCTGAGAAAGAGGTCAAGCTGCCGAAGTACGAAAAATGGCCCGGCTACGAGAACAACCTGCAATTCGTGACGCGGCGCTACTGCGGACTGTGGGGGCGCGGCACCTGAGCCGGGTCTTTTCCTTGCGGGAATACGGCCGAAGCGCGCTTCGGCCGTATTTGTTTCCACCGCTGGCTGCAATGCCCTTCGCCCGCGTCCTTGCTATTGCCCGCCGCACCGACCATACTGGCGGCATCGAATTCCGCTTGGGTCAGTCCTCGGCATCCCTTCCGGGTTGCGTCGGTTCTGGTTTCTCCCATAGATAATTTGATGCCCCGCACACTCCGGCGCGGGGCGACTTCCTACATAGAGAGCATCCATGCCTACCGGTACCGTGAAATGGTTCAATCCGAGCAAGGGTTTCGGCTTCATTCAACCTGACGACAAGTCCAAGGACGTTTTCGTGCACATCTCGGCGGTGGAACGCGCCGGCCTCGGCAATCTCAACGAAAATCAAAAGATCTCCTACCAGCTCGAACAAGGGCAGAACGGCAAAACGTCTGCAGTCGATTTGAAAGCCGTCTGACCACTCCCCTGCCTTCCTTGGGCGATCCGTAAATGTGTTACCGTGACCGCTGCAAGGAAGGAGCTTCATGGCCATGCACCGCGAGGAGCGCGGGAGATATCTGATCGAGGCGAGCGCGTTTCACCTCGGCAACGGGAACAAGTGGCAGCCCCGGCTCACGATGACGCGGATGGCGTGCGCAAACGCCTTGTCGAAGAGCCAGTCGTTTCCCGGACTGACCCCGCTGTTCGAAACCGCGAAAGGCGCGGTTCGCTACGCGACCGATCTCGGTAGGAGCATGGCCGACGACGGATCGCCGCGGCTGAGGGTGTAGCGGGGCGCTCGGGCGCGTCTTGCAAGGCCGCAGATCAGTCCACCACGGCGACGACTTGGATCTCCACCAGCTGCTCGGGCTCGCCCAGCTCGAGCACCGCGAGGTTGGTCGTGGTCGGCTTGTGGTTGTGGGGTGCGAAGTAGGAATTCACCACTGCGCTCGCCTTGCCGATGTCGCCCAGGCGCGGGCGAGCGCGGAAGATGAACACGTGCACCACGTCCTTGGGCGAGGCGCCCGCCGCCTTCAGCGTTTCCATGATGCCGTCCATCGTCTGGCGCACCTGGCCTTCCAGGTCGTTCGTCAGGTATTTGAGCATCTGCTCGCGCTTGTGCGGATGGTCGTGATACACGGGCAGCGCGGTGCCGCCAGCGAGCCAGAGGATCTTGCCGCTCTTGATCTTGATCGCCGGCGAGAACGGCATGAACACGTTCTTGTCGTAGTTCGGGTGGTGGATGATTTCCAGATGGTTGCCGCTTTGCGCCTGCGCGGGCGCGGCGGCGAAAGTGAGGGCGAAGGCGAGCGCGCCGAATGCAAGGGCGGCGAGCGCGGCGGAAGTGCGACCGGGTTTCTGAACGTTCATAGCGGATCCTCCTTGGGGTTGGATGTGGTACAGGTCGGGGCGGCCTTGTCGTTGCGCGCCCGTACTCGTTCTCTCGATCAATCGAGAGGATTCAGTTTGACGATCGAAGCGCCGTGATTGCTCCCGACCCAGAAAGTGACAGGCGTCGTCGAGTTGTCTACGAACACGCGGCGGACGTTCGTCTGGCGCGGCAGCAGATACTCGACGGATGTTCCTCTCTCGGGATCGAATCGCAGGATACGATCGCTCGACATCGATCCGCTCCACAGCTCGCCGTTCTTGTCGACAAAGACGTCATAGGGATAGGTGTGCGGCGTCGGCACCTCCCATTCCCTGAACGTATCCTTCCCGGGGTCGAACATCGCGACCTTGTTCGCGGCGAACTCGGCGAACCAGACCCGGCCCTGCGCATCCATCATCGTGCGGCGCGGCCGTGATCGTTTCGTGGGCGTTGCATAGAGGGTCGATTGGCCGGTCTTGGCGTCCACCCGACCGATAGCCTCGTCGCCGAAATCCATGAAGTACAAGTTGTTCGCCGCATCCGCCGCAAGCCCGTAAGGGGAGTGATTGCCTTTGGGCAGGTACTTGAACGGATCGATGAGGTCGAACTTTCCGCTCGCGAGGTCGAGTCGCATGATGGACTGCTTGCTGACTTCGTTCGTCCACACCTTCCCGTCGACATGTGATCGCCCCGGCATGACCATCGACTGCTGGGACGCGTCGCTATTCATCTCCGGGGGAATGCGAAAAATCCGGAACGTCCGGGTCCTGACGTCGAACTTCACGAGGCCGGTCTGGAACATCGCCGCCAGCCACAGATTGCCGTCGTTGTCGGCCTCAAGGGCGAGCGAACCCAAGGGAGCACCGGGCTTGATGACCGGATAGGCGTACTCGGTGTGGCTGCCGCTCCTGGGATCGAGCCTGCCCAGAGTGTTCTCGACGAAATTCGAGTACCAGACCATCCCGTCCGCGTCGGTGCGCACATCGTGCGGCGCGATCGTCTTGCGCGGAAGGTCATACTCGGTGATCACGGCGCGCGTCGCCCTGCCCGTGGGCCGCGGCAGCGTCTTGAGCTCGTAAGACCACGACGGACCTTTGCTCAGATTAACCGCCGCAAGGTAAGCGGCGAGCTTGCGGAACGAGTCCTCGTCGAATCTGCGGTCGACCTTGCGTCGCTGCACGCGTTGAATCGTGCTGTTGTTCGCGTAAGTCGTCATGCGCTTCAGGACCGAGTACATCTCGTCGGCGCCGTACCGGGTCCGGGCGATTCTCTCGAACGTGTGACAGCTCATGCATTCGATGAGCGGCCGTTTCTGCTCGG
This sequence comes from Betaproteobacteria bacterium, assembly GCA_005884455.1. Lineage (GTDB taxonomy): Bacteria > Pseudomonadota > Gammaproteobacteria > Burkholderiales > SG8-39 > VBDM01. The sequence continues at coordinate 20,979 of VBCH01000018.1, forward strand.
CAGTGCCGGGCATGCTGGTGAACCATTCCGTGTTCGAGAGCTGGGCGGCGAGATCCCTGGTTCTGCGCAAGGCGATATCGACCCGCGCTGTTTTCTGCGCGGCGACCTCCACAGTCGACGGGCCATCCAGCTCGTACCCGACGGCCCGGATGGAGAGCGCGTATCGTCCGGGCGCGAGCCTTCCTGCCGCGAAACCGAAGCGCCCGTCCCGGTCGCTCACGACGGTAAAAGTGATCGAGGAGCCGGCCGCTCGGGCGCTGACCAGCACGCCTTCCATGGCCCCCTCCGCGACGGAGGTAATCCGTCCGGTCAAAACGCTCCCGGATTCCTGCGCGCGAGCAGGATCGATGCCGAGTTGGAGAAATAAAACGAGAGCGCCGCTAATCGCGGCGAGCGCGAACTTCGAAAGCATCGGCCTCACGGAATTTCACCCGCGCTCCATCCTGCATTCGACTTCAATCGGTTTGCTGGGGTCCGTCTTCGGCGATGGCCGCTTGAGGACCCGGGTTTGCCGATATCCTTCCTTGGCGCAGGAGATGGTGATGTCGCCCGGATTGACTTGCTTGCTGAAACTGCCGATCTTGTAGAGACCTGCCGCGGTGGTGTGCGTGATGAACGACACCCCGTTCTTGACGTTCGCCGTCACCTTCGCGTCCGGGATAGGCGCGCCACGCGCGTCCCGGACGAAACCGAAGTAGGACGGCCCCTGGTCTTCGGGATTTTCGTCGGGCCCTCCGAATTCGCCGCCCGCCCATACCCCCGGTGCGCCGAGCGCGAGGAAGGCCAGAAAGCAGACGGGTCGGATCGGAAGTTTCGACATAGTCTTGCCCTCGATCAAAAAGCCGCCCCGGGGTTCGTTATCGGCGTTGGGACGCAGTCTACATTAGCGCAGAAAGTAGTTCCTGAGCATGTAGCAGAATACGGGTATCGCGCACAGCGGAACGACCCACGACCAGCCGGACCACAGGCGTTGCGTCATGCGCTGCGGAAGACAGCAGGCGACGAGCCCCGCGGCCGATGCGGCGATGGTGGAGGTCGCAATCCAGCCGTACCAGTACATCGCGGGGACGCCGTCCCTAGGCTTCTCGACGCCCAAGCCGAACTCGCTGGTCGCAGGATGGTAGGTAAACAGCGCGTAGTTTTTCCAGACCGCGATCACGTATACGACGGCGTACGCGACCGCGAACACGACGGCGAAAACCGGAAAGGAACGCGGCACCGTCATGATCCGAACCCCCGTATGTTGTTGAGGATGTGGCCGACCAGGAAATTCCACCAGACGACGAAGGCAAGCAGCGCGGTGAGGGCGGCGCGGGTGCGGGCATGCTGGTCGGCAAGCGGTTGGCGCCAGTAATACCAGTAGGCCGGCAGCGTCGCCATGCCGATTACCGTGAAATGCTCTTTCAGATCGAATACGCCGAGAGGCGCCCACAGCCCCAGCTGCTCGAGCACCGGGCGGACGCTCAGTCGAAACTCGGGATAGATCATGACTCCGCCGAGAACGGCCTGGCACAGGTACAGGACGACGATCGCGTTCGCGTAGGACGCAGCCCCGACCGAGCGGAAACGCCCGACAAAAGAACCAGCCGGCCTGCGCGCCGGCAGCCAGACGCTGGCGGCCTGGTGCGTGATCGCCCCGAGCAGCGCGACCGCCAACAGGGCGTGGATAATCAGAAACGTTGTGATCATTGGGCTCCCTCGTTTCTACCGTCTTCCTTCGTCAGTCCTGCGCCGCTAGGAACAGTATCTCCGAGCCGCCCTGCGGAGTATTCGGCACGCCGACATAGAGGCCCTCCGACGTACGAGTCTTGAGGTAGAAACTCGTGCCGCCTCCGACGGCGGTTGGAACGTTGGCGACGAGCTCGTAGTGGTCAGGGTCTTTCTGCTGGATTACGCTCACAAAACCTGCGTGCCCGCTCGCCAGAATACGCTTGCGGCCCGCATCGAACCAGATGTCATCGACCCCCAGAACAATTCGAACGGTGCCGACGATTCTGCCCGAGCTGCTGTCGATCACCCAAAGCTTGCCCGGCTGAAGAGCGGCTGAAAACAGGCGCTGGCTGGTTTCGTCGAAGGCCAGCGCGTGGTTCGTCGCCGCGCCCTTGACCTCCCATTTCACCACGGCGCCCGTCCCGCGGTCGATGACGCCGATGGCTTCCTGATCGGGAAGGTTTACAAAGATCCTCGAGCCTTTTCTCTCGAACTGAAAAGACTCCGGATGCGATCCCAGCTTGAATTCCTTCGGGAGACGCTCCATGGTTCCCGGGTCCAGCATGGCGATCGCACCGGCTCCGTAACCCACGTAGACCCGCTTTTCGTCGGGTTCGTACCGAAGATTGTCGGCATTGGCTCCAAAGTCCACTGTTTTGAGGAGATCAAAGGACCTGCCGTCGTAGAACCTTAGCTTGCCTCCATGGTCGGACACAACGAGCCTGTCGAACTCCTCGACGTACAGGGCGGCCTGTGGGCGCTTCAAACCGCCGATCGAGCGAATCACCTTAAGGGAGTTGACGACCTCCACCGTATCGTTGCCCAACGCGGCGACGAAAAGATTGCCGCGCCTCGCGTCGTAGCCGAAGTGGTCTATCCGTCCCAGGACTCCCGGCAGAACGACGCGGGACCTCGGAGCAAGGGGTGCTGGCGTCCTGTCCGCATCCGGAGAACCGCCCGCGGAAAACGTTTGCGCGTGCCGGGTCCCAGCCGCGTAGGCAATCACCAGTAATGCGGCTACCAGCGCAGAACCGGTGATAGTCCGGTTCACCTCGCGAGCGGATCGGGGCGCATCTGAACCTTGTAGACCTTGGGACTGTTCTGCGTGCCGCCCTCGTTGTGGAACACCGTGCGCGTGCCCGACATCGTCCACAGGCCCTTGCCTTTCCAGCCCGCGTTCGGATCGTCGATGCGGCCGTCCACGAGCTTGGTGTTGAAGCCCAGCGGATACGGCACGCGCAGGTTCACCATCTTGCCGTCGACCACCGCGAGCAGCGACTCGGCGCCGTTGGCCGAGGCGATCGGCACGTTGGCCCCCAGCCCCAAGGTGTTGTAGCGGTCCACCCAGATGTAATAGGCATGGTTCGCACTGCCGGAAGGGTCCATGCCCTTGAATTGCGGGCCGGGCATCCGGTACAGCGTCCAGCCTTCCGGACAGAGCTTGCCGCTCGCCGCCCCGGGCCCGTTCAGCGGACCCTTGCATTTC
>VBCH01000248.1 GCA_005884455.1 Betaproteobacteria bacterium
TTATACCCGGATCGAGGTTGCGATAGAATCCGGTTCCGCCGGCTGCGGCAGGGAACTTCAGCCAAGCCGTGCCGGTCTGTGTAGGTGTTCTTGGAGGGGCGCCGTGATCAAGGTGGAAAATCTCAGCAAGTCCTTCGGGTCGAAACGCGCGGTCGACGGCGTCTCCTTCGAGGTCGGGAAGGGCGAGGTGCTCGGATTCCTCGGGCCCAACGGCGCGGGCAAGTCGACCACGATGCGCATGATCACCGGCTTCATTCCTCCGAGCGCGGGCGCGGTCTCGGTGTGCGGGCTAGCCGTGCAGGAAAATCCAATCGAGGTGAAGCGCCGGATCGGCTATCTTCCGGAAGCGGCGCCCTCGTATACCGAGATGTCGGTCCTGTCGTTCCTCAGGTTCGCTGCCGAGATGCGCGGCCTGCAGGGCGAAGGACGGCGCGGCGCGATACGCCGCGTCGTCGAGCTGTGCCATCTGGAGAGCGTGCTCGGGCAGACGATCGATACGCTTTCGAAGGGCTTCCGCCACCGCACCTGCCTCGCTCAGGCGCTGATCCACGATCCCGAGGTGCTGATCCTCGATGAGCCCACCGACGGGCTCGATCCGAACCAGAAGCACGAGGTGCGCACGCTGATACGCAAGATGGGCGAGAACAAGGCCATTATTTTCTCGACGCATATCCTCGAGGAGGTCGAGGCGGCCTGCACGCGCGCGATCATCATCGACCGCGGCCGCATCGTCGCCAACGGCACGCCCCAGGAGCTCAAGGCGCGCGCCGCCACCGGAAGGCTGGAGGATTTCTTCCGGTCGATCACGCGCTCAGACGTCCAGGCCGAGGCAGCATGAGAAGTCACTGGGCCGCCATCAGCACCATCGCAAAGCGCGAGCTCGCGGCGTACTTCGAGTCTCCGGTCGCCTATGTGTTCCTGGTGATCTTCCTTTTGCTTTCGGGATTCTTTACCTTCACTTTCGGCGGTTTTTTCGAGCGGGGCGAGGCCTCCCTCGCGGCGTTCTTCAACTGGCTGCCGTGGCTGTTCCTGTTTCTGGTGCCCGCTGCGGGGATGCGTCTGTGGTCCGAGGAACGGCGGCTCGGGACGATCGAGCTCCTGCTGACGATGCCCGTGGCCCCCTGGCAGGCCATCGTCGCCAAGTTTCTCGCTTCGTGGCTGTTCCTCATCGTGGCGCTGGCGCTCTCCTTCCCGATCGTCGCGACGGTCAATTGGCTCGGCGATCCCGACAACGGGGTGATCGCAAGCGGCTACGTCGGAGCGGCGCTCCTCGCCGGGGCCTACCTCGCGATCAGCTGCCTCACGTCGGCTCTTACGCGCAACCAGGTCATCGCCTTCATCCTCGCAGTGGTCATATGCCTGTTTCTGATCCTCGTCGGGTTTTCGCCCCTGACGGATCTGCTCGCGCGCTGGGCGAGCCCCTGGCTGGTGGAAGCGGTTTCGAAGTTCTCGGTCCTCACCCACTACGACGGCTTCCAGAAAGGCGTGCTCGATTCGCGCGACCTGCTGTATTTCCTCTCGGTGATGGCCTACGCGCTGTTCGCGACCGGCGTCGTCATCCGCAACCACCGCACGGGCTGAGGGATCATGCACAAGAAGACCGAAAGTCTGCTGTATTCTGCCGGCGGTCTTGTCGCCGCCGCCCTGATCCTCGTGCTCCTCAATTTTGTCCTGGGTGCGGTAAGGGGGCGAATCGACTTGACGCAAGGCAGGCTCTATACGCTCTCGGAGGGCACGCGTGCGGTTCTCGGCAAGCTCGAGTCCCCGGTGAAGATCCGCCTGTACTTCAGCCAGAGCGACATCCCCCTGCCCATCAAGGCGTACGGGCGCAGGGTCGAGGATCTGCTCGCGGAATTCAGGCAGGCTGGCCGCGGCAAGGTCATCGTCGAGAAGCTCGATCCCCAGCCGGACTCCGATGCCGAGGACTCGGCGACCCTGGAAGGCGTCGAGGCGCAAGTCACACCCGCGGGCGACAAGTTCTACCTCGGCGCCTCGATCAGCTACGCGGACCAGAAGCTCGCCTTACCTGCGCTTGCGCTAGACCGCGAGCCGCTGCTCGAATACGATCTGGTGCGCGCAATCGCGCGCGCCGCCGCGACGGCGAAGCCGGTGATTGGCGTAATGAGCGCGCTGCCGGTGTTCGGCATGCCGCCCAGCCCCATGACCGGAGGCCAGCCGATGGAGCCGCAGGTATTCATCGGCGAGCTCCGGCGCGATTACACCGTGAAGCGCGTCGGCCTGGACACTGGAAAAATCGACGATGACATCAAGGTGCTGCTCGTGATCCATCCGCGCGGCATCGGCGAGCGGGCGCAGTACGCGCTCGACCAGTTCGTGCTGCGCGGCGGAAAGCTCATCGCCTTTCTCGACCCGAGCGCGTATTTCGATCAGCTGGGCCAGATGGGAGGCATGGGCGGCGGGGGCACGCCGTCATCGCTCGACAAGCTGCTCAAGGCCTGGGGCCTCTCCTTCGACTCGGGGAAGGTCGTGCTCGACATGCGCTACCTCACGGGCGCGGGAGCGCGCACGCTGCCGACGCTGCTCTCGCTCAACGACAATGCTTTCGATCCGCACGACGTCGCGACGGCGCGGTTGGGGTCGCTGCTGATGCCTTTTGCAGGGGCATTTACGGGCAAGCCCGTCGAGGGACTGAGCGAGGCGGTCCTCATGAAGAGCTCCGCGTATTCCCAGCTCGTCGATTCGTTCGCGGCGACAGCGCAGGGCGAGGCGGCCATCCGCGCGTTCAAGCCTTCGGGCACCGAATATCCTCTGGCCGTGCGGCTGACCGGCAGGTTCAAGACCGCGTTCCCCGAGGGCCGGCCCAAGGACGAGGACAAGGGCGATAAGAACGTGGCAAAAGCGCCTGAAAAGAAGGCGGCGAAGGCCCCGGAGGCGAAACCGGAAGCGGCGCAGCTCAAGGAATCGGCGGGCGAGAACGCGGTCGTGCTCGTCGGCGACAGCGATTTCATCAACGACGGCGCGGCGGTGCAAATCCAGGAGATCTTCGGGCAGCGGATCGTGATCCCGCGCAACGGCAATATCGCGTTCGCGCAGGCGTTGGTGGACCAATTCGCGGGCGATCCCGCCCTCATCAAGCTGCGCGGCCGCGCGAGCGCCGCGCGCCCGTTCACGGTGATCCGCGACATGGAGGCGAAGGCGCAGCAGGCCTATCTCGGCAAGATCAAGGAGCTGGAGGACAACCTCGGGCAGACGCAGGAAAAGCTGAACTCGCTGCAAAAAGGCAAGGGGCAAGGCGCGGGGGCGATCCTCTCGGCCGAGCAGCAGACGGAGCTCGAGAACTTCCGCAGGAAGGCCGCGGAGACGCGCCTGGCGCTGAAAGAGGTGCGCCGCGAGCTGCGCGCCGACAGCGAAGCTCTCCAGTTCTGGACCAAGGTGCTGAACATCGCGCTGATGCCCTTGCTCGTGACGATCGCCGGCATCGGCCTCGCGATCCTGCGCCGCCGCGGCACGCCCGCGATATGAACCGCAGGCAATTCTTTATCGCGCTTGCCGCGTTGGCGGTCCTCGCCGCGCTGGGTGCCGCAGTCGTCCTGTCCGAACGCTCAGCCTGGACGGCGGCGGATTCGCGCGCCGGGCAGAAGGCGATCGCGGGCCTGCGCCTGAGCGAGGTCGCGGAGATCGCAATCGTCGACCCGGCCGGCGAGCTGCACCTGGTGCGCGGCGAGAGCGGCTGGAGCGTGCGCGAGCGCGCCGGATTCGCGGCCGAGACCGATCGCATCGCGGCGCTCCTCGTGAAGCTCGCCGAGCTGAAGATCGTTCAGAGCGAGCCGCTGCCCGCGAGCCAGCGCGCCCGCCTGGAGCTGCTCGAGCCGAAGGGCAAGGTGGCGGGCGCCGGCACCTTGATCGAGCTGAAGGACGCCAAGGGCGGCTCGCTCGGGCGCCTCCTCCTCGGAAAGAAAATCGTGAAGAGCTCGCCGGTCGCTTCGCTCTCGCGAGGCGAGGCCGAGGCGACGGGCCGCTACCTCGTCGCAGGCGGCGAAGCCGGGACGGTGCTGGCGGTCGGGGAGCCGCTGACCGAAGTCGAATCCAAGCCCGAGCAGTGGCTCGTGAAGGATCTCCTCCGGGCCGACGGTGCGAAGTCGATTTCGTCGTCGAAGGACGGAAAGCAGCGCTGGAGCGTGGCGCGCGAGACCGAGTCGGCCGACTGGAAGTTCGCCGGGTCGAAGGAAAGGCCCGATCTGCAGAAGGCGACCGACCTTGCGAGCTCGCTCGGCTGGGTGAATCTCGTCGACGTGGTCGCGGATCCGAAGGCCGATACGGGGCTGGACCACGCCGTGAGCATCAAGGCCGAGACTTTCGATGGCTTGAAGTACACGCTGAACATCGGCAAGCAGGCCAACGCGAGCTACTACGTGAAAATCGCGGTCGCCGGCGAGCCGGCGAAGACTCGCACTCCGGCGAAGAACGAGAAGGCCGAGGACAAGGAGAGGAACGACAAGCAGTTCGAGGAGCAACGCAAGAAGCTCCTCGAGAAGGTCGAGCGCGAGAAGAAGCTCGACCGCTGGGTCTATCTGATCCCCAAGACGAGCCTCGATCCGCTGTTGCGCGACAGGCAGCAGCTCATGCCGGAGAAGAAAAAAG
>VBCH01000249.1 GCA_005884455.1 Betaproteobacteria bacterium
ATTGCGACGGCCAGAAGCCCTGAACTCTGAGTCGATTTGGAGAACCAGCCCAGCAACAGCTCCCCCTCGCCCCCTTCAAATGAGGCTTAACTTGAAATTATACTAATAAGGTATTGTTGTCAATGAGATTTCTCCACCCTCTCCCTGAGGCGAATCCGGCGCACCGGATCGCACTCCGGGAGCGTGGCGCTGACTTGGCCTCTTCAGCCTGTAGCTACCAAAGAAAAAGGGCGGGAGCCTTGCGGCGCCCGCCCTTGTTCTCTCTCGGGACCTTGCTGGCCGCCGAGCCGACTAGCAGCCTGTCGTCGTCGAGGCAGGGATCGCGGGCGGGTTGGGCGACACCGCTGCGGTGTAGGTGAACTGGCAGCTCGCCGGTGTGGATGCCGAGGTGACTTGAAAGGTCACCACGCCTGCGGCGGCCGAAGAAGTGAATACACCGGGATCGGTTCGAAGGGTGGCCAAAATCCCCGCCGCGTCACCCGTGGGATACCGGTTCGTCATCGTGATGGCGACGCCCTCCACGGTGACCGACGAGCCCGCGGCCAGGTTTGAAGCGAGCTGCAGCGCATTCGTCAGGGTGGCAGCCGAGCTCACCGCAGCGCGCAATCCGTTCAAGGACGCCGCGCGAGCCTGGGATGTGACGTCGATGAACTTGGGCGCGGCGATCGCCGCCAGGATGCCGAGAATCAGGATCACCACGATCAGCTCGATCAGCGTAAAGCCACGCGTTTGCTTTTTCATTTGGTTTCCCTCACAAATTGAGTAGCTTACAGGCTCAATCTAATGCTCAATCCATTATACACAACCTTCGCAGAACCTAGCCACCTCCTTTTAAAACCAAGTATAGGGCATCACCGGCTCGACTCGCATTCCCGTGGTCCGCTTGCGCTCGGATTCCTTGCGCTCGGAATCCGGTTCCTTCGGTTCGTCGACCCGCACCCGGAATCGCAGCCGCTTGCTACCGTCCGCGAGGCGCTCGAGGTGCCCGTCGAGATCAGGAACGTAGACCAGCTCCTTCCTGGTCGCATCAAAATACCAGCTCCTTCGCGGTACATCGGGTTGCGGCGCGCGGAACTCGCCTTGGTAGCCCGGTGGCGGCTCCATCAACCACTCGACCGGATTGGCGCGCGCGAGCGACGCGATATCTTTTCCTTCGCCCCGCAGGAGCATGGCCGCGACCCGTAATTGCAGCGCGCTTTTCACCACGGCGACGGTATATTCCATGGCCGCCTTTTCGGCGGCCTCCTGGTAGAAGCGCAGCCGCTCGAATAGGAGCGCAGCGCACAGCGCGATGATGCATAAGACGACGATCAGCTCGATCAGGGTGAGTCCCGAGGCTGCGCGCAGCCGCGGGCGAAGCCCTGAACCGAGCACGAGACCTTTAGCGTTTCCCGCTTGCAAAAGCAGCTTGCCCCAGGTCCCACATGGGGAGGAATACGCCCAGCGCGAGTATCAGCACCAGCACGCCGAGCAGCACGATCAGGATGGGCTCGATCTGCGATGAGAGCGTCTTCAGCTCGTATTCGACTTCCCGCTGATACATTTCGGCCACTTCGCGCAGCAGATCGTCCAGCTCTCCCGACTCCTCGCCCACCGCGATCATCTGCAGCACCACGGGGGTGAACACCCCGGTGGTCACCGAGGTCCGCAGGAGGCTTTCGCCGCGCTCTACCCCGTCGCGGATTTGCCCGATTCGCTGCCCCACGTACGCGTTGTCCACGACCTGCTCCACCACCGACAGTGCCTGCACAATGGGCATGCCGCTTTTCAAGGCGATCGACAGCGAACGTGCAAACCGGGCCAGCGTCGCCTTGAGGACGATTTTGCCCGCGATCGGTATGCGAAACTTCATCCGGTCCCAGCTGTAGCGCCCCGCGGGAGTTCCGACCCATACGCGGAACGCTACATAGGCGCCGGCGACGATGCCCAGCAGCGCCGGCCAGTAGTTCACCATGAAGTCCGAAAAGCCGAGCAAGACCCGAGTCATCAGCGGCAGCTCGGCCCTGAAGCTCGCGAAGATCCGGGCAAAAGCGGGGATGACGAAGATATTGACGATGACCACGGCCGCGCCCATCACGGCGATCACGAAGATCGGATAGCGCAGAGCCTGCGCAACCTGGTTCTTGATCTCCCTTTCGAACTCGAGGTGGTTGAAGAGCCTGAGGAAGATCTCCTCCAGCGCGCCGGTCAGCTCGCCCACGCGCACCATGCTGATGTAGAACGGCCCGAACGCCTTGGGGTGCCTGCGCATCGCCGTCGAAAGATCCCGCCCGGTGTCCAGGCTCGTGCGCAGGTCCTGCAGCATGCTCGCAAATCCGACTCGGGCTGCGGATTCCTGCAGGGCGGCCAAAGACTTGAGTATGGGAACCCCGGCCTTGAGAAGCGTGTACATCTGGCGGCTGAAGAGCACCAGGTCCTCGAGCGTCACCTTCTCCGTGCTCAGCCGGCGCAGCCATCCCTCTCCGGAGAGCGCCTTCGGGCCGGAGGTGGCACTGATGTCTATCGGGGATACGCCGCTTGTGAGGAGCTGATCGGCGACCGCTCCGGAATCGGAGTTCTCGAGCACCCCCCGCACCAGTTCTCCTCTCGCGTTGCGACCGGTGTAGGCGAAGAACGGCACGGTCCTGCTCAGTCTTCGAGCTGCGCGGTGACGCGCATGGCTTCGGCCACAGTGGTTTCTCCGGCGAGCGCCAGCTGAGCCGCGCTATCCCTCAAGAGGTGGCCCGCCATCCGCTTTTCGGCCGCCTCGATGAAGCGGCCGGGGTCGTCCGAGTTGGCGAGCGCCGCCAGCTCGTTGTCCATTTCGAGCATTTCGTAGATCCCGCTTCGCCCCGCATAGCCGCTGCCATTGCAGTGCTGGCAGCCGCTCCCGGCCATGATCTGCCCGGAGGCCGGGTCGCAGCCGACGCTGCGCAGCCATTGGACTTCCTGCGGGTCGGGCTGGTGCGGCTTGCGGCAGGATTCGCAGTTGACGCGCAGCAGTCGCTGCGCCACGACGGCCTGGAGCGAATAGGCGACCATGTAGCGCGGCACGCCCATGTCGACCAGGCGCAGCGGAGCGCTCGCCGCATCGCGGGTGTGCAGCGTCGACAGCACCATGTGGCCCGTGATGGCTGCGCGCAGCCCGATCTGCGCAGTCTCCACGTCGCGCATCTCCCCTATCAGGATCACGTCCGGATCCTGGCGCAGAGCCGAACGCAGCACGCGGCTGAAGGTCAGCTCGATCTTCTCGTTGACCTGGACCTGGTTCACGCCGTCGAGACGGTATTCGACCGGGTCCTCGACCGTGATGATCTTGCAATCCGGCTTGTTCAGCTCGTTCAGCGCCGCGTACAAGGTGGTCGTCTTGCCGCTGCCGGTGGGCCCTGTGACGAGCACCATCCCCGTGTAGCGATGGATGGCGCTGTTGAAGCGTTGGAGCGTTTCCGGCGACATGCCGAGATCGGCGAGCTGATGCACGCCTCCCGCGCGGTGGAGCAAGCGCATGACGACCGTTTCGCCGTACTGCGTCGGCATCGACGAGATGCGTACGTCTATCGGATGATCCCTGACCTTGACGTTGAAGCGGCCATCCTGAGGCAGGCGCCGCTCGGAGATATCGAGCCCCGACATCAGCTTGAGCCGCTGAGCCACCGCCGAGGATATCTTGGCGTCGGTCTCGGTCTGCGGCTGCAAAAGGCCGTCGATCCGGAAGCGGATGTGCAGTCCCTTCTCGTGCGGTTCGATGTGAATATCGGATGCCCGTGCCTGGACTGCATCCTCGAACATCGTCTGAAGCAGCTTGACGACCGGGGCATCCTCGGCTCCGAGGGTGAGGGTTCCGAAGTCCACGACGTCGCCCAGATCCTCGCCCAGTTCCCTCGCGAGCGAGCTGATCTGGTCGGTGCGCCGGTAGATGCGATCGACGGTCTGCAGCAGCATCGTTTCGGACACCACTGCGATGTTGACTTCCTTGCGGGTGAGCCGCGAGATCTCGTCGAAAGCGAACAGGTCGGTGGGATCGACCATCGCGACCAGCACCATGTCGTCCTGCTCCTCGAGCAAGAGCGCGCGGAAGCGCCGCGCCTGCGCTTCCGGCATCTTGCGAGTCACCGCGGAATTGAAGTTGTAGTACTTCAGGTTGATGAACGGAACACTGAGCTGGCGGGCGAGCGCCTCGCCGATCTGGTCTTCCGAGAGGTACCCGCTTTCGATCAGCACCTTTCCCAGCTTTCGGCCCGAGCGGCCCTGATCCTCCAGGGCCGCCTTGAGCTGCTCTTGCGAGATGAGCTTCTGTTGCAGGAGCAGATCACCGAGCCGTATCCGCTCGGGACGCTTGTGTCTGATTACCTCGGCCACGATCCTTGGCTCCCGTCGCCGCTGGAGGGCGACTTCAGGTTGTCGTCGCGGGCAACGTTACCGCGTTCCCGGCGACTGCGCAAACGTTTCTAGGGCTTGCCGCCGCCGAGTTGGGCGCGCGCCTGGACCAGCAATGCTGAAAATCTGGCGGGCCTCTCGGCCGCCAGCTTCTCCAGCGTCGGCAGCCATTCCCGGGTCCACCGAGGGTACACGGTCGCAGCCGCCCGCAGGGCGCGCGCGGCCTCGGCGTCGCGCCCGGAGAGCGCGAGCAGCGCGACTTGCCGCAGAACCACCGAGGGCATCGGATAGGCGCGCATCACCTGCGTGTTGAGCGCGAGCTTGTCGCCCAGGCCCTCCTCGTCGATCCCGATCGCCTCGCTCGTGATCCGCTCGAAATAGGGGCCGAAGAGCGAGCCCTCGCGCAGCTTCATGAGATCGTCCAAATCGCCGCTGCCGGGAGTCCCGCCGCGGGCAAGCTTCGTCTCGAGGGCCAGATACCAGCGCTCGAAGGAACGGTAGTCGGACCAGACTCCGCGCGCGGTGAAGCCCCCGGCCAAGACGACGACGAGAACCAGCCCGCGGCGCAGGCGGGTCGGTGCGACGCTCGCGCCGCCGGGGGACGCCGCGCCGAAGAGCAACGCGAACATCCCCAGAAAATTGGCATGCCAAAGCGGAAATTCCACCATGCTGTGCAATCCGACGACTGCTAGCACGCCGATCATCCAGCATCGGTCCAGGGTCAGGCTGCGCCACGGCATCCTCCAGAACCAATGGACCAGGGGAATCGCGACGCACGACAGACCCACGATCCCGGTCTCGGCGAGCAACTGCAGGAACAGGTTGTGGCTGTGACGGTCCAGGCCCGGAGGAGACCCCGCCCCGAGCCCGGCCGCCAATTCAAACGCGCGCCAGGCATACTCGCCGAACCCGACGCCGAGAAGAGGGCTCGAAAGGAACATCAGCCACGCGTACAGAAAAAGCTGGAGCCGTATCGGTCGCTCTCCCGTGCCCCCGAGCTCCAGGTAGCGCATCAGACGCTCTCCGGAGGAACTCGGTGTGCCTTCGGGCCCGACAAAGATCCCCGTGTAGAGATTCAGAATCTGAACCAGCAGGAACACCGCCAGCGCAAAGCACGCCAGCCGGAGGATTCGTTTCGCCTCGGGCGGATGACCGCCGAGGCGAAGGAGGGGAACCATGGCGAACGCGATGGCGAAATAAGCCCAGGAGCTGCGCGAGCCGGACAGCGCCATGCCCGCCGCCAGGGGAAGCGCGATCAACAGCGCAGGAAGGAGACCCAGCGCGTTGCGCGCATGGAGAAAGGCGACGGAAATCACCGCGCAGCCGAGATAATCCGCGAAATTGTTGGGCTGGTTGACCGTGCCGAACATCGCGTTGATTGGTTGTACGGCGACGTAGGCGCCTCCCGCCGGCAGCGGGATGTGATAGTACTGGACGAATCCACTCGCTGCGGCGAGCAGGCCGGCTGCAGCGATCCACCACTGCAGCGCGCGAGAAACCGCAGCTTCCCCGAGCTCGCTGCGCACCCAGGCACCCAGCATCACGAGCAGTGCCGCCCACGAGGTATAGAGCGCTCCGGTCGCGCTGCGCAAGGGATACGCAACCTGTCCCAGCGCCGCCTGCAGAACCAGCAACGCCGTGACGAGGAGGAGCCCGACGCACATGCCCG
>VBCH01000250.1 GCA_005884455.1 Betaproteobacteria bacterium
GTGCCGCTCAGGAGCGCGCTCGCACCACGCTGCCGCAGAGGCAACGCAAGCCGGTTATCCCAACTCCTACAACGTGCTCGAGGGATTCGAAGGCGAGAAGGATCCGCGCGGCCATCGGGGTGCGCTCGGCGGTTGGCGCTTTGCCGGGCTACCCTGGGAGCAAGGCTGACCCTAACACTACGAGCTCGATCGGCTCTCCCCGGCTATAGCGCCGACCAATTTACGACTCCCGCGTAGGCTGTGGCGAGCACCGCCGCACCGAAAGCGATCCGGTACCAGGCGAACGGCGTGAAGTCATGCGTGGCGATGTAGCGCAGTAGCCACCGTACGCAAAGGAAAGCGGAGACGAACGCCGCTATGGAGCCGACGGCGAACATCCCTACGTCGCCCGAATCGAAGAGCGCGCGGTTCTTCCAGAAATCGTATGCGCCGGCCGCCACGAGCGTCGGCACCGCTAGGAAAAAGGAAAACTCCGTCGCCGCGCGCCGCGAAAGTCCGAACAACATTCCGCCGATGATGGTCGCTCCCGAGCGCGAAGTACCGGGGATCAGCGCAAACGCCTGCGCAACGCCTACTTTCAATGCGTCTTTCCAGGTCATTTGGTCTACATTTTCAATCATAGCGGGGCGTCTTCGTCTCTCCACCCAGAGAATGATGATCGCTCCGACGATGAACGCGAGTGCAACGGGCACGGCGTGAAAAAGATAGGTCTTGATCAACTTGCCGAACGCAAGGCCTAACACCGCCGCGGGAGTGAAAGCGACAAGGAGATTGAGCGCGAACCGCTGCGCGGTGCGATCCGTGGCAAGGCCAACCAACACGCGTCCGAATCGCTCACGGTATTCCCAGACGATGGCGAGCATCGCGCCGGTCTGGATCACGATCTCGAATACTTTCGCCTTCTCATCGGCGAAGCCGATCAGGTCGCCGACGAGGATCAGGTGTCCGGTCGACGAAATCGGCAGAAACTCGGTCAGGCCTTCCACGACACCGAGGACGAAGGCCTTTGCGAGCAACGCGGATTCCACGGCGTCTCCAGAAAATAAAAGGCGGCAGAAACTGCCGCCTTGAAATTCTAACGGAAACCGTCAGGAGTGTAATGAGCCTGTTTCACCGCGTGACGATGTCTCAGTCAGGCTTTTTGATAGACCTCCGCGCCTTTCCTGACGAACTCCATCGCCTTCTGCTCCATGCCCTTCTTCAACGCATCCTGCTCTGAAAGACCGTGTTTCTCGGCGTACTCGCGTACATCTTGGGTGATCTTCATCGAGCAGAAGTGCGGGCCGCACATCGAGCAGAAATGCGCGAGCTTCGCTCCTTCCTGGGGCAACGTCTCGTCGTGGAACTGCTTTGCCTTGTCCGGGTCGAGGCCGAGATTGAACTGGTCCTCCCAGCGGAATTCGAAGCGCGCTTTCGAGAGCGCGTTGTCTCGGATCTGCGCGCCGGGATGCCCCTTGGCAAGGTCCGCGGCATGCGCCGCGATCTTGTACGCCATGATGCCGTCCTTGACGTCGTCCTTGTCCGGCAGCCCGAGGTGTTCCTTGGGCGTCACGTAACACAGCATGGCCGTGCCATACCAACCGATCATCGCCGCGCCGATCGCGCTAGTGATGTGGTCGTAGCCGGGGGCGATGTCGGTGGTGAGCGGTCCCAGCGTGTAGAACGGCGCTTCCTTGCAGTACTTGAGCTGCAGGTCCATGTTCTCGCGGATGAGCTGCATGGGCACGTGCCCCGGTCCCTCGATCATCACTTGGCAATCATGCTTCCAGGCGATATCGGTCAATTCGCCGAGCGTCCTGAGTTCCGCGATCTGCGCCTCGTCGTTCGCATCGTAGATCGAGCCGGGACGCAGGCCATCGCCGAGCGAGAACGATACGTCGTACGCCGCCATGATCTCGCAGATGTCTTGAAAATGCGTATAGAGAAAACTCTCCTCGTGGTGCGCCAGGCACCACTTGGCCATAATCGAGCCCCCGCGCGAGACGATCCCCGTCATGCGCTTCGCTGTCATCGGAATGAATGGCAGTCGCACGCCTGCGTGAATGGTGAAGTAATCCACGCCCTGCTCGGCCTGCTCGATCAGCGTATCCCGAAAGATCTCCCAGGTCAGTTCTTCGGCTTTTCCGTCCACTTTTTCCAGAGCCTGGTAGATCGGCACTGTGCCTATCGGCACTGGAGCGTTGCGGATGATCCATTCGCGCGTCTCGTGAATGTGCTTGCCCGTGGAGAGATCCATGACCGTGTCACCGCCCCAGCGTATCGCCCAGGTCATTTTCTCGACTTCCTCGGCGATGCCGGAGCTGATAGCCGAGTTGCCGATGTTGGCGTTGATCTTCACCAGGAAATTACGGCCGATGATCATGGGTTCGGTTTCGGGATGATTGATGTTCGCCGGAATGATGGCGCGGCCGCGAGCCACTTCATCACGCACGAATTCCGGGGTGATGAATTTCTGCAGTGACGCCCCGAACGATTCGCCTCGGTGCTGCCGGGCGATCGATTCCGGGAGCGCGTCGCACCGCTGGCTTTCCCGGAGCGCGATGTATTCCATTTCCGGCGTGACGATACCCCTTTTCGCATAGTGCATCTGGGTCACGTTATGACCCGACTTTCCCCGGCGCGGCCGCGTTTTCAGGCTAAAACGCATGTCTGCAAGCTTTGGATCAGCGAGGCGCTCGAGGCCGTACTTCGAAGTCGGGCCTGGGAGTTCTTCCGTATCGGCGCGCTCTTCGATCCACTGCGCGCGCACTGGCGCGAGGCCAGCGCGGATGTCGATCTTGACTCGCGGATCCGTGTAGGGGCCGGACGTGTCATAGACGAAAAGCGGAGGATTTTTCTCCGCGCCGAACGAGGCCGGCGTGTCGGATTGAACGATCTCGCGCATCGGCACACGGAGGTCGCTGCGCGAGCCTTGGGCGTAAACTTTGCGCGAGTTCGGCATGGGTTTGACCGCTGCGTCATCGACGCGCGCGGTCTGGGCGAGAAACTTTGGATTGGCGTTCATGGCGCTCCTCTCACGTACAAACCGCAGGGGAGCGAAGGGACCGGCCGTTCAACGCTTCCCTGCGGCGGCATTATCCGCATCAGGTTCGAAGGGTTTGCTCTCACCCGCCCAGGCAAAGTAGCTTGGTCAGGACCCCTACGTTGCTCGAAGGGACCTTACTCCAAGCGGTTGGGGTTGGCAAGCGCGTCAAGTGCGGGCGCGTGTCGCGAATGTGAGCCTGATGCAGTTGCGCTCGCCTTCGCGGCTGTAGGCGGCGTCCGTGGCGAGCGATCTAATGAGTTTTAAGCCGAGACCACCCACCGGCTGCTGAGCGATGAGGACGGCGGTATCCATGGGGCGATATTCGCCGAATGGATTGTGCGGCGGGGCTGCGTCCTCGTAGCGCAAGCTAAATCCCGTATCGCAGGGATCAAATGCGATCCACACCGGGGACTCGCTCTCCTCGCGATAACCGTGGGTAACCGTGTTCGTGAATAATTCCTCGACGATGAGGAGGAGCTTCAGGCAATCTTCCCGACCTATTCCGGCAGTGGTACACGCGTCCTCAACAAAAGCCCGGATTTCGGCCATGGAGTCCATCCTGGCCGGGAACCGGGCAAGCGGAGCGTTAACCATTGACGGGATGAGCCGGGAAAAGGCCGTTTAAGCTATTATAGATAGGAACAACGCGTCCTCGCAGGCGCTGGCCACCTCCGGAATTGCAAAGCAGGCCAATTATTGGGGGGTAACTATGCAATCAACTCGTTTTATCGTCATTCGTCGGTTCCTCGTTGCTCTCGCGTGCAGCATTGCGCCGATTGCAGGCTGGGCAAGTGACATAGCGCAGTTCAGAGTCGCCAAGGGCTCGGTATATCTCGAGCGCAGCGGCCAGCGCCTCCCGGCACGCGTGGGGACACATCTGCAGGCGACCGACACCGTGGTGACCGGCGCGGACGGATCAGCCGGTATTGCCTTCGTCGACAATTCGCTTCTGTCGGTCGGCCCCAACAGCGTGCTTACCATCGAGCGATACGCGTTCAACTCGACTACGCACGAAGGTGCTTTCGAATCCTCTCTCCGCAGGGGAACTCTGTCGGTGGTATCTGGGAAAATAGCCAAGCAGTCCCCCGATGCGATGAAAGTGAAGACTCCTTCTTCGATACTCGGGGTGCGCGGAACCGAGTTCCTCGTTCGTTCTAGCGACTGAACCCTGAGGGACTTCATGCGCCGGCACTACGCTGCGCTGATCGCGTCACTGGTCCTCGGCGCCTGCGCCACATCAAGCCAAGATTTGATAGTGCTCTTGCCGGACAAGGAGGGCAAAGTCGGAACAGTCGTTGTCCAAGGCCAGAAGGGCAAGGCTGTGCTCAATACCGCCTACGCCGCCGCCCGGACGACAGCTGACGGCGGTGTGCAACGCGGCACTGCGAGCCAGAGCGAGGTAAAGGACGTTTTTGGCAGCGCACTCGCCGCCCAGCCGTCGCGTCCTATCTCCTTTATCCTCTATTTCGAGAGTGGCAACGACGAATTTACCGAGGAATCGAAGCAGGAAGTCAAGCGTTTGCTTGCGGAGATGGGACGCAGGCAGGCGGCCGACATTACCGTTATT
>VBCH01000251.1 GCA_005884455.1 Betaproteobacteria bacterium
TCATATGCTCCCCAGGCGCCACCGAATGGCAGGCCGCGCATTGCCCGAATACCCGCGATCCGCGCGCCGGATCGCCCGCGGCGTGGGCAAGTCCAAGGAGTGAACTGAGCAGCACCGCACAACAAGAAACTTTCCGAAATATCCGCATTCCGCTCTCCGAATGTGCTTGATTGCCGCGGCCGGAGGTCGCGGCTCGAAAACACCGAAAGCCGCCTGAGCGGCGGCCGGGAGTTCAGATCAGGAAGGAGTGCAGGAGGATGCGGTGCGGCGGTGCACCTAAAGGCGGTGCGCAAAGTCCGGTTCGAGGCGCGGGCGCCGTGTGCGGCAGGGCGACGGTAAGAATCGGCAGATCGGTTGGTGACTGGACGATCGCGACGGCAACGCCCGCGACCTGGAGGTCCCAGGTGCAGTGCAGCGCGCACAGATTGGCGTTCGGCGGCATCGTGTCCGTCGGGGGCGCCTCGCAGCCCGCGCCGGACTTGTCGTTGCCGGCTGCCATGGCGTGGTTCATCGTGCCGCGGTCCATTTCGCAGTAGGAGAACGCCACGTTCGCTTGGGCGAAGGCGAGCAGCGCAAATATCAGAATCGCAGCGCGCCGCTTGAGTCTCACTGTCATGGGTGGGGATTTTACTTCGTCTCTGCAACGATCGTATCGACCTTGTCGGGATAGAAGGCGAGCAGTTCCTTGATCGCGAGCATCTCGTCGTAGGGCTGCTCGTAGGTCCAGACTGCGTTCTCGGGACCGTCCTTGAGCGAGTAGTACGACGCCTGGCCCTTGAACGGGCAGGAGGTTTCGTGGCTCGTGCGGACGAGCCGCTCCATCTTCACGTCCTTGCGCGGGATGTAATAGACGACGGGCGCCACCACGTGGCCGACATGGGTTTCCTCGAGCTGGATCGCGTTCCTCGTGTCGGCGATGACCTCGCCCTTGAACTTGATTTGCACGCGCACGCCCGCAGGCTTCGTCGTGATGCGGTGCTTCGGATACTTCTTCCAGCCGGGGCCGCTGTTGGCGCTCATGAGAACCTCCTATTTCCTGCGGGTTTTCCGGATTCCCGGTACTTGATTCCCAGTTCCCTGATCCCAATAGTACACTTCCCTCCCGACACGGATATATGGCTCTTCCCGCAAAATTTCTCCGCAATGCCGCGGCGCTCGCTGGCTGCGCCGCGCTCTGCGGCTGCGTCAGCACCCCGGTCGACGACCTGCTCGCCTCGACCCAGATCGTCGCCGAGCTCCCGCGCGAGAGCGGCGCCTTCGTCGAAGCGGCGCGGTTCTCCGCCGGCCGGGTGGGGGAGGCGCCGCCCGGCGACTGGAGCCCCTTCGTCGTCTCGCCCTTCGCTTCGCGCACCGAGTATCGCCTCGTCAACGGCAACCCGCACGCGGTGCTCGAGGCGCGCGCAGACGGCTCGGCCTCGGGATACTACCGGCGCGTCCACATCGATCCGCGGCGCCATCCGATGGTCGAGTGGCGCTGGCGGGTTCTCGAGCCGCTCGCCCGCGCCGACCCCCGGGTTCCGTCGCGCGACGACTCGCCGGCGCGCCTGGTCATCTGCTTCCACGGCGACTCGAAGCGGCTCGATATCGGCGAGCGCAACACGCTGAGGCTCTACAAGGCGCTCACGGGCGAGATGCTGCCGTACGCCATGCTCATGTACGTCTGGGCGAGCGACGCACCGGTCGGCGTCGTCGCCTCGAGCGGCTACACCGAGAAGATCCAGATGATCGTCGTCGAAAGGGGCGGCGCCGGCACCGGCAAGTGGCGCGATTTCCGGCGC
This sequence comes from Betaproteobacteria bacterium, assembly GCA_005884455.1. Classification (GTDB taxonomy): domain Bacteria; phylum Pseudomonadota; class Gammaproteobacteria; order Burkholderiales; family SG8-39; genus VBDM01. Next base: position 1,779 of record VBCH01000251.1, read on the forward strand.
AATGTGCTCGAGGACTACCGGCAGGCCTTCGGCGAGGAACCCTCGGACATCGTCGCGGTCGGGGTGATGACCGACGCCGACGATACGCGCGCGAAAACCCGCGCGCAGTACGGCGACATCACCTTTCGGGCGGCGCAGTGAGGCCGGCGCGGCGGCCTTAGCGCGCCGCGCTGCCGCCCTTTCCTTCGGGAAGGGTGTCCGGTGACGGCTGCGTAGTCGAGCCGCCGCGCGCCGGAGCCCGGCGCAGCGGCACGTACCAGACCGAGGGCTTGATGCCGCCGCCCTGCGGGTAGAGATCCATCACGTCGTACACGGTGCGCGGCATCTCGGTCGAGACCTTGAGCCCGAGCAGGCGCGCCGCCTGCACGGTGATCGGGAAATCATGGGTCCAGCGGCCCTCGGAAAGCACGGTGGCGACCTGCAGTGCCTGCTTCTCGGGCATCTGCTTCAGGAGCACCTGGACGACGAAGCTCGCCACCTGCACGCGCGCTTTCTGGGCGATGTCGGCGAGGACGAGCATCTCGTCCGAAACGTTTCGCGGCCCCTTGATCGTCACCGCCTTGACGATGGAGGCCGCGGGCATGTCGCCGATCTGCGGGTCGACCGGTCCGAGCACCGCGTTGGCGTCCATCACGATCTCGTCCGCGGCGAGTGCGATCAGGGTGCCGCCGCTCATCGCGTAGTGCGGCACGAACACGGTGACTTTCCCTTTTCGTTCGACCAGGGCCTTGGCGATCTGCTCGGCGGCGAGCACCAGTCCGCCCGGCGTGTGCAGGATGATGTCGATCGGCTGCTCCGGGGGCGTCAAGCGGATGGCGCGCAGCACGGCCTCGGAATCGTCGATGCTGATGCTGCCCGCCACGGGGACGCCCAGCAGGCTCGCGCCTTCCTGGCGGTGGATCATCGCGATCACCCGGGAGCTGCGCTCACGCTCGAACTGGCCGAGCGCCGCCGCGCGCTGCCGGTCGACCCCGCGCGAGCCGACGAGCTGCAGCAGGAGGACGAGCGCGAGAAGCAGCCAGAACGCGGCGCGCGCCAGATTCGCGAGGTGCTGAGACCAGGGGCGCAAGGGAATTTACATCGTCGTTCGGGAAATGCCGGGGTAAGCCTACTCCCAGTCGCCTCGTTTGTCGCCGTGTTTTGCTTTGTCAGGGCATTGTCAAGTCGAGGTCCGGGTGATCTACTGGACGCATGAACCCTTCCCGTGCGGCGGCGCTCGCTTTCGGCGCGGCGCTCGCCGGCTGCGTCGGCGTCCCGATCGACGAGCTGCTCGCCTCGACCACGATCGTGGCCGAGCTCCCGATCGAGAGCGGCGCGCTCGTCGAAGTGGCGCGTTTCTCCGCGGGCCGCGCGGGCGATTCGCAGCCCGGCTGGGGCCGCTTCATCGTTTCGCCCTTCGCGACGAAGAGCGACTACGCGCTAGTCGACGGCGGCCCGGGCGTGGTGCTCGAAGGGCGCGCGGACGGCTCGGCCTCGGGGTTCTATAGGCGCATCCACATCGATCCGGCGCGCCATCCGGTGATCGAGTGGCGCTGGCGCGTCCTGCAGACGCCGGTCGACCTCGACCCGCGGGTCCCCGCGCGCGACGACTCGCCGGCGCGCGTGATCGTCGCTTTTCACGGTGACGTCACGCGGCTCGACCTCGGCGAACGCTTTACGCTGAGGCTCTACAAGGCGCTGACCGGCGAGAAGATGCCGTACGCCATCATCATGTACTCGTGGTCGAGCGACGCCCCGGTCGGCACCACCACCCCGAGCATCCCCACCGGCAAGATCCAGACGATCGTCGTCGAAAGGGGCGGCGTGGGCGAGTGGCGTGAGCTCCGGCGCAACGTCCTCGAGGACTACCGGCGCGCCTTCGGCGAGGAACCCTGGGACATCGTCGGGGTGGGCGTGATGACCGACGCAAGCAACACGCGGGAGAAGGCGCGCGCACAGTACGGCGACATCAGCTTCCGGCGGGAGCCGTGACGGTCGAGGAGGCCGGGATTCGGACACAAATTCTTACAATAAGAATCATCGAGCCTGCTTGATCGGATTCAACCGCCGGAGCAACCTGTACGTTCCTGTACTCATGAGACGCAACGAGATGCCTACCTTCGATCGTGACAGGAGGTGTCCATGAAAACGTTCATCAGACATGCATTGAAGCAACTGCTCGTGCTGCTCGTCTCGACGTCGGTCGCCTTTGCGCAGACCCAAGCGCCTGCCCCGCGCCATGCCGCGGCCACGCAGCAGGAGCTCGATCAGATGCTCGCTCCGATCGCGCTCTACCCCGATTCGCTGCTGTCGCAGATCTTCATGGCTTCCACTTAT
>VBCH01000039.1 GCA_005884455.1 Betaproteobacteria bacterium
CGATCGCCGCGACCTCGATGCTGTCGATGACCGGGATCATCGTCGCGCTGGACGCCTACGGCCCGATCACCGACAACGCGGGCGGCATCGCCGAGATGGCGAATCTTCCCGACTCGGTTCGTGCCATCACGGATCCGCTGGACGCCGTCGGCAACACCACCAAAGCGGTGACCAAGGGTTATGCCATCGGCTCGGCAGGCCTCGCGGCGCTCGTCCTTTTTGCCGACTATACGCACGCGCTCGATCACGCGGGCAAATCCTTGTCCTTCGATTTGTCGAGCCACATGGTGATCATCGGCCTGTTCATCGGAGGCCTCGTGCCTTACCTCTTCGGGGCGATGGCCATGGAGGCGGTGGGGCGCGCCGCCGGGGCGGTAGTGATCGAGGTGCGGAGGCAATTCAAGGAGATCGCCGGCATCATGGAAGGCAAAGCGAAGCCCGAATACGGCGTCGCGGTAGACATGCTTACGCGCGCGGCGATCAAGGAGATGATCGTGCCCTCGCTGCTTCCGGTGCTCGTGCCGATCGTGGTGGGTTTGCTGCTCGGGCCGCAGGCCCTGGGCGGCGTCCTGATGGGATCGATCGTCACCGGGCTTTTCGTCGCGATCTCGATGACCACGGGCGGCGGCGCCTGGGATAACGCCAAGAAATACATCGAAGACGGACACCACGGGGGCAAAGGCTCGGACGCGCACAAGGCCGCGGTAACCGGGGATACCGTGGGAGACCCTTACAAGGACACCGCGGGCCCGGCGGTCAACCCGCTCATCAAGATCATCAACATCGTCGCGCTGCTGATCGTGCCGCTGATGGTGTAACGCGTCAGGCGCGTAGCGCGCTGCGCACGAAGGCGGCCGATTTCTCCACGAGAGCGTGGTCGAGGCAGTCAAGGACCTCGGCCCCTTGAGCGGCTCTCAGCCAGGTGAGCTGGCGCTTGGCGAGCTGGCGCGTGGCGAATATCCCGCGGTTGCGCAATTCGTCGCGGTCGATTTCCCGCTCGAGATGCTGCCATGTCTGCCGATATCCGACGCAACGCATCGACGGCAGGCCGGGGCGCAGAGGGTAGCGTTTTCGCAACGCGCGCACCTCTTCGACCAGCCCGCGCTCGAGCATCGCGTCGAAACGCGCTTCGATGCGCCGATGCAGCGCGCCGCGATCCGAGGGCACGAGCGCGAGCTCGATGAGCCGGAAGGGAAGGGCGGCGCGCGCTCTGCGTCCGAGCAGCCGCGACATCGGCTCGCCGACCACCCGAAAGACTTCGAGCGCCCGCTGGATGCGCTGCGCGTCGTTCGGTTTCAGCCGTGCGGCAGTCTGCGGATCCACCTTCGACAATTCTGTGTGCAGCGCCGGCCAGCCACGCGCCGCCGCCTCGGCATCGATCTGCGCGCGTATGCCCTCGTCGGCATCAGGGAGCTCCGACAGGCCTTCGCGCAAGGCTTTGAAGTAGAGCATGGCGCCGCCGGCAAGCAAGGGAATGCGTCCGCGCGCCGCGATCTCCCGCATGAGCTTGAGGGCGTCGGCGCGGAAGCGGGCGGCCGAATAGGCTTCGGTCGGGTCGATGATGTCGACCAGATGGTGCGGTACGCCCTTGCGCTCGGACGCCGAGGGCTTCGCTGTGCCGACGTCCATGCCGCGGTAGACCTGCGCCGAATCGACGCTGACGATCTCCATCGGCAGCAGGCGTGCAAGCGCAAGTGCAAGCGGTGTCTTGCCGCTCGCAGTCGGACCCATCAGCAGAACTGCCGGGGGCAGCTTGGCCAACCGCTACCGTCCCCGGAGGAACAGCTTGTCCAGGTCCGCGAGGCTCATCTGGTACCACGTCGGGCGGCCGTGGTTGCACTGCCCGGAGCGCTCGGTCTCCTCCATCTCGCGCAGCAAGGCGTTCATTTCCAGGATCGTCAGGGCGCGGTGGGCGCGCACCGCGCCGTGGCACGCCATCGTCCCGAGCAGCTCGTCCCGGCGCTCGGTGAGCACGCGGCTCGCGCCGTATTCGCGGATGTCCCTCAATACCGCGCGCGCCAGCTCCGCGGCATCGGCCTCGGCCAGCATGGCCGGGACCGCACGCACCGCCAGCGCGAAAGGCGAGATCGCGTTCACGTCGAAGCCGAGCTGGTTGAGCGTAGCGCCGTGCTCCTCGACGGTGGCCACATCGACCCGGTCGGCGTGGAAAGTGGAGGGGATGAGGAGCTTCTGGGTGTTCATCGCCCGGGAATCGAGCGCGCGCTTGAGTCTTTCGTAGAGGATGCGCTCGTGCGCTGCATGCATGTCGACGAGTATCAACCCCTGCTGGTTCTGCGCGAGGATGTACACGCCGTGAAGCTGCGCGAGCGCGAAGCCTAGGGGCGGTGCGTCCGGCGCGTTTGGGTGTTCGTGCACGCCACTCTGCACTGCAGCGAGGTCCGCCCCCGGGCGCCGGTCGGCGAACATCGCGGTATAGCTCGCCACCGGCTGGGCGAGGCCCAGGCCGATCTGGTCGGCGCGCGGCCGTATGGAACGGCCCGCCGCGAGGGGCGAGGCGATCGCGGCCGGAGTTTCGGCCGCCGTGCCGGCAAGACCCTTCGCGACCGCATGAAACACGAACTGGTGCACGGCGCGCGGGTCGCGGAAGCGGATATCGATCTTTGCCGGATGGACGTTGACGTCGACGCCGCGCGGATCGATCTCGAGGAAAAGCACGTACGCGGGATGGCGCTCGCCGTGCAGGACGTCGCGATAGGCCTCGCGCAGCGCATGCGAGAGCAGCTTGTCGCGCACGAAGCGGCCGTTCACGTAGACGAACTGTGCGTCGCGCGAGGCACGCGTGTACGCGGGCGACCCGGCGAAGCCCGAGAGCTTCAGCACGCCGTTGGCTACGACCGGGCGCATCGACTGCGCGAACTCCGCGCCGAGAGCCGCCGCGATCCGCTGCGCGGGGTCGGCGGTGGCAAGCCGCGCGACGACTCGCCCATTGTGTCTCAGGGTAAGGGCGACGTCGGACCGCGACAGCGCCGCACGCGTGAACACTTCCTCGCAGTGAGCAAACTCGGTGGCGTCGCTCTTCAAGAACTTGCGCCGCGCCGGGGTGTTGTAGTAGAGGTCATTGACTTCAACGGCGGTTCCGGCGGGATGCGCGGCCGGTTCCGTGGCGCCGATACTTCCGGCTTCGGCGCTGAGCGCGAAGGCGTGGGCGGCTCCGGCGGCGCGGCTCGCGAGAGCGACGCGCGCGACCGATGCGATGCTCGCCAGCGCCTCGCCGCGAAATCCGAGCGAGCGGACCTGTTCGAGATCCTCGAGCGAGGCGATCTTACTGGTCGCGTGCCGAGCGAAAGCCATCGGCAGGTCGTCCTTCGCGATGCCCGAGCCGTTGTCGGTGACGCGGATCTGCTTGATGCCGCCCTCGGCAAGCGCGACGCCGATGTCGGTCGCGCCCGCATCGAGGCTGTTTTCGAGGAGTTCCTTCAGCACCGACGCCGGCCGATCGACGACCTCCCCGGCCGCGATCTGGCTGATGAGCGTTTCGGGCAGTGGGCGGATGGCGGGCACGTTTGCGATTCTTCCCAAAAGCCGATCGAACGGCGCTGCGAGCTCTCTTGAAAGGGGCGCGCGTTCCAATTATATGTGACGCGGTAGAATGCCGCGGTGGAGCTCCTGTTTTCCGGCTGGGATCTGCTGGTTCATCTCGACCGCCACCTTGCAACACTGCTTCAGCAACACGGCGCCTGGGTTTACCTGCTGCTCTTCGTCATTATTTTTTGCGAGACCGGCCTGGTCGTGACGCCCTTTCTTCCCGGAGACTCCTTGCTTTTCATCGCCGGGGCCCTTGCGGCCGGAGGCGGCATCGACGTGCACCTGCTCGCGCTGCTGCTGGTCGCCGCGGCGGTGCTCGGCAACACCGTCAACTACTCGATCGGCCGCTTCATAGGCCCGAGAGTCTTCCATTGGGAGCAATCGCGGTTCTTCAATCGAAGGGCGCTCGACCGCGCGCACGCGTTCTACGAGAAGCACGGCGGGAAGACCATCGTGATCACCCGTTTCGTGCCCATCCTGAGGACTTTCGCCCCGTTCGTCGCCGGCATCGCGCGCATGAGTTACCTCAACTTTACCGCCTACAACGTGGCGGGGGCGCTCGCGTGGGTGCTCTTGCTCCTCTATGCCGGGTATTGGTTTGGCAACGTGCCCTTCGTGAAGGAGAACCTCACCTGGGTCATCGTCGGCATCGTCGTGCTGTCGGTGATGCCGCTCGCGTTCGAGTATGTCAGGCAGCGGCTGAAGGGGGCGGGAACCGAAGGCCGGCCGACAGGGGAATCAGCGAATCGACGCGAGGGTGGAACGGGATAGAGGGGGATTTTTCGCGATGTAGCCCTTGATGCCACGGAGGATCGCGATCGCGATTTTTTCCTGGTAGGCCGCGTCGTTCAGACGCGTCTCCTCGTCGGGATTGCTGATGAACGCCGTCTCGACCAAGATGGAGGGGATGGGTGACTTCAGCACCGCAAAACCCGCCTGCTCGACGCTCCC
>VBCH01000040.1 GCA_005884455.1 Betaproteobacteria bacterium
CGAAGTCGGGGATGAGGTCGATGGGGCTCAGCGCATAGGCCACGATTCCCGCGACCAGAAGCTTCGCGTACCAGGGCGTGCCAGGATGGCGCGCGGCGAGCCAAAGCGCGAGAGTTTCGCTCTTGAGGTGTCGCGCGCGTTGTTTGAGGCTGGAGAGCAGCGGCATCGCCGTCGGAACTAGGCGTCGCCGGGTTCCCGAGTCGGGTCGGCCGACACCTTCTCGAGCGACATCAAGATTCCGAACAGGACTGCGACCAGCCCGATGATCGGCCAGAGCAGAGCTTCAGCCAAGCTGCCGCGGGCAGAATATTCCGCGCGCGCGTAGTAGGCCACCGCGCGCTCGCGCCGCATCAGATCTTCCTGGGTCGGGGCGAGGGTCCTCGTCCCGCCGCTGCGATCGACGTAGCTCGCCAGCGTCCCTGACTCCATGAACGTCCGGCGCGCTCGCCCGACGCTCGCGACCTCCTTTTTCTCCGGCGAAAGCCTGCCCCAGTTCGCGGGCAGCGGAGAAGCCGCGGCCTTTCGCTGATTCATGCTCAACGTCGCCTTCAGGTCGGAATATTTCCAGTAGGCGAAGCCGCCGTACAGGGCGCAGATACCGGCCGCCAGAACCGTCATCAACACCGCCTTGCCATGCACGCCGTAGGCGCAAAGCCGCCGCGTGCCGTCGAACAGGCAAAGAAACGCAGTCGCCCCTCCGATCACGTTGAAGACGAAGTCGACCCAACTCTCGATCATGGCGAGTGCTGACCTCCCGTAGGCGAATCGTCACTCGAATCGTCACTGAGTGTCATTGGGTATGGAGAGAAAATGTTGCGAAAATGCACATTGAGCCTCGAGTTCATGCTACTCCGTTGGTGCCCGGGGCAGGGGTCGAACCTGCATGACGGAATTACCCGTCGAGGGATTTTAAGTCCCTTGTGTCTACCAGTTTCACCACCCGGGCTTTAGGCGGGGATTGTGTCAGAAAGAAACTGGGAGCGGGTGCCCCTGATCCGTTGGAGGCGGGGGTCGGAATCGAACCGGCGTCCACGGCTTTGCAGGCCGCTGCATGACCACTCTGCCACCCCGCCGCGCTTGAGACCAGGAACAGCGAGGGACTTCGAGAACAGGCTGTTCCTTCAGGATTCTGGAGCGGGAGAGGAGTCTCGAACTCCCGACCTTAACCTTGGCAAGGTTACGCTCTACCAACTGAGCTACTCCCGCGAGAGCAGGCCGAAATTCTACGGATCGATCCCCCTGCGGTCAAGCCGGCGGCGATCTCCTGCCGCACGTGGCGCCAGAGCGAGTTTCAAGTAGTAAAACATCGACACCAGCGTCAGTAACGCGGCCAGATAGATGAGCCAGGTGCCGACACGCTGCGGGCTGAGCACGCCGATCCGCTCGGAATAGAGCAGCATCGGCACGGCGATCATCTGGGAGATCGTCTTTATCTTGCCGAGGAAGTTCACCGCGACGCTCTTCGACTGGCCGATCTTCGCCATCCATTCGCGCATCGCCGAAACGGCGATCTCCCGGCCGATGATGACCACGGCGATGATCGCGTCCACGCGCTGAAGCCAGACCAGCACGATCAGCGCCGCGGCGATCATCAGCTTGTCGGCGACCGGGTCGAGGAACGCGCCGAACGCCGACGTCTGGTTCAGGCGCCTCGCGAGGTAGCCATCGAGCCAGTCCGTGATTGCAGCCGCGATGAACAACGAGGTCGCAATCAAGTTCTGGTGCCAACTGGAGAGCCAGACCTCGGGGACATAGAACACTCCGATCACCAGCGGGATGGTGAGGATGCGGAGCCACGTGAGAAGGATCGGAACGTTAAGCGGCATGGAGTTCCTTGTAGATTTTTTCCGCGAGCTTGCGGCTGATGCCCTCGACCTGCGTCAGATCCTCGATGCTCGCGCCCATGACGCCTTTCAGCCCGCCGAACCGCGTGAGCAACTGCTTGCGGCGTTTGGCGCCGATCCCGGCTATGCCCTCCAGCGTCGAGGTGGTGCGCCGCTTGGAGCGCCGCGCCCGGTGCCCGGCGATGGCGAACCGGTGCGCCTCGTCGCGAATCCGCTGGATCAGATGCAGTCCGGGGTGGTCCGGAACAAGCGTTACCACGCGCTCGCCGACCCACAGCTCCTCGAGGCCGGGCTTTCTCTCCGGGCCCTTGGCGATGCCCACGAGCGCAATGTCGGAGAGACCGACTTCGGCAAGCGCTTCTCTCGCCGCGCTCACCTGTCCCTTGCCGCCGTCGATGAAAATCAGGTCGGGGGCGACGCCCTCCCCGCCCGCTATCCTGCCGTAGCGCCGCGAAAGCGCCTGCGCCAGAGCGCCGTAGTCGTCGCCGGGCTGCACGCCTTCGATGTTGTAGCGACGGTATTGGCCCCGGCACATGTCCATGCGATCGTACACCACGCAGGCAGCCACCGTGGCCTCGCCCATGGTGTGGCTCACATCGAAGCATTCGATGCGCTGCACGGTGTCGGGCAGGCCCAATGCCTCGCGCAATGCCGCGAGCCGCGTTTCCTGGGTGCTGTGCTCGGTGAGCTTCGACTTCAGGGCCTGAAGCGCGTTTTGCCGGGCCATCTCGAGCCAGGCACGGCGCTCGGCCGTTGGATGCGTGTGAACGCGGACGCCGCGTTTCGCGTGCTCGGTGAGCGTGGCTTCGAGCTCTTCCACGTCCAGCTCTTCGCCGACGACCAGGGCCGGCGGTATCGGCCGTTCCAAGTAATGCTGCGCGATGAACGCGGCGAGCACTTCCTTGGCGTCGCGGTCCTCCGCATTTTGCGGAAAAAGGCTGCGGTCTCCGAGCTGCCTGCCGCCGCGCACCATCACCAGGTTGACGCAAGCGAAGCCGTGCTCCATGGCGACGGCGATGATATCCACATCGACGTCCGCGCCGGTGTCGGCGTACTGGCGCTGGCTGACCTTGGCGAGGGACTGAATCTGGTCGCGGTAGATCGCCGCCTCCTCATAGCGGCGCGCGTCGGAAGCCTGCTGCATGCGGGTTTCGAGCCTCTTGAGCGCGGTGTCGCTGCGTCCCTCGAGGTAGAGCTGCGCGCTCTTGACGTTTTCCGCGTAGGCGGCGGCGGAGATCTGCCCCACGCAGGGCGCGGTGCAGCGCCTGATCTGGTAGAGAAGGCAGGGCCGCGAGCGGTTCTGGAAGACCGAGTCTTCGCAGGTGCGCAGCCGAAACACCCTTTGAAGCAGCTGGATGCTCTCGCGCACCGCGCCCGCGTGCGGAAACGGACCGAAGTAGTGATGCGCCTTGTCCATCGCCCCGCGGTGAAAACCGAGACGCGGGAATTCCCCGCCGCTCACCATCAGGTAGGGATAGGACTTATCGTCGCGGAACAGGATGTTGTAGCGCGGCGCGAGCGACTTGATGAGATTGTTCTCGAGGATCAGCGCCTCCGCTTCGGAGCGGGTGACCGTGATCTCGACTGCCGCGACCTGCGTCAGCATCATGGCGATGCGCGGGCCGTGCTGCGTTTTTTGAAAATACGACGAGACGCGCTTTTTCAGGTCGCCCGCCTTGCCGACGTAGAGCGCCTCGCCTTCCGCGCCGATCATGCGGTACACGCCCGGCAAACCCGGCAAGTTGGCGAGCAATGCTTGCGCGTCGAACACCACCGTGGGCGGAGCGCTCCGGTTCGCTTCGGCTCGCAGCGCTTTGCTTGGGGAAGTCATCGGGCGCTGCGAAGGAAAGTCGCGATATCGCGAACCACCGCCTCGAACATCGCTGCGGTGAGCCGCTTCGTCTGCGTATTATAGCGGCTGCAGTGATAGCTATCGAAAAGCCGCGCCACGGGCGAAGCCGCAGCGAGCTCGTGAACCGCGCGGTGCGCGAAGCGATGCCGCCCCGGGGCGAGATCGAGAGCCATCAACACCGCGCGGTGGGCGATCGCACCGAGCGCGAGGATCGCGCGCGGCCGCACGGCGGCGATCTCCCCGGCAAGATACCGATTGCAGCGGCGCACTTCGTCGGGCTGCGGCCTGTTCTGCGGCGGAAGGCATTTCACCGCGTTGGTGACGCGGCAACCGATGAGCTCGAGACCGTCCCCCGGATCGGACGAGCCCTCGTGGCTGGCGAACCCGTACCGGTGCAGGGTCCTGTACAGCAGGATGCCGGCATGGTCCCCGGTGAAAGGCCGGCCGGTGCGGTTCGCCCCATGGAGTCCCGGAGCGAGGCCCACCACCAGCAAGGCCGCGTGCGTCGGACCGAAGGGCGCGACGGGGCGCGCGTGGTAGTCGGGATGCTCCAGCCGGATTCGATCGAGGTATCCGGCGAGCCGCGGGCAGGCGCGGCAGGCGGGATCGTATCCGGATTGCAATTTCGACTTCGTCACCGGAGTGTTATAGAATGCCGCGCCTTGCTTCCAGCGCATTCAAACCATGGCCAAAGTTCTCGCTACCGAAATCCGCATCGGTCATCTGCTCGAATGGGAAAAGCGGATCTGGCGCGTGATCAAATGCTACCACGTGCACGTCGGCGG
>VBCH01000041.1 GCA_005884455.1 Betaproteobacteria bacterium
AGACTCGTGACCAGGATGCGCTTTTCGGCGAGAAACCCCATCTTGCCCCTGCCTCGTAGTCAGGATCGCGCGATTGTAGCGGATTCAGTCAAGTCAAATCGTGCACCCTGCTTGCCGTCGCGGCGCGGCCATCGGTTTGCAGATCGCGCTTAAGTGCGATGATTGGCATAGAATCCAATCCGTCCTATGCGCCCCAAAACGAATCGTTGTTCCGTCCGGGAGTTGGCGTTCGCGGCGCTGGCCGGGCTGGTGCTTGTCGCCGGTTGCAGCAAGCCGCCCACGCTCGTGGGCGAGGGCGACCGGCTGCAGATCCTCCACATGGGCAACAAGTCCGACCCCCAGGAACTCGATCCGCACATCGTCCAGGGCGTGACGGAGCACAACATCCTGCAGGCGCTGATCGAAAACCTGGTCACCGAGGACCCGACCGATCTGCATCCGGTGCCCGGGCAGGCGGAGCGCTGGGACATTTCCCCCGACGGCACGGTCTACACGTTTCACCTGCGTGCGGGCATCCGCTGGTCGAACGGCGATCCGGTGACGGCGCACGACTTCGTGCGCTCCTACCGGCGAGCGCTCACGCCGTCGCTGGGCTGCGAGTACGCCTACATGTATTTCGTCATGAAGGGCGCGGAGGATTACTACAAGGGCAAGACGCAGGACTTCTCGAGTGTCGGCGCGCAGGCGCTCGACGAGCGCACCCTGCGCATCACGCTCAACGGGCCGGTGCCGTATTTCCTGTCGCTGCTCAATCACTATTCGTGGTGGCCGGTGCATCTGCCGACGATCGCGCGGTACGGCGATCCCTATCAGCGCAACAACCGCTGGACGCGGCCGGGCAATTTCGTCGGCAACGGGCCCTTTGTGCTCGCGCGCTGGGTCGTCGGCCACGTCATCGTGGTGAAGAAGAACCCGCTCTACTGGAATGCGGCAAGCGTGAAGTTGAACGAAATTCATTTTCATCCGATCGAGAGCAACGACACGGAGGAGCGCTCGTTCCGTTCGGGACAGCTGCACGTGACCGAGGAAGTCCCGCAGTCGAAGATTTCGGTCTACCGCAGGGACAGTCCGCAGCTGCTGCGCATCGATCCGTATCTTGGCGCGTATTTCTACCGTATCAACACGACGCGGCCGCAGTTCAGGGACAAGCGCGTGCGCCAGGCGCTGGCGCTGGCGATCGATCGGAAAAGCATCGTCGAGAACGTCACGCGGGGCGGCCAGCTGCCGGCCTACTACTTCACGCCTCCGGACACGGTCGGTTACACGTCCCGCAGCGCGATTCGTTACGACCCCGAGGGCGCGCGCCGGCTGCTCGCGCAGGCCGGATATCCGGGCGGCAAGGGGTTTCCTCCATTCGACATCCTGTACAACACGTCCGAGTCGCACAAGTCCGTCGCCGAGGCGATCCAGCAGATGTGGAAGAGGGAGCTGGGAATCGACGCGAGACTGCTCAACCAGGAATGGAAGGTCTATCTCGACACGGAAAAACGCAAGGATTACGACGTGTCGCGCGCCGGCTGGATCGGCGACTACGCGGATCCGTCGACATTCCTTGAGACGTTTCTTGCCGATAGCGGCAACAACCGGACCGGATGGGCGAATGCCGAATACGACCGCCTGCTCAAGGAGGCGTCCCGGCTCGGCGACCAGCAGACCCGCTACGAGCTGTTCCAGAAGGCCGAGGCGATCTTTCTCGACGAGATGCCGGTGATCCCGATCTATCACTACACGCGCGTTTACCTGCTCCGACCTGAGGTGCGCGGCTGGAATGCCACGATCCTCGATCACCATCCCTATCCGTACGTGTGGCTCGCGCCGCGGCCGGAAGCATCTCTGGCGACGGCAAGCGCCGCAGCGCAGCGCCCCTGAAACGGCGAGCGCGCACCGCATGCTGCAGTTGATCGCCCGCCGGATCCTCGAGACGATTCCGGTCCTGGTCCTGGTGGCGACGATTACGTTCTTCATGATGAAGGCGGTGCCCGGCGGCCCGCTCGACACGGAAAAAAACATCCCGCAGGAGATCAAAGTGCAGATCGAGGCGTTCTACGGCCTCGACCAGCCGCTGTGGAAGCAGTACGCAAGCTACATGGGGAACCTCCTGCGCGGCGACCTCGGCCCCTCGTTCAAGCACGCCAACCGCTCGGTGAACGAGCTGATCGCGGCGGCGCTGCCGGTATCGCTCGAGCTCGGAGGCATCGCGCTGTGCGTTGCGCTTCTGGTCGGCATCCCGCTCGGCATTGCAGCGGCGGTCAGGCAGAACACCTGGATCGACTATCTCGCGTCGACCACCGCGATGGCCGGCATCTGCCTGCCCACGTTCGTGATGGGGCCGCTGCTGGTGCTGGTGTTCGCGTTGAACTTCGAACAATTCAACGCCTCGGGCTGGGATTTCGCGCGTGATCGCGTGCTGCCCGCGCTGACGCTCGGCCTGGTGTACGCGGGCTACATTGCGCGCCTCACGCGCGGCGGCATGCTCGAAGTGCTGAACCAGGACTTCATCCGGACCGCGCGCGCCAAGGGTGCCTCGGAGACCCGCGTGGTTTTCCGGCATGCGCTGCGCGGCGGACTGCTGCCCGTGGTGTCGTTTCTCGGCCCGGCGATCGCGGGCATCCTCACGGGGTCGTTTGTCATCGAGACGATCTTCAATATTCCGGGCCTCGGCCGCCACTTCGTCACCAGCGTTTTCAACCGCGACGCCACGCTCACGATCGGCACCGCCCTGTTCTACGCCGCACTTGTCGTCGCCTTGAATCTGGCGGCCGACATCGCCCAGGCCATGCTGAACCCGAAGCAGCGCGCCAATTAGCCCGTGCCCGTGACTGCGACTGCATCACCCGCGCTCGCCGCCGACGCGGTGGAGCCGGGGCGTTCGCTCTGGCAGGACGCGTGGGCGCGCCTGCGCCGCAACCGCATGGCGGTCATCGGCGGCGTCGTGCTCATCGTGCTGACCGCACTGTCGCTGTTCGGGCCGTTGTTCCTTGCTTACTCGTACGAGGAACAGAATCTCGCCTTGGGTGCAGCGCCGCCAAGCGCGGCGCATCTGCTGGGCACCGACAAGCTTGGCCGCGACCAGCTGGCGCGGCTGTTCTTCGGGGGCCGCGTATCGTTGCTGGTGGGGCTCGCGGCGACCAGCGTTTCGCTCACCATCGGCGTGCTGTGGGGATCGATCGCCGGCTATGCCGGGGGAAAGCTCGATGCCGTGATGATGCGCGTCGTCGACATCCTCTACGCCCTGCCGTTCACGATCTTCGTGATTCTGCTGATGACGGTTTTCGGCCGTAATTTCATCCTGCTGTTCGTGGCCATCGGCGCGGTCGAATGGCTGACCATGGCGCGCATCGTGCGCGGGCAGGTCCTGGCGCTCAAACGGCAGGAATTCATCGAGGCGGCGGTCGCGCTCGGCCTGCGCAAACGCCGCATCGTTCTGCGCCACGTGGTCCCCAATGTGCTCGGTCCCGTGATGGTGTACACGACGCTCACCATTCCCGCGGTGATGCTGCTGGAGGCCTTTCTGAGTTTCCTCGGGCTCGGCGTGCAGCCGCCGATGAGCTCCTGGGGACTGCTCATCAAGGAGGGCGCCGAGCAGATGGAGGAGGCGCCCTGGCTGCTGATCTACCCGGCCGCGGTATTCGCGGCGACGCTGTTCTCGCTGAATTTCCTCGGCGACGGCCTGCGCGATGCGCTCGACGTCCGGGCATCGAAGGACTGAGCGCGTGGCGCTGCTTGAAGTCGATGACTTGCGCACGTCCTTTCACACGCGCAACGGTGTCGTGCGTGCAGTGGACGGAGTGTCGTTTTGCATCGATCGGGGCGAAACGCTGGGTATTGTGGGTGAATCCGGGTCGGGCAAGTCGGTCGCGTGCCTCTCGCTCCTGGGCCTGGTGCCGCAGCCTCCCGGCCGGATCGAGGGCGCCGGCGCCGTGCTGGAAGGCATCGATCTGCTGCGTTGCCCGCAGGAGGTCCTGCGCGGCATTCGCGGCCGGCGCGTCGCGATGATATTTCAGGATCCGATGACCTCGCTGAATCCGTACATGACGATCGAAGAGCAGCTCATGGAACCGCTGCTGATCCACGAGAAAATCGGCCGGGCGGCAGCGGCCCGGATGGCTTTGCAGGCGCTCCAGGAAGTCGGAGTTCCGGAGGCAGGGCAGCGGGTTCGCAGCTACCCGCACCAGTTCTCCGGCGGCATGCGCCAGCGCGTGATGATCGCGATGGCCCTGATCGGCAAACCCGACCTGTTGATCGCCGATGAGCCGACCACGGCGCTCG
>VBCH01000042.1 GCA_005884455.1 Betaproteobacteria bacterium
CAGGCCGCGTTGAGGTCAAGCTGGTTGTCCTCGGCGTCCTCCACGCTTTCCTGACGGCCGGCGTCGCGCTGCCGTTCGATCGAGGCAAGGTACTCGCTGGTGATATCTCCGGTGATGTACACCCCGTCGAAACACGAGGTCTCGAACTGCGTGAGCTTCGGATTGACCGCACGCACCGCATCCTTGAGCGCGTCCAGATCCTGATAGATGACCGCGTCCGCCCCGATCTCGCGCGCGACCTGCTCCTCGTTCCGCCCGGTGGCGATGAGCTCCGCACGCGTCGGCATGTCGATGCCATACACGTTCGGAAAGCGCACCGGCGGCGCCGCAGAGGCGAAAAACACCTTGCTGGCACCCGCTTCGCGCGCCATCTGTACGATTTCGCGGCCGGTCGTTCCCCGCACGATCGAGTCGTCCACGATCAGGACGTTCTTGTCCTTGAATTCGAGGCCGACGACGCTCAGCTTCTGGCGTACCGATTTCTTGCGGATGGTCTGACCGGGCATGATGAAGGTACGGCCGATGTAGCGATTGCGGATAAAGCCTTCTCGATACGTCACGTTGAGGCCATGAGCCAGCTCCAGCGCGGCCGGCCTGCTTGTGTCGGGAACGGGGATCACGACGTCGATTTCAAGATGGGGCGTCGTGCGCTTGATCTTTTCCGAAAGCTTCCGCCCCATGTGCAGCCGGCTCTCGTACACCGAAACCGCGTCCATGACCGAGTCGGGCCTGGCAAGGTAGACGTATTCGAAGATGCAGGGCGCGAGCACGGGTTTGGCCGCACATTGGCGGCTGTTGAACGTTCCGCCTTCATCGATGAAGATGGCTTCGCCCGGCAGGACGTCCCGCACCAGCTCGAAGCCGAATGCGGTGAGCGCGACGCTTTCCGAAGCGACCAGATATTCAGGTCCCTCGTCGGTGTGATTGCGGCCGAATACGAGCGGACGGATTCCGAACGGGTCGCGGAACGCAAGCAGCCCGTAGCCTGCTATCAGGGCCACCACGGCGTAGGCGCCGCGGCAACGCCGGTGCACGTTCGCCACCGCCGTAAAGATGGTCTCGGGGTCGAGCTTCTGACCTTTTGCGGCGAGCTCCAGCTCGTGCGCGAGCACGTTGAGCAGCACTTCCGAGTCGGAGTTGGTATTGATGTGGCGCAGATCCTGACGGAACATCTCCTGCTTCAGCACCTCGGAATTGGTCAGGTTGCCGTTGTGGCCGAGGACGATCCCGAACGGCGAGTTGACGTAGAAAGGTTGTGCCTCGCCGGCGTTGAAGGCCGAGCCCGCAGTGGGATAGCGGCAGTGCCCGATGCCGGTGCCGCCGGAAAGGGAGCGCATGTTGCGGGTGCGAAACACGTCGCGCACCATCCCGGGCCCCTTGTGCATGTGAAACGCCTTGTGCTCCGACGTCACGATCCCGGCTGCGTCCTGGCCGCGGTGCTGCAGCAGCAGCAGGCCGTCGTACAGCAGCTGATTGACCGGCGTCTTCGCCACGACTCCGAGAATGCCGCACATCCGCGCTATTCCTCTCGACTCATCGGTACTTTAGGCGTTGCGCCAGGCGCGCGGGCATATAGGGCCGCAGCGCGAGTACCGCGGTCTCGAACGGCCCCGAGAGCGCCGCGTCGCGCCAGAAAGCTTCGCGCGGAAGCGGCGTCAGGCCTGCCAGCAACACCACGACGAGCACGATGATCAACCCTCTTACCAGGCCGAAGACCGACCCCAGCGCGCGATCCGCCGGAGCCAGACCGGATGCGCGGACGGCGGACGAAAGCGCGAGCCCGACGAGCCACCCGACAATCAGCACCACGCCGAACACGATCAGGAAGCCTATCAGCGCGCTCATCAGCGGGCCCAGGCTCTGCGGCAGGAAGCCGGCGACGTGGCCTCCGAACAGCGTCGCCAATATGAACCCGCCGACCCACACTCCGAGCGAGACCATCTCGCGCGCCAAGCCGTGGAGCAGGCTGATCGCGATCGACACCACCAGGACGACCAGTACGCCAAAATCGAACCACGTCATCGTTGTGCCACCTGTCCGACTTCGAGGCCGAGGGACTTGAGCCGGTCGCGGGCCTTTTCCGCGGCGTCGCGGCTTGCGAAAGGTCCGGCCCGCACGCGCGTCTGCTCGCCCTGCTGGCTCTTGACGCTCTCGGTATAGCTCTTGATGCCTGCGGAAGCCGCCCGGTCCTGCACCTGCTTCGCGTTGTCAGGGTTGGTAAAGGCGCCGAGCGGGACGACAAACCCCTCGTCGTTCAACAGCGCTTGCGCGCGGCGAGCCTCGGCGACCTGGGTCTTCGCGCGCTCCTTGTCCGCGCCCCTCGCGTTTTCCTTCTTCGCACCACGGGGCCGCGAGGGCGGTTCTGGCTCGGCTTGCACCGCTTTGCTCGACGGTTCATTCGCCGCAGCCCGAGTCGATTCGCTCTTCTGCGGCGCCGCCGGGGACTGCAGCGGCGGAAGGACCCGGGTCTTGAACGGCCCTCCGTCGGGGCCGGGGATTTGCACCGTCAGCGCCTGGGGCACGGGCCTGGGCTGCTGGTCCAGAATGACAGGCAGGACGACGACGACGAGCACGACCAGCGCGATTGCGCCGACCAGCCGCCGGCGCGCGCGGCGCTTAAGCAGGTTGGCGTCGTCTGCCAATGGAAAAGACCCCAAATAAGCTGCGAATTCGGACCTTCCTCAAGACCCCTGCCGCGCCCCCCGAATTTCGATCCGGGCGGCCTCGATCCCCTGCATGACATCGGCTACGGTGTGGAACGATCCAAAGACCACGATTCTATCATTTTCGTTTGCCCGCTTCCGCGAGGCGGCATAGGCTTCGACGGGGTTGCTGAAGCAAAGCACGTCGCCGGCCGCACCCGCGCTTGCGAGTGCATCGGCCAGCACTCGCGCGCCAGCGCCGCGCGGCACCGAAAGATCGGCTGCGAACCAAGCCGAAATCCTGTCTTTCAGCGCCCGGCAGACTCCTTCGATGTCCTTGTCCCGCAGCATGCCGAAAACGCCGTAGGTCTCCGGATAGAAGCCCATCCCGGCGAGGTTCTCCGCGAGCACACCCGCGGCCTGCGGATTGTGCGCCACGTCCAGAACGATTGTCGGTCGTCCCGGAAGTACCTGGAACCGCGCCGGAAGCTGCACTTGCGCAAGACCGTTGCGGATGTCCTGCATGCCGACCGGAAGCCGCGCGCGCAGCGCATCGAGCGCGGCAAGCGCCGCGCTCGCATTCGCAAGCTGGCGGTCGCCCCTGAGCGCGGGCGTCGCGAGCCCGCCCCGGCGCACGCCCCGCCCCCAAAACATCCATTGCTGCCCTTGTTTCCAGTAGCCAAAGTCCCGGCCGATCAGCCAGAGGTCGACCGCGCCCGCGTGGTCGAGAACGCTACGGGGCGGATCAGGATCTGAGACGATCGCCGGCTTGCCCCCGCGGAAAATCCCCGCCTTTTCGTACCCGATGCGCTCGCGCGTGTCGCCGAGGTAATCCGTGTGATCCAGATCGACAGAGGTGAGCAGCGCGCAGTCGGCATCGAATGCGTTGACCGCGTCCAAGCGCCCGCCCAGGCCGACCTCCAGTATCACGGCGTCGAGCGCTTCCGCCGCAAAGATCTCCCACGCGGCCAGCGTACCGAACTCGAAGTAGGTGAGCGTGATCCCACCGCGAGCACGCTCGACCGTTTCGAACGCCGCGCACAAGCGCGCGTCGCTCACGGGCACGCCGTCGACGCGGACGCGCTCGTTGTAGCGAAGGAGGTGCGGCGAGGTGTACAGCCCCACCCTGTATCCGGCAGCGAGCAGAATCGCCTCCAGCATCGCGCAGGTCGAGCCCTTGCCGTTGGTGCCGGCGACGGTGAAGCGCGCCGCCGGGCTCGATCTTCCGAGGACGTCACGCACTTTCGCCACGCGCTCCAGCCCGAGCTCGATGGATTTCGGATGGATGCGCTCGATGTACTCGAGCCACTCGGGGAGGCTCCGGCCGGGCATGAAACGGCGACCAGCGATCAGCTTGCCGGGAGGGCCTGCCGCTGCAGGAGGGTAAGGAGATTCGCGAGCTTGTCGCGCATCTGGCGCCGGTCGACGATCATGTCGATTGCACCCTTCTCCAGCAAGAACTCGGCGCGCTGGAAACCTTCGGGGAGTTTCTCGCGCACGGTCTGCTCGATGACGCGCGGCCCCGCGAAACCGATGAGCGCACGCGGCTCGGCAATCACGATGTCGCCGATCATCGCGAAGCTTGCAGACACCCCGCCCATGGTCGGGTCGGTGAGAACCGTGATGAACGGGAGCTTGCGCGCCGTGAGCTGCGTCAAGGCCGCGGTGGTCTTGGCCATCTGCATGAGCGAGAACAGCCCTTCCTGCATGCGCGCGCCGCCGGTCGCCGTGACGCACACGAGCGGGAGTTGCTGGTCGAGGCAGGCGTGCACGCCGCGCACAAAGCGTTCCCCCACGGCCGACCCCATCGACCCGCCCATGAACTCGAACTCGAAAGCGGCGACAATGAGAGGCACGTTTTTTATCGCGCCCTGCATCACCACCAAAGCCTCAGTTTCGCCGGTGGCTTTTTCCGCGTCCTCGAGCCGATCGGGATAACGCTTGTCGTCCTTGAATTTCAGGCTGTCGACCGACGCGACCTCCACGCCGATCTCGAAGCGCCCTTCAGGGTCGAGAAGAAGATCGAGCCGCCCCCGTGCCGAAATGCGGTTGTGATAGCCGCACTTGGGGCAGACATTGGCGTTCTTTTCGAGGTCGGTCGCATACAGGGTTGCCGCGCAAGAGGGGCACTTGCTCCACAGGCCTTCCGGGACGTTTTTCTTCGCGCCGGTTCCGGTGCGGTTGATCTTGGGTGGAAGCAGCTTCTGGAGCCAGCTCATGCGTCGATCGCCCTGCGAATTTCCTTGAGCAAGGTCGCGGCCTTCTCCACGCAGGTCTTGGGAGTGGCTTGCTCCATCTCTTGGATTATCCGGCTTCCGATCACGACGGCGTCGGCGATCTGGGCCACGGCTCGTGCGGTCTGTCCATCGCGGATCCCGAATCCCACCCCGACCGGAAGCTTCGTCTTGCCGCGGATCGCCGGCAACTTCGCGGCAACATCGTCCAGATCGAGGTGCTTGGCCCCGGTCACACCGCGCAGCGAGACATAGTAGATGTACCCGCTGGCAAGCCTTGCCACCTCCTCGATCCGCGTCTCGGTGGAAGTCGGAGCAAGCAAGAAAATCATATCGATGCCGCGTGCGCGGAGCAATTTCGCGAACTCGGCGCTCTCCTCGGGCGGGTAATCGATCACCAGGACTCCGTCCACTCCCGCCCGGCGCGCGGCGTCGGCGAAGCGCTCCGATCCCATCGCCTCGATCGGATTGGCGTACCCCATCAGAACGATCGGGGTCGAAACGTCACTGTCGCGGAATTCAGAAACGAACGCAAGTACGTCGTCAATCCCAATATGGTTCCTCAGCGCCCTTTCGCTGGAGCGCTGGATCACGGGCCCGTCGGCCATGGGATCGGAGAAGGGCACCCCGAGCTCGATGACGTCGGCTCCCGCGGCAACCAGCGCCCGCATGAGCGGCACCGTCACCTCGGCCCCCGGATCTCCGGCGGTGACGTAGGGAATCAGGGCCTTTCGGCGCTCGCGTGCGAGCCGCTCGAAAGCGGACTGAATTCTCGACACTGCGGCTTTCATAGCGCCGCAGCGCTACGAATCGGGCCCGTGACTGTTCCGATGTCCGATTGGCATGAACGGGCCACGCGGCGCTTCGCCAGCGCGCAATATTCCGGATTGATTTCGAAGCCGATGAAGCTGCGCCCGTGCTTGAGCGCTGCAACCGCCGCGGTGCCACTCCCCATGAACGGATCGAGCACCAGACCCTCGGAGGGGCAGCTCGCGAGAACCATACGCTCGACGATCTCAAGGGGCTTCTGGGTAGGATGATCCTCGCGTTCCGGATCCTGACGGTGAATCCGCGTCACGCTCCATACGTCCTTCGGGTTGTAGCCCACCTCGAGCCATTTCTTGCCCACGAAAATCGAGCGCGTTCGGGCTCGTTTTGTTTCCGCGTCGTAGGGAATACGCACGCTGTCGATATCGAAGAAGTAGTCCTTCGAGCACGCGAACAGGCCGATCGTGTCGTGGACGGAGGAGAATTTCCGCGTGCTGCCGCCCATGCTCGGTACTTTCCGGTCCCAGACGATCTCGTTCACCATCGTCAAGCGCGTCTTCAGATAACTGAAAACCTCCGGACTGTGCTGCCAGGTCAGAAAGACATAGAGGCTGCCGCTGGGCTTGAGCTTCGGGATCACCGCATCGATCCAGCGCCGGCTGAAGGCGAGATAGGCTTCTCCGCTCAGGCAGTCCGAGTCGTTGCCGTAGTCCTTACCGAGGCCGTACGGGGGGTCGGCGACGATGAGATCCACGCTCGCATCGGGGACGCGGACGATGCAATCGAAGAGATCTCCGTTGAGGAGCGTTGCGCGCGCTTCGCTCAAAACTGGATTCCCGATTTTGCCGCGACGGTGTGCATATCCTTGTCGCCCCGTCCCGAGAGGTTGACCAGCAGGATCTTGTCCTTTGGGAGCGTAGGCGCGAGCTTCGCTGCGTGGGCGAGCGCGTGCGCGGACTCGAGCGCCGGAATGATGCCCTCGCAGCGGCACAGGTCGTGGAACGCGGCGACCGCTTCTTCGTCATCGACGGTGACGTATTGAGCCCGGCCGGTGTCCTTGAGCCAGGCGTGCTCCGGTCCCACGCCCGGGTAATCCAGCCCTGCCGAGATCGAGTGCGTCTCGATGATCTGGCCGTGTTCGTCCTGGAGCAGATAAGTGCGGTTTCCGTGCAGCACCCCCGGCCTGCCCGCGCACAGCGACGCCGCATGCTTGCCGCTCGCTATGCCGAGTCCGCCCGCTTCCACGCCGATAAGCTTGACCGCTTCGTACGGGATATAGGAGTAGAAGATGCCCATTGCGTTCGAGCCTCCGCCGACACAGGCGATCACCGCGTCCGGTTGGCGGCCGCAGAGCTCCGGCATCTGCACCAGGCACTCGCGCCCGATGACCGACTGAAAGTCGCGCACCATCATCGGATACGGGTGCGGGCCGGCGACGCTGCCAATGATGTAGAAGGTGTCGTCGACATGGGTGACCCAGTCCCGCATCGCTTCGTTCAAGGCGTCTTTCAGGGTTTTCGATCCCGATTCGACCGGCACGACCGCCGCCCCGAGAAGCTTCATGCGGTAGACGTTCTGCACTTGGCGCCTGATGTCTTCCGACCCCATGTACACCACGCATTCCATCCCGTAACGCGCCGCCACCGTGGCGGCAGCGACGCCGTGCATTCCGGCGCCTGTCTCGGCGATCACGCGCCGTTTGTCCATGCGCCTCGCAACGAGCGCCTGCCCGACGGTGTTGTTGATCTTGTGAGCGCCGGTATGATTGAGATCCTCGCGCTTGATGTAGATCTGGGCTCCGCCGAGCATCTGCGACCAACGCTTGGCGTGATAAACGGGGCTCGGGCGACCCACGTAGTGCTTGAGTTCGTACTCGAATTCGGCGACGAATTCCGGATCCTTCCGGCACGCCTCATATGCGCGTTTGAGCTCATCGAGCGCGTGCACCAGCGTCTCGGCGACGAACACGCCCCCAAACCGGCCGAAATGCCCCTGCTCGTCCGGAAGCTCATGCATCTTCATGTTTTACCGCTCCGATAAAACCGGCGATTTTCGCCGCGTCCTTGATTCCCTTGGACGCCTCGACGCTGCTCGAGACATCGACGGCATAGGGCCTGGTGCGGCGTATGGCGCCGGCCACATTTCCGGCAGTCAGGCCGCCCGAGAGGATGATCGGCCTCGCCATGCGCTCAGGCACGAGGCCCCAATCGAACGAGCCGCCCGTTCCACCCCAGAGATCCTCGTGGTAGGCGTCGAGCATCCACGCGGCGGCAGCCCCGTAAGGCGAGAGGTATTTTAGCAAATCCAGCCCGGCCCGAATGCGCGCAGCCTTGATGTACGGCCGGGAGAAACTCGAGCAGAACTCGGGTGGCTCGTCACCGTGGAACTGCAGGAGCGTTACGCGGCACTCGCCGATCACGCGTTCGACGTCCTCGCGCGAGGGATTGACGAACACCGCCACGGTCGCCACAAAGGGCGGAGCGCTCGTCGCGATCTCCCGCGCCTGACCGAGGCTCACGCAGCGGGGGCTGGGGCGATAGAAGATCAGCCCGATTGCGTCCGCGCCGTGCGCAGCGGCGCCTTGCGCATCTTCCACGCGCGTGATGCCGCAAATCTTGACTCGCGTTCTCATCGCCAGGTTTCCAAGTCGAACGGCATCATAGGGGGAAACGCCGGCAGGCTCCAGCGCGCGTCGTATCTG
>VBCH01000213.1 GCA_005884455.1 Betaproteobacteria bacterium
AAGATCAATATCCTCTTCGCTATCGATTACTTTCACCGTACCGGGGGCACGGAGAAACATCTGGCACAGCTCGTCCGACTTCTGTCTCGCGATACTTTCAAATGCAGTGTGGTGGTATTCGATCTCGGCGCCAATGCCTTGATCGATGGCATGCGCGCCGCGGGGGTGCCGGTGCGCCACGTTCCCGTGCAGCGTATCTACACGCCAAACGCGCTGCGGCGGGCGACGGAACTGGCCGGGATTATCAAGCGCGACAATGTCGATATTGTGCAGACGTTTCATCAAACATCGGACACCTTTGCGGCGATCGTCGCGAAGCTGTCCGGTGTGAAGTGCATCATTTCCAGCAAGAGGGATACCGGTCAGCTCAAGCGGCCAGTACACATTTTTCTCAACCGCCGGCTCAAGTTTCTGTTCGATAGGACCATCGTCGTGGCGGATGCGGTGGGCGAGGCGGTCGTGGCGACCGAGCACATCGATCGGTCCCGGATAACCAGGATATACAATGGGGTCGATACCGTGGAGTTTTCTCCGCCGAACACGCGCGAAGCGGCGGCGGCGAGAAGCCGCTTGAGGTTCGGTGACGGGGATTTCGTAGTCGGGATGGTGGCGGGATTCCGGCCCGAGAAGAATTACGACATTTTTTTCCAAGGCGCCGTGAAGGCCATGACTGTGATCCCGTCTCTCAAAGTTCTCGCTGTGGGAGGCGGGCCGCTTCTGGAGCACTTTCGAACGCTTTACGATATCGAGCGCTTCCGCTCTCGGATCGAGTTTACCGGAGAAACGGAAGACGTCGCCCAATACCTCAAGGCAATGGATGTCGGCTGCCTGATTCCCGGCAAGAACGAGGGTTTCTCCAACGCCGTTCTGGAAAAAATGGCCACGGGTCTACCGATGATCGTCACCGAGGTCGGCGGCAATGCGGAGGCGGTCATCGACGGAGAGAACGGAATTGTCATTCCTCCCGCGGACTGCGAGGCGTTTCGCGCCGCCCTTGTCCGGATGCATTCGGATCCGACCGCAAGACTAGCCATGGGCAGAAGGTCGCGAGAACTGGTAGAGCAGAGATACAGCCTACAAGACATGTGTAGGAAGCATGAAGCCCTTTATCTGGCTCTCTGTGCATAGCAGGGCCGAACAAGATTTGCGTGCATGGAAGACTCGGGAACCGGAGGATATCAGTTCGCCATCACCGGTTATGCCGGATTCGGAGGCGAGATACTGCGACTACGCAACGCGAACCGCTCGGTTGCGCAGACCGCCGCGTATCTCAACTGGCGGTACGCAGACTCACCTGGCGCACCGGAGCCGAAGATCATCTGGGCAAGGGACGCGGCCGGGCGTTCGCGGGGGATGGCCGCCTTGATATTTCGCCCCTTCTGGCTGAATGGTGAATTGCAGCATGTTGCAGTTCTGGGTGATATATCGCTGGATTCGGAGCTGCGTGGCAAAGGGCTGGGCCGATGCCTGCTGAAGTTCATGACGGACTATCTGGATCAAAGCCACCCTGAGCGTCTTGCCATGGTGATCCCGAACGACGCCGCCGAAAGAAGCCTCACGCGCATTGGATGGGCCACGGGAGGGCGTCTCGTCCCCTATGTATTCGTGCTGAATCCGGAAGCCAAACTGCCTGGCAGCCTGAAGGGCTCGCAGTTGGCGGTCGGGGTGGCCCGGGCGGTAAGCAAGGCGATGGCAAAGCTCCAACGATGGCACCTCAGGCCAGGTTATTCGCTTAGCGTCGTTGATACATTGGACGACTCGTTCGATGCGTTCTGGAAGCGCTATCCCAAGGCCAAGCTGGTACTGAGCGACCGAGGGATCGAAACGCTCAGCTGGAGATACATGAATCATCCCCAAAACAAGTTCAGCTTCGCCAAGCTCGAGCATGATGGTCGGTTTGTGGGCTACCTCGTATATGAACGCTCGGACACCACGCCTATGTGCTTGGTATACGACTTCATTCTGTCGGACCACTCTGATCTCCCTTGCCTGCTTGCCTTGTTCGTGAAGCACTGTGTCGATCAAGGCGGCATCGACACCATTCGCCTGCTGCTCGGTGGCGAGCATCCTTACCGCAAGCAGCTGTGGAAGCTGGGATTCATCCCCAGGGAGGATGCAGGGGTATTCCAGTTGCACGGCCCGAAGTCTCGGGCCCGCTTGACGGAAGCCAAGTGGTTCCTCACCTACGGAGACAAGGACATATGAGGATTGCAGACCTGACCTGGCTCTCGAAACACGTGTTTTTTCCGCTGTCGGATATCAAGGGCCGCTCTCACCGGCGTCAGTACCTGCGCGAGATGTCTGCGAGCCAATGGTGGGACGCGGAAAAGTTCCAAACATGGCAAATCGAGCAACTGCGCGGAGCCATGAGCTATGCGTTTGCCCATGTGCCGTACTACACAGCGCGATACGGGGCCGCCGGCTTCAAGGGGACGCTTCAAAGCTGGGAGGATTTCAGGCGCTTACCGTTCCTGCGCAAGGAGGACATCCGCAGAAGCGGAGATGGCCTCATTTCCCGGGAATTCAGACGCCAGGACCTCGTTGAGGCGAGAACCGGGGGGTCGACTGGTACCGCTTTGACGCTCTACTTCGACAGGCGCTGCCAGGAACTGCGCAACGCCGCCGCTATGCGTAGCAACCAGTGGGCAGGGTGGGACGTGGGCATGAGAGTTGCTGCAATCTGGGGCAACCCGCCGGTAGCCGATACGCTCAAGAAGAAGCTTCGCAACGCGCTGCTCGATCGCACCATTTACCTGGATACGATGGATATCAACCAACGCAGCGTGCACGATTTCGTCATGAAATGGCGGCGCACAAAGCCGAAAATGATCTTCGGTCACTCACATTCCATCTACATCCTGGCCAAGTATCTGGAGGAATTGGGCGTCCGTGATCTGCGGCCTGAAGGCATCATCTCCACATCTATGATGCTCCTTGCTCCCGAGAGGAGATTCATCGAGCAAGCGTTCGGCTGTGCGGTCACCGACCGTTATGGTTGCGAGGAGGTCGGGTTGATTGCCTCCGAGTGTGAGCGGCACAACGGTTTGCACTTGAACCTGGACCACGTCGTAGTCGAGTTCCTGCGCGAGGACGGTTCCCCCGCGAAACCCGGCGAAGATGCAAACATCGTGGTTACCGATCTCATCAATCGCGGCATGCCGCTGATCCGCTATTGCCTCGGGGATAGGGGCGTGCCCAGCGACCGTATCTGCGCCTGCGGGAGGGGGCACCCGTTGATGGAGCGAGTCACGGGACGCCAGGCGGATTTTCTCAAACGCCCGGATGGCTCTCTCGTGGCCGGTGTTTCGCTGGTGGAGCGTACTCTGACGGCGATACCGGGAATCGAGCAGATGCAGCTGGTCCAGAACAAGCTGCACCGAATAACGGTCAAGCTGGTGAAGGGAGGGGAATTTGGCGACAAGTCCGAGAGCGCATTGAAACGCGAACTCCGCTCGGTGTTTGGTGAAGCGGTTGTAATCGAAATCCAGGCCGTACCGGCGCTGGATCAGACCGGTGCAGGCAAGTACCGTTTTTCCATATGCAACGTCTAGTTTCCCGGCTCACTGCGGCAGGACCGCCTGCGATACGGGGCAACCCGAGCGTGCCTAGGGCCTCCGACTATTTTGCGCAGCCTAGAAGATGAGAGTGGCCGACAAGCCCTTGGTCAGCATTGTCGTGGCTACGTACAATATGGCCGCGTACTTGCCGTTGGCGCTTCGTTCCGCGCTCGACCAGACCTATGGCAACGTCGAGGTCCTGGTAGTCGACGATGGATCGCAAGACGATACGCGTGGGGTCATGGCGCCTTTTCTGGGCGATCTTCGCGTCAGATATCTGGTTCAGGAGAACCAGGGACAGGCGGTCGCGAAAAACCACGGAATTCGGGAAGCGCGCGGGGAATATATCGCCTTTCTCGATGCGGACGACATCTGGGTTCCAGAGAAACTCGAACAGCAGATGCCGCTGTTTTTCCAGTCTGGGTCTGTAGGAGTTGTCTACTCAAGGCTTGCCTATATCGACGAAACCGGGAAGGAATTGAGCCTTGCGGACAACCAGCTTTTCCGAGGGCGTGTCAGCGGTCCCCTCCTGGTCCGCAATTTCATAGGCTTTGGGACCAGTGTCGTAAGGAAGGAGTGCTTCGACCGCCTAGGGCGTTTCGATGAGGCCATGAGGATGGGCATCGACTACGATCTCTGGCTGAGGTTCTCAACACAGTATGAGTTCGATTATGTGGACCACCCGTTGCTCCTCTATAGAGTCTGGTCCGGTCAGATGTCCAACAACTGCAAGAGCCGCTACCTCAGCGGCATAGCGATCATGGAACGATTTCTAAAACAGTATCCGGATGTCGTGGAAAAGAGTACGCAGGAAGAGGCTTGGGCGCACACCTATGTGGGATATGGCCAGTGCGTGCATCGAGTCGATCGACGCGTCGCGCCCGCTCTGAGCCTCTATATTCGGGCTCTGCGCCACAAGCCCGGCTACGTTCCCGCGTGGAAAGCCATGGTGGCGACTATTCTGGGATTGCGATCGTTCGGGCGATGAACGCCAACAGAGGACTGTCGTTTTGGTCCCTGATGCGGGCCGACCTAAACCGCTACGGAAGCGGCATGTCAATGCCGGCTCTGCTGCGGCGCTATTTGAGTACGCCAGGATTCAAGTATTCATTTTGGATGCGGCTCACCAACCATGTCCGGAATAAGAGCGTGATCTGGCGCCCCGCCTACTACTTGTGCCGGTTGATCCTGAATCGTCAGAGCCTGAAATACGGGATATCGATACCTTACAACACCCAGATCGGGCCGGGGCTATACATCGGCCACTATGGAGGGATCGTGCTGAACGATATGGCCGTGGTCGGCTGCGACTGCAATATCAATCACGGCGTGACCATCGGCGTGAAGTATGGGGGCAAGAATCCCGGCGTGCCCGTCATTGGCGACCGTGCGTTTCTTGGCCCGGGTTGCGTTGTAATCGGCGGAATCACGCTAGGGAACGATGTGGCGGTGGGCGCCAACGCCGTAGTTCTCGAATCGGTACCCGATTCGGGCGTGGTGGCGGGCGTGCCGGCCAGCCTCGTATCAGTGAGGGGGTCGGCGGAATACGTGGTCAACACGCACACGCGGCGCCCTGCCAGAACTCCCTGATCAGTGCATCTCACGCTGCAATTCTGCATACAGTTGCAGGTAGCCCTTTGTCATCGCATCCAGCGAGTACCTGGCTTGCTGAACGCGCCGAGCAGCCTCCCCAAGCTGCGTGCGCAGGAGATGGTCTTCATACAGTCGACGGACCGCGTCGGCCAGAGCTCCTGCATCGCGCGGCGCAACCAACAGTCCGGTAACTTCATTCTGAAGGACCTCCGCGAGTCCGCCGACGCGGGACGCGATAACGGGCGTGCCGAGCGCCATGGCTTCCAACAGCGTATACGGGAGGCCCTCGTGAAGGGAAGGCATGAGCAAGGCGTCACAGTGGGCAATGAAGCTGTGGGCATCGCGCCTGAATCCCAGGAAGTGGACGCGCTCGGACAGGCCGGCGGCTTTCGCCCGTGCGCGCAGCTCGCCCTCGCATGGACCGGTTCCAACTAGGTAGAGTTCGACGTCCCGAGGCATGCCTTGAGCTGACAAGGCGTCGATGGCCACGTCGAGCGCTTTCACCGGGTCCAGCCTGCCGACGGCGGCGAGGTTGAACCGCTTGGAACGGAATTCCCGCGGAGGCGGCAGGTCCCCCCTGTCCATACCGGAAATACCGTTGGGAATCAGCCGGGCCTGCCGCGTCGAGCTGCCCGAGTGCTGCGCGAGGAGCTCCGTAGTCACGCAGCACACCGTGGCATTCGACAGGCGCGTTGCCGCGGCATCGAACAGATGGTAAAAATGGCTGCGCAGCGCCTCGATGGGCTTGCCGGGTGTTTTCTCCGGCAAGCCGTGTTCCGTCTTCACCAGCGCGAAGCGATACTTGCGACGCGCGATTGCGCAGAACACCATGGCCTTGTAGCCGTGAGCGTGCACGATGCGCACATTGCGGCTTTCGAGGACGCCGGCCAGTTGCTTCGATGTGGAGAGCAGAAAGCGGTTGCTGTCGGGTAAAATGATGAGTTCGATGCCGCGCTGGCGTGCCTGGGCGGCCAGTTCGCCGTCGTGGAATAGAAAGAACAGGCTGCTGATGCTCCGCGCCTGAAGAGAGCTCGCCATCTCCAGAACATGACGTTCCACCCCGCCAAACAGCTCGCCCACGGTGCACACAGCAATGCACTTGAACGAGGCATCGGTTAAGGTGCTCACGGAGAGTGGCTGGAGTCTTGCACAAGTCATGTGTAGCGGCAACTATTCTCCCACAGGCGGAACGCCCTGCCGCTCGGCAACGACGGGTTCGGACCGATCCGGGAAATTCGCCCTGATCCGCTCTTCCGCCGAAGCGGCGTGTTTTGTGTCGCCCACATCATGAATTCCTCCGAGGCAAGGATTTCCCCGATTGCGGTGTCCACGACGCCTGGACTCAATCTGTACTTGCTGTTCGTCTTCAGCTGGTTCGTGCACCTCCCGGCACGCTTGGAATTCCTCGGGGTAATCCGGTTCGATCTGATACTCGTTTGCATTCTGGCCGTCCTCGCGTTGACGAGGGTTTCCAATGACGAACCGCCGGCGCCGGCTGGAAAGATGCTTCGGTTACTCATCGTGTATGCGATCGTGATGGCCCCTTTCGCCTACTGGCCGGGCAGCGCGATAAAATCCGGGCTGCCCAATTTCATTAAGGCAGCGGTCTTTTTCTATTTCACGATCGCTTTCGTCAGGACGGAGGCGGATCTCAAGAAGTTCGTCCTGATGTTCCTTGCGTGCCAAGTCTTTCGCATCGTCGAGCCGTTGTACCTGAATCTCACGCAGGACTATTGGGGCTCGGCCGCTTCGATGGGAAACTGGGAGCGCATGCTCAGGCTTTCCGGCGCGCCCAGCGATATCATCAATCCGAACGGGCTGGCGTTCGTGGTGTGCACGGTCCTACCCTTTCTTTACTTCATGTCGGGGCTGTCATCGAAGTACTTCTTCATGGCGTTGATGCTGGCGCCTGCCTGCCTCTACGTGCTTTCCCTCACCGGTTCGCGTTCCGGGATCATCGGTCTCGCAGCGTTGATGGTGGGCATCATTGTGAAATCAAAGAGCCGCGCATCCCTCTTTCTGATAACCACGATCGGGCTTGTCGTGCTAGGAGTCGGTTTCACGTTTCTAGCCCCGGAGCTACAGGATCGATACCTGTCGATCATCGGGAAAGGCGAGAAGAATGCGACAACCGCGGATCAGCGGATGGAAGGCATGGAGGCGCAGTTTGAAGTCGTGATGAACAGGCCGATCCTCGGGTACGGTCTCGGGACCTCGGCGGAGGCGAATGCGCACTTTACAACCTCGGGGCCCTACAAGGACCAGGAGCTTCCTGCACACAATCTCTATCTGGAGCTGGCGCAGGAATTGGGCTTGGGGGGGTTGATCATCTTCCTCTTCTTCATCAAGGAGATCTTCTACGGTTTTGCGAAAAGCAAGAAACTGGGCGCGCGTCACGATCCGGGTGGATTCCTGGCGAGGATGACTGACGCGATGCAGGTATGGCTCGCGATGAACGTCGTGTTCAGTTTTGCGAGCTATGGATTGTCCAGCTACGAGTGGTATCTCTTCGGAGGGCTCTCGGTTGTGCTGCAGCGTATTGCTGAACGCGAGTCCGCCGAGGAACTTCCGGCGAAGGACAGCGCCGCCACGTAAGGGATGGGCCGATATATTGCGCAAGACCCGCGCTCACGCGGAGTGTCATCACCCGAAATCTCCTCCGACCGTGATAGTATCGAGTGCCCAGGTACCGCGAAGGTCAGAAGTGCCCACGGTGCGAATTCAAATGTCGAGTCGAAGGTAACTGTGCAGGACGATCGGTTAAGAAAGGATCTGGCTTCGCGCCACGAGGCCGAATCGGAATTCCACGACCGGAAGTACGGCCGCGGCGAGGGTTTCCCGCGTCACTATGCGGTACATCCGACCTACCCCATATATTTGCGAATGTTGAAAATGACGGGGAACCTGGCAGGCAAGCAAGTGCTCGAGTATGGCTGCGGCGATGGAGGGATCACGCGGGACCTGGCCCAGAATGGAGCAATGGTCAGCACCTTCGACATCTCCGCCGAGGCGGTGAACAAGACGCATCAAATGCTTGCTTCCGCCGGATTGGCCGACCGGTGTCGCATCGCTCAGATGGGTGCCGAGCGTCTCGACTACCCGGACGAGTCCTTCGACATGGCCGTCGGTTTTGCCATCCTCCACCACCTGGATCTCAAATTGGCGATCACAGAACTGTACCGCGTTCTCAGGCCCGGAGGCGTGGCTTATTTCGCGGAGCCGCTCGGAACAAATCCGCTAATAAATCTGTACCGACGTTTGACGCCCCAGTATCGAACGGAGGACGAGGAACCCCTCAATCTTAAAGCGCTCGCGCCGCTCTTGAGCAGGTTTCGCAAAGTCGAGCACTCCGACTACTACGTTACGGCTTTGGCCGCGATCGCGCTCGCCTACCTGCCCTTCGGCTCGCGGTTTTACCCCTCTGTGAATCGGCAATTGATGAAGCTTGATGATGGACTGCTGCGGTGGTTCCCCGGTCTGGGTTGGCTTGCCTGGTATACAATCCTGACGCTGAGAAAGTGAAGACGCCTTGGGACAATCGGCCCGAGGCGATCCTATCGGGCGCACATCCCGATAGGTTCCAGCAAGCAGAGCCCGTCCACGATCCTGTGTCGTCCCCTGTTCGCAAAGAAGGGCGAGCAACTCTTTGTCAGATCCCACCCCGGATCCCGCGCGGCTCGCGAAGCGACGAACGCAAACGAGATGACGGAACACCCGCACTGTACTCCAGCAAGCGACGAGAGAACCAAGAATGACGATGAAGTCCAGACGGATTCGAAAGATTCGAGTGTTGACCGTCATCGGGACACGGCCCGAAGTGATCAAGATGGCGCCGGTAATTAAAGAGCTCAGCCAGCGACGGGCCCACTTTGCCGTAACCAACGTGCTAACCGGGCAGCATCGAGAAATGAGCCGTCCGTACCTATCGCTGTTCAAGATACGTCCGCACTACGATCTCGACATCATGCAGCGCGCCCAATCCTTGGACGGAATCGTCGAGAGAATACTCCAGCGGCTGCCGCGGGTGCTGGAAGAGGTCAGACCCGACATCGTGCTGGTGCAAGGCGACACTACATCCGCGTTTGCGGCGGCTCTTGTCGCATTTCATCGGCAAATCGCAATTGGTCACGTGGAAGCCGGGTTGCGGACGAACAATAAATACAATCCCTATCCGGAGGAGCTGAATCGCCACCTCATTGGGACCCTGGCGGACCTGCATTTTGCGCCGACGCAGATGGCCCGACGCAGCCTGTTACGGGAAGGGGTGGCAGCGGCGAACATTTTCGTCACGGGTAATACCGTCATTGATGCGCTAAAGAGCGTCGCGCAGCAGCGCTTCGCGTTCACCGATGCGGTCCTCGCGAAAATCCCGTACGGGCGCCGCCGTGTAATCTGCGTGACGATACACCGGCGAGAAAGCTTCGGCACGCCGATACGAAACATACTGAAGGCTCTTCGCCGAATCGTCGATCGGTACTCGGACGTCGAGGTCGTAATTCCAGTGCACTACAATCCGAACGTGCGGGAGCAGGTATTCCGATTCCTCGCCGGCGTTGAGCGGATACATCTGATCAATCCCCTCCCATACGAAGCGTTCGTGCATTTGATGAACCGCTCCCATCTGGTGCTTACCGATTCCGGGGGAATCCAGGAGGAGGCTCCGGCGCTCGGCAAGCCGGTGCTGGTGCTACGGGAAACGACGGAGCGACCCGAGGGAATCCGCGCCGGAACCGCAAAACTTGTCGGCACGGATTCCGACCGTATCGTGAGCTCGACGGCGAAGCTTCTCGATCACGATCGTGCTTATCGCAGCATGGCGCAAGCCGTTAATCCTTACGGCGACGGCCGGGCAGGCATGCGAATCGCCAGGATTCTTCAGGCGCGCTACGGCTAGATGCGCCGAGTCTGTGTTCGTCGTGCGCTGCGGCGAAACACATCTTTGTGCTTCCCATGCCGTGGAGCCGTCAGCCGGAGACTGCAATGGGTCGCAGGATGAAAATAGGCATCATCTGGAAAAACGACTTCCCATGGGACGTGAGGGTGGAGAAGATCGCGCGCTCCTTGCTTGCGATTGGCCATGATGTCTACATCCTCAGCGCCAATACTCAAAGGCGGGCGAGGTACGAGACCCTTGACGGGATGGGCATCCGGCGGCTGCCGGCGACGCCAAGCCGCTGGCTCAATGCAGTCATCTCGATCCCGTTCTATCTCAACCCATTCTGGTTCCTCTTCGCCTCCCAGGTGGTGCGCCGCGAGCGAATCGACCTTATCATCGTTCGCGATCTGCCCCTTATCCTCGTGGGATTGTGGTTGAAACGTAGCTTCCGCGTGCCGCTCATTCTGGACATGGCCGAGAACTATCCCGCCATGTACCGCGAGGCGCTCGATATTGGAGGATGGCGGGCCTGCGTATATCTAATTGCGAAGAATCCGAAGATCATGGAGTTCGTCGAACGGCAGACGCTGGGATCGGTCGATCACATACTCGTGGTCGTCGAGGAATCCGCCGAGCGGCTGATGCGGCTCGGCATTCCGGGAGGAAGGCTCTCCGTGGTCAGCAATACCCCTCGCCTCGAAGATCTCGACCGTCCCGCGATCTTGGAGCACCGGCCACATTCCTGGCTGCAACTGATTTACACCGGATTAGTGCAGGAAGCGCGGGGGCTTGAGGTCGTAGTGCGCGCGCTGCTCCTGCTGCGAGAGCGGGGTCTGGATGTTCGCTTCCGGATTGTCGGCGGGGGCAACTACTTGAGCCGGCTGGTTGAAATGGTGAGAGAGAAGGGCCTGCAGGATGCTGTCGAGTTTACCGGGTGGGTTGCGCACCAGGAAGTCGCCAGCCACGTGAACGATGCAGATGTGGGTGTGATCCCGCACCCGAAAAACGACCATACCGACACCACGATTCCGAACAAGCTTTTCGATTACATGGCCTGCGGCAGGCCGGTTGTCGTTTCAAGCGCGGCACCACTTGAACGAATCGTCACCCAGGAGCGCTGCGGACTGGTATTCACGGCCGGCAGTCCTGAGAATCTGGCCGACGTCCTCGCGCGCATGAGCGCCGATGGGGCGGCGCGCGAAGAAATGGGGCGGAATGGAGCCAAGGCGGTGAGGCGGCGCTTCCATTGGGAACGCGACGCCGGAGCATTGAGAGACGCCGTCGCTCGCTTCGCCTAAGACGAGGCGGGCAAGAAGCGCTGCGCTCTTGACCTAACGCGCCGGAGGACTGCATGATTTGCCGCTGCCCGAATTCGTAAGGCCTCGGGGGCGCGGACCTTGGCACAGGGCGGGATTGACCAAGCAGAAGGAGGGAACTTGCGCACCATGGATGTCGAGCTGGCCATCCGCGAAGGCACGTCGAAGGTGGACGGGGATGCTCGTTTCGTCGCCAGACCGGCCTTGTATATTTCAATCGTTCTCGGCGTTGTCCTGGCGGCCTACGCTTACAAGCTTCGGACCGACGGCATTTTCGCTTGCTCAGCCGAGGGCTACACCTCCGACCGCTACCTGGCCTACTGCCACGCAAAAGGTTACGGCGACTATGAGCACGGCGCATTCTGGTTTGGTCTGGAGCCCTCTACCCAGGACTTCGCGAGGACCGCGACGGTGCTGTTCCTCGGGAACAGCCGACTGCAGATCGCGCTCTCCACGGTTGCGACGGCCGATTGGTTCTCATCGGCCGCTGCCCGATATTTCCTGATGGGCTTCGGTTACGACGGAAACGTCGTATTTGAAGGAGCGCTACTACGTAAATTCAAGCCCCAAGCCAAGGTCTACGTGATCAACATCGAGCGGTTCTTTGACCAATTCGAGTCTCCGCCGGCCCGGACTGTCATGCGGGACTCCTCCGCGGGAAATCAATACGAATTGAAACGCATTGGGCAATTCGCGCATGAGCCCAGTTGCAAGGCAATCCCGCTCATATGCGGCAGCCGATATACCATCTTTCGTTCACGCGAAACGGGGGCTTATCATGTGAATGGATTGGCCGAGTTCAAGAAGCGAGCCGTGTCCTATGACCAGACCATCGACCAAGCCGCGGCCCAAAACGAAACGGAGGCCGCAAGAGAGTTTCTGTCTGGCCTCCCCGTCGAGCGCGATTGCGTGATACTGACAATGATTCCTTACGCCGGAACGAAACTCGGAACTGCAAACGCCATAGCCAATGCTCTGGGGATGGATCTCGTGATACCCCAGCTTGACGGACTGCAGACATTTGACGGATCCCATTTGGATCAAACAAGCGCTGAGCGCTGGTCTGAGGCTTTCCTCACGGCAGCGGGCCCCCGGATTCGGAAATGCCTAGATAGACAGTAGGCTTACGCTCTGAGTGTCAGACATATCACTTCACGCCGTACCAGGTCCCTTGCGGAGCAACGCGCCGCACCTTCCAACGTCGATGACTTGGCTGCCAGCCGCGTCGGATTTCCGGAGAGATCTGCGCGCAGCGCTGGGAACTGCGGATTCCACGACGCGCGTGGAAAAGCTGGCCTCTCTGGCCCAGCACCGGCTCGGCTTTCTTGAGACTATGCAGCTCGATCGGTCCCTCGGCCGAATCACGTCGGACACAGTGCCCGGGTTTTCCCTGGTGCGCCTTGCAATCCTTGCGTCGTCCACAGTCGACCACCTTGTGCCCGCGATCCGGGTCGCGGGCTTGCGTCGGCGGCTCCTGATCGACGTTCATGTCGGAGCCTACGGACAGCACCGGCAGGACCTGTTGGATCCGGCCTCCCAGCTCTACCGGTTCGGCCCGCAGACCGTCCTGTTGTCCCTTACGGCGCGCGACGCGACGGCCGGCGTCTCGCTCACGGCCACGACCTCCGAGGTCGACCAGGCGATCGCCCGCTCCATCGATGAATTGCGTCATCTGTGGCGAAAAGCCCGAGAAGCGTTCAAAGCGACCGTGATTCAGCAAACCTTTCTGGATGCCACCCATCCGGTATTCGGCAGCTACGACCGCCTCGTCCCGGGGACACCTTCTCGGCTGGTGGCTCGGTTGAACGATCTCTTGTCGCAGGCTGCATCATCCGAAGGCGTGTTACTCCTCGACATTGCACGAGCCAGCGAGCGTGACGGGATCGACGCGTGGTTCGATGCAGTACGCTGGATGCAGGCGAAGATGGAAATCGCGCCCCAAGCCGCGCCTTTGTACGGTGACTTGGCGGTCCGAATCATCGCGGCCCAACGCGGGCTATCCAAAAAATGCCTCGTCCTCGATCTCGACGACACGTTATGGGGTGGGGTCATAGGAGACGATGGGCTCGAGGGCATCGTGCTTGGAGAAGGCAGCGCGTCTGGCGAGGCGCACCTCGCCCTCCAACGCTATGTGCTTCAACTGAAGGCGCGCGGCGTCATTCTGGCCGTTTGCTCCAAGAACGACCCGGTGATCGCCGAGGCTGTATTTCGCGATCATCCGGAAATGGTCCTTAAGCGGCCGGATATCGCCGCCTTCGTGGCGAACTGGGATGACAAGGCCGAAAACCTCAAGGCCATTGCGGCACGCCTGAACATCGGCCTCGACAGCCTAGTATTTGTGGACGACAACCCCGTGGAACGGGCGCGTATCCGCGAAAGCCTCCCCATGGTCGCGGTTCCAGAACTCCCGGAAGACGTCGCACACTATGTGCGCTGCGTTGCGGACGCGGGGTACTTCGAAGCCGTTAGCTTCACTCCCGACGATCAGCGGCGCTCCGACCAATATGCCGCTAATGCCGAACGCGAAGCCTTGTTAGGGTCGTCCGAAAGTATGGACGATTTCCTGCGCGGTCTGCGAATGTCCGTCGTATTCGGACCCGTCAAGGCGGTCGATTTTGCTCGCGTAACACAGCTGATCAACAAAACCAATCAGTTCAACCCGACAACACGGCGATGTACCGCTGAAGAACTGGCCGCGATCGCGGCTGCCCCGGAGGCCGTGACCCTGCAATTCCGGCTCGTTGATCGATTCGGCGACAACGGCCTCATCAGCGTGTTGATTCTTCGCCCGGACCCCGGGCGACCGGACGTGCTCGAGATTGAGACTTGGGTCATGAGCTGCCGCGTGTTCGGCCGAGAGCTTGAATTTGAAGCCATGAACATTGCGGTCGAGATCGCTCGCCGCCGTGGGGCTCGCGCGCTTCGCGCCAACTACATCCCTACCAAGAAAAACGGCGTGATCCGCGATCTGTATCCGAGTCTCGGCTTCACCCGCGCAAATGAGGAGGCACCAGCAAACGCGGCCATACACTGGTCCCTGAACTTGGCCGAGTATGTCGCTCGGAAAACCCACATTGATCGGCTAGAAAAATAGTATGGGTGATCAAGAAATCCTGGATGTACTGACCCGTGTTCTGCGCGACCTTTTGATGGACGACTCGATCGTACTCACGAAGGAAACCCGACGGGAGGACGTTCCCAACTGGGATTCCCTGATTTACATCAGTTTCATTGTCGCTGTCGAAATCGAGCTTGGCATCAAGTTCAGGGTGGCCGACGTAGAGTCTTTTGCCAACGTCGGGGCGATCGTC
The DNA here is from genome assembly GCA_005884455.1 of Betaproteobacteria bacterium. Taxonomy (GTDB): domain Bacteria; phylum Pseudomonadota; class Gammaproteobacteria; order Burkholderiales; family SG8-39; genus VBDM01. The sequence continues at coordinate 14,654 of VBCH01000213.1, forward strand.
GCCCAGATAAAGTCGATGCCGCGATAACCCGCGTTCCACCAACCCAGGCGCCAAACCGTGCTATTCAACTCGTATGAGTTTATTTTCTTTTTTTTGCCGCTGACCACCGCCGGCTTTTTCGCGCTGGGCAGCCTTTCTCGGGCGTGGTCGCTGCGCTGGTTGATTCTTGCGTCGTTCTTTTTCTACGCGTGGTGGAGACCGCTCAACGTACTACTCATCGCACCGTCTATCCTGATCAATTACGCGCTGGCGCGAATGCTCCAGCGATTGGGTCGGAACGAGAGCCGCCGCCGTGCTTCCAGGGTAGTCCTCATACTGGGTATTGCGTTCAACGTCGCGTTTCTCGGATATTTCAAATATACGAACTTCCTCGGAGGCGCGATCAACGATCTGTTCGGCGCCGATCTGATCCTGACGGAAATAATTCTGCCCCTGGGCATATCTTTTATCACGTTTCAGAAAATTGCCTTCTTGATCGACGTTCATGCGGGGCGCATCGAGCCCTTTACGCTCCAGGAATATTGCCTGTTCGTGTTGTTCTTTCCTCAGCTCATTGCTGGTCCGATCGTTCATTATCGCGAGATGATGCCGCAGTTCCAGAGCGCGCCTTGCCGATTTGACAAGGAGAACATTGCGGTCGGCGTAACATTGCTGTTGTTCGGATTGTTCAAGAAGGTGGTACTTGCCGACAGCATTGCGCCCCACGTTACGTCGATTTACGGGCAGGCAGCAGCCGGCGGCAGCATCTCATTTTTTCTGGCATGGATGGCCGCGATAGGCTTCACGCTGCAGATCTATTTCGACTTTTCAGGCTATTCGGACATGGCGCTGGGAGCGGCCCGGTTGTTCGGGATCCGGTTACCCCAGAACTTCAATTCGCCGCTTCAGGCATCGAGCATCATCGATTTCTGGCTGCGCTGGCACATGACGCTGACGCGTTTTCTGACGGCGTATATCTATAACCCGCTGGTGCTCGCATTGACACGGCGTCGCCTGACGAGGGGCCAGCCCGGTTTCGCCGGGCACAGGACGACTCTCGGGGCATTCGTCCAACTGATGATGTTCCCCACATTACTCACGATGTTCGTCTCGGGAGCATGGCATGGCGCCGGTTATCTGTTCATCCTGTGGGGTTTGCTCCACGGCGTCTATCTCACGATCGCTCACGCGTGGCGCCTGGTCGCACCTAGGTTCTGGCGGGATAGAAATGACTACGCGCGATTCATGAAACCCTTCGGGCTGGTGCTGACCTTGGTCGCGGTGGCTGTCTCGATGGTCTTGTTCCGGTCTTCGACGACCGCGGCCGCCGTCGACCTCTTGAAGGGGATGATCGGACTGAACGGCGTTGCGCTGCCGGCCTCGGTCTACAAGACCCTCGGTCCGCTCGCCGCGTGGCTGGACAGCCTAGGCGTGATCCGCGATCCGGGGAATGATTGGGACTTCATTAAGATGACGATTTGGATTCCCGTCCTGACATTCATCGCCCTGTTTTGCCCGAATACGCTCCAGGTCCTTGCTCGATACGAACCGGCGCTCGGCGTAAAGCCGAGTCCTTCGGACGCAGCCGTCGCCGGACGAAAGATTGAATGGAGTCCCTCGCTGGCTTGGGCCTTCGCAGCGTCAGTGATCGCAGGAATCGGAATCCTCTCCCTGGGTGGGAAAAGCGAATTCCTCTACTGGCAATTCTAGGGACAATGCGCACCAAGCCGCCGGCCTAGTCCATGGGCGGCAGCGAAAGAGCGAACAGGGTGTTGCCGGCAATCACCGCTATGAACTGAGTCCGACCGACTGCGTACGCCACCGGTGGAGCATTCAGACGCGCTCCGAGGCGAATGCGCCACAAAGTTCGGCCGGTATCGGAATCAAACGCAAGAAACTCGTGATAGTAACCAGCGAAGACCACGCCGCCGGCGGTTGAGAGGACTCCGCCGACGAAGTGCGTGATATCAGCTCCGCGCTCGAGTGGCGCTTCCCAGCGGACATTGCCCGTCCCTGCTTCGATCGCTCTTATGCTCGCCAGGGCCGACTGGTTTCCGGAGAAAATCGATGTGCTGCCCTCCCACGCCCGCTCCCCTTTTGCGACGTGAACTTCGCTGGCGAAGTAGATCGACGCGGCGTCGATTGTAGGCACGTACATCAACCTGCGGCCCGCATCGTAGGATGGCGGCCACCAGTTCGTGGCGCCGCCCACTGCCGGCGACACGAGCGTACCCTTGCGGCTCGATTTCGCCTCGGGGCGGACGATCGGGTGGCCGTCGGGCGTGAATCCCGCCGCCCAGGTTTGTTTGGCGAACGGCCTGGCGAAAAGAAACTGTCCCGTCTGCCGGTCGATCGCATAGAAAAACCCGTTGCGATTCGCCCACAGGAGCGCGGCCCGCGGTTGTCCCTGCCAAGGGATTTCCGCGAGTACCGGCTGCTGTACTGCATCCCAATCGTGCTCATCCCCGGGCGTGAACTGGTAGTGCCATCGGAGCTCCCCGGAGCCGCTATCCAGGGCCACCACGCTGTTCGAGAAGAGGTTGGCGCCAGCGCGTTCCTTGCTCTGGAAGGGCGGCGCCGGGTTGCCGACGCCCCAGTACAGAAGGTTCAGATTCGCGTCGTATGCCCCGGTAGTCCACGTCGGCGCTCCGCCGGTCTTCCAGGAATCGCCGGCCCAGGTATCGTGCCCGGCCTCCCCGGGGCCAGGCACGGTATTGAACTTCCACAGAAGCCGTCCGTCGCTCGCAGCGTATGCTGCGATGAACCCGCGGATACCGAACTCTCCGCCTGCGACCCCCACTACGACGCGATCACCCAAAGCGAGCGGAGCCCCCGTCATCGAATAGCCGTCGCGAAAATCCGCGACCCTGGTCTCCCATTTCTTGCGTCCCGTTGAGGCATTCAGGGCAACGAGATGCGCATCGAGCGTCCCCACAAATACCGAGTCGTTCAAGATCGCAACGCCTCGGTTCACCGGCCCGCAGCACAACGGGAGGTTAGTCGGCACGGGCCGCCGGAATTCCCATACCTTCTTTCCCGTGGCCGCATCGAGCGCAACTACCCCGTCGGGCGACTCCGTGACGAAGACCAGATTTGAAGCAACGATTGGAGAGGCTTCGAGAAACTCGTTCGTGGATCTGAGTTGCGCGACCCATGCTACTCGCAACTTTCGAACGTTCTGTTTCGAGATGCTTGAGAGATGGCTATGACGGTGTCCGGCATAGTTCCCGGCGAAGGTGAGCCATTCATTTGGGCGCTTGCCCGACTCAAGAATGCTTGCCGCTTCGACTTTGATCTGCGCGGCCATCGCAGGAGTTCCCTCGGTGCTCGAGGTATCGAGCAATCGCTGCTTCAAATATGCGTGCGTTTCCCAGATCTCGCGATCAGCCAGCGGCTGCGCGGACATCGCGGTGCCCGGGCGCCCCCATTTTACCGCCGCAAAGAATGTCCAATCCGTGTTGTTCCCGATGAAGGAAACCAAATCCGGGCCGCTCTTGCCCCTTCCACCGTCTCCGTGACAGGACGAGCATGACGTGCCGTACAACCGGGCACCCCTCTCTACGGAATCCTTGCCAGAAATAAAGTTTGTAATCGCCGAGACGACATTTGGATTCTTGGCTAGGTCTCCGAGGTAAACCGGGCTTTCGGGGGCGAGCCATCTCACGAAGTCCGCAAGCGGAAGTTCCGGAAGCTCACCCAAGAGCTTTGCTCGGACAACACGCGCTCGCCAGGCAAGCGCGTCAGACGAGATGATGGCGAGAGCGGCCAATGCCACCAAGGCCGCCACAAAGACCAGCCCCATCAACACTACGCGCCGTGAAGGGCGCATGCTATGTCGAGCCTTTGCGATGCGGGCTCCAAACCGCCGGAGCATGCGACCGAGCCCGACGAGCGGCCCCGGGCTCCGATGGGGGAGATGCCTGCGGTTTGAGGTGAGCCACGCTGGCGCGCCATGCGGCGGATACTTTTGTTTATCTGCCCTTATGTTTCAAGTTCTTGAGCCAACCCCACCGACGCGAAGCAAGTTAAGTATACAGTAACGGGCATTTCCCGATCCAGTGCCGGACACCAGGCGCCGGCCCACGCTGACCTCCGACAGAGATGGCGGCAAGGAAGCGGCACTGCCAAGCGAGCACTTCACGAATCCTTTGCTCATTTGATGACGGTCGGAAACGAAGGCCTTGTCTAAATCCCTTGTAGAATCCTTCCTTCCGAAATTTCCCCGGGATCGAGCTCAACGGCGGTTTCCACTGCTGCCATTGAGAACCATGCGTCCCTGGACAGGCTACGAGAAACGATGTGCGGCATTTGCGGGTTTTTCGGCGAGGGGATACAGGCCTCGGCGGACGCTCTGGAGCGCATGAACCAGACGCTCGTGCGCCGCGGGCCGGACGAAGACGGCATCTTTCTGCGTGCCGGGGTCGGGCTGGCGATGCGACGGCTGAGCATCATCGACCTCAGCGGGGGCCGCCAACCGATCCACAACGAAGACAGCACCGTATGGGTGGTCTTCAACGGCGAGATCTACAATTATCGGGAGTTACGCGCCGCACTCCTAGCGCGAGGGCACCGGTTCGAGACCCATTCAGACACCGAGGTGATCGTCCACCTCTACGAGGAATACGGGGATGAGTTGGTGCACCATCTGCGGGGCATGTTTGCGTTTGCGCTTTGGGACACGCGCCGCAGCCGCGGCCTGATCGCCCGGGACAGGCTCGGCATCAAACCCCTGTTTTACGCCGAGTTGGGAGGCACGCTGCTGTTCGGCTCCGAGATAAAGGCCGTCCTCGCCTCGAAGTTGGTCAGTCGGGAACTTGACTATCAAGCGATCGATGCCTTCTTCACCTTTACCTACATACCCGCGCCGCTCACCATCTATCGCCGGGTGCGCAAGCTGGAGCCGGGGCAGCTCCTGGTGTGGGAATCTGGACGTGCCGAGATGCGGCACTACTGGGACCTCGACGTCAGCAGGGTCGACGAGCGGCCGGACGAGCAGGGGTGGCTAGGTCTCTTCGACGCCGCCATCGAGGACGCGGTGTCGTCGCATCTGGTGAGCGACGTTCCGATCGGGGCTTTTCTTTCCGGCGGAATCGACAGCAGCCTGGTCGTGGCGCTGATGAAACCTCATCTGAAGGATCCAGTGCAGACGTTCACTATGGGCTTTGGCGGCGCCCGCAACCCGCTGATCGATGAGCGCCCCCTGGCGGCCAAGGTGGCGGCCCGCTACGGCTGTGAATTCCACGACTATTCCGTTCAACCGGATTTTCGCGAAATTGTCGGCGATATCGTGCACGCTTTCGACGAGCCTTTCTCGGACGACTCCGTGGTTCCCAGCTATTACGTCTCCCAGTTCACGCGGCAACACGTCAAGGTGGCGCTCTCGGGGCTCGGCGGCGACGAGCTCTTTGCAGGGTACCAGCGTTACTCGGGAGTCCTGCTTGGCCAGTACTATTCGCGCTGGGTACCCGGCCCGCTGCACCGGCACGTGGTTCAGCCCCTGTTGCAGCATCTGCCCGAACCGGCGCACGGAGGCGACCGCGTCGACCACGCCAAGCGCTTCGCCGCCGGCGCGCTTCAGTCATCTGCCGAGCGCTATCTAGGATTCGTCTCGACCCTTCCGGCGCACGAGCGCCGCTGCCTGTTTCGGCCGGACGTCTCCCGGCAGATCGACTTCGCCGCGACCGACCGGATCGTCACGGAACCTTATGAACGATGTGGCGCTCCCGAAGACGTTACCCGCGCCCTCTACGTTGACATGAAGACCTATCTTCCAGAGGATATCCTTGCCCTGTCGGACCGGCTCAGCATGTGGCATTCGCTGGAAGTGCGCGTGCCGCTGGTCGACCATCGGCTCGTTGAACTCAGCGCGAAGCTTCCGGCACGCTACAAAATCGACTGGCGCCACAAGAAGATTCTGCTGAGGCAAATCGCGGCGCGCCGCCTGCCTTCGGAGGTGATCACGCATCGCAAGCAGGGATTCGAATCACCGATGGGCGCTTGGCTGCGCACCGATTTGGCCGGGTACGCGCGCGATATTCTAGGGACGGGTCGCCTCGGAAAGACCGGCCTGTTCGACATGAAATATGTCTCTGCAAGACTCGAAGAACATATGAGCGGGCGCCACAAGAACAACAAGCTGCTTTTCTCCCTGATCATGTTCCAGGAGTGGTTCGAACGCCATGGAGTATGAACAGTCCACCGGCATGCAATGCCGGATGCTCGGAATGCAATGGGTCGCCAGCGCTCGCCCGCGGGAGAATCGGCCGGGCCCCGTGGCAGCATCGGTGTCGGGTATGGACACGGCTCCATGAAAGTCCTTGTCACCGGAGGCGCCGGCTACATCGGATCCCACAGCTGTGTCGAACTGATGCAGGCTGGGCACGACGTCGTGATTTTCGACAATCTGTGCAACAGCCATGCGGCAGTGGTCGGGCGCATCGCGCGCATCACGGGCCGGACCCCGGATTTCCTGAAGGGAGACGTCCGTGATAGGGATTCGCTTCGCGATGCGTTTGCGCGCCAGCGTTTCGACGCGGTCATCCACTTCGCCGGCCTCAAGGCCGTCGGGGAATCAGTCGAGAAGCCGATCGAGTACTACGACAACAACGTGCAAGGCGCGTTGACGCTGTGCCGCGCGATGGCGCAGGCAGGAGTCCGAATGCTAGTGTTCTCCTCCTCGGCGACGGTCTACGGCGATCCTTCCTCGGTGCCTATCCGCGAAGACGCGCCGCTCGCTCCCACCAACCCCTACGGCCACTCGAAGCTGATGGTCGAGCAGATTTTGGGGGATCTCGCGGCCTCCGATCCCACCTGGCGCATGGCCGTGTTGCGGTACTTCAACCCCGCCGGTGCTCACTCGAGCGGATTGATCGGTGAAGATGCGCAGGGTATTCCGAACAATCTGATGCCCAATCTCGCTCAGGTTGCCGCGGGCGTTCGCGACAAGGTACGCGTATTCGGCAGCGACTATCCGACGCGCGATGGGACCGGGGTACGTGACTACATTCATGTGGTGGATCTCGCGCGTGGCCATCTCGCGGCGGTTGAAACCATGCTGCGGGAGGGGAGGGGGATCACACTGAACCTGGGCACCGGGAGCGGGATTTCGGTGCTGGAGGCGGTGCGCGCATTCGAGCGCGCGAGCGGCCGACCGATTCCCCTCGAGCGCGTGGCCCGCCGTGCGGGGGATGTGGCCGAGTGCTATGCGGACCCATCGCTCGCCGAAAAGACGCTTGGCTGGAAGGCTCAATACGGCCTCGACGAGATGTGCCGGGATGCATGGCGCTGGCAAAGCACGAACCCGCGCGGCTACCGCGAGGAAAGTCGAAAATGAGGGTTCTTGTCACGGGAGCGGCTGGATTCATCGGCTCGGCGCTGGCACACCAGCTGCTCGATCGCGGCGATGAAATCGTTGGCATCGACAATCTGAACGCCTACTACGACGTCCGGCTCAAGCGGGCGCGGCTCGAGCGCCTGCTCGCGCGTTCCGGGTTCCGCTTTCAGAAGCTGGACATCGTCGAGCGCAAGCCGATGGGCGAGCTTTTCGCAGGCGGCAAATTCGACTCGGTGGTGCATCTAGCCGCGCAAGCCGGGGTGCGCTATTCGATCGAGAATCCCTCGGCCTACGTCGACGCCAACCTCGTCGGCTTCATGCACGTGCTCGAGGGGTGCCGCCACACGAAGGTCGGGCATCTCGTGTTCGCGTCGAGCAGCTCCGTCTACGGCGCAAACACCCGGTTGCCGTTTTCCGAGCACGACAATGTCGACCACCCGGTCTCGTTGTACGCGGCGACCAAAAAGGCAAACGAATTGATGGCGCACAGCTACGCTCACCTCTACGGGTTGCCGTGCACGGGCCTGCGGTTCTTCACCGTCTACGGTCCCTGGGGCCGCCCGGACATGGCGCTGTTCAAGTTCACCGAAGGAATCCTCGCCGGGCGGCCGATCCCGGTGTTCAACCGCGGGGAAATGGTGCGCGATTTCACCTACGTCGACGACATCGTCGAAGGAGTCATCCGGGTCATGGGGAAGCCTGCCGCTCCCGCCGCCGGCTGGAGCGGCGACCGCCCGGACCCCGCGACCAGTTATGCTCCCTGGCGCATCTTCAACATCGGCAACAACCAGCCGGTCAAGCTCATGCGCTATATCGAAGTGCTCGAGCAGTGTCTCGGGCGAAAGGCGCAGCTCGAGCTCCTTCCGATGCAAGCCGGAGATGTTCCGGCGACTTTTGCGGATGTGAGCGAGCTGCACGAATCGGTCGGCTACAAGCCGCAGACTCCGATCGAGGTCGGCGTCAGGCGATTCGCGGAGTGGTATCAGGCCTTCTATTGCAAATCCGCGTGAACGCAATACGCGGGGCCTGGACGACTACTGCGGAAGGGAAATGCGCCGCGCTCCGTCGAATCGTCTCACCCAGTAGTTTCCGCGCATGTTTTCGACGCGCACTGCGCTGCCGGGCCGAGGTGCGTGGATGAAGCGATTGTCGCCGAGAAAAATTCCCACGTGGGAGTAGGGTCGCCGCTCGGTGTTGTAGAACACCAGGTCGCCCGCTTCGAGCTGCGACAGGGTCACGTGTCTGCCCATCCTGCTTTGCGCCAGGGCATTGTGCGGCAGCTCGATGCCGAAAGCTTCCCTATAGACGTGCGCCACCAAGCCGCTGCAGTCGAAGCCATTTTCGGGCGAATCTCCACCCCTGCGGTACTGCACACCCGCGCTGGCGAGCGCCTGAAAGACCATCTCCTGGCTGCGGGGAGAGCGTTGCGACTGGAGAGGCGCGGCGCAGCCCGAGAGAATCAAAACCGCCAAAAACAGGTAGTTGCAACGCATGATGAAAGTTACCTTAGACCATGGGGACCTCGGTGTAAAGAAGGACAAGGCCGGCTTCGAGGCCGGCCCGAGGCGAAGCCCGAATCGAGGCTTCGACGTTATAGTGCTTGGGTCATGAAAATCGGGGTCCAGGTTGAAGAAGGCGGCTAACCCCGGCGAGGGGATCGCGCAAAGGCTCCAGGCGGTCTTTGACCGGCACGGGCCGCTTGCGGCAAGAATCCCGGAATACCGCGAGCGATCGCAGCAGGTGGAAATGGCGAATCGCGTGGCGGGGGCGATCCGGGACAACGCCGTGCTGGTCTGCGAAGCGGGGACAGGCACCGGCAAGACCTTCGCCTATCTCGTCCCTGCGCTGCTCTCCGGCGGCAAGGTCATCCTGTCGACGGGCACCAGGACGCTCCAGGATCAGCTCTACCACCGCGACCTTCCGACAGTGCGCGCGGCCCTCAATGTACCGGTGACCACGGCGCTGCTGAAAGGCCGGGCCAACTACGTGTGCCACTATCACCTGGAACGCAACCTGGCGGAGGCCGGGTCATCCGGTCGCGAGGTCGCCTCCGACTTGCAGCGCATCGTGAGCTTTGCACGCGTCAGCCGCAGCGGAGACAAGAGCGAGCTTGCCGATGTGCCGGAGGAGGCTCCGGCGTGGAACCTTGCGACCTCGACCCGCGAAAACTGCCTGGGACAGTCGTGTCCGCGATTTCGCGACTGTTTCGTGATGGCTGCGCGGCGCGAGGCGCTCGCCGCGGATCTCGTCGTCGTCAACCATCATCTGTTCTTCGCCGATGTGATGCTGAAGGACGAGGGGATGGCAGAGCTCCTGCCAGCGTGCAATACCGTGATTCTCGACGAGGCGCACCAGCTCCCGGAAACGGCGACGCTCTTTTTCGGCGAATCTCTGTCCACGGGGCAGATCATCGAGCTCACGCGGGACGTTCGTGCGGAAGCGCTCACCGGAGCGAAGGACATGCCCGATCCGTTGCGGCTCGCTGCCGCGCTGGACAAGGCGGCCCGGGATCTGCGCCTCGCCCTTCCCAACGAAGGCGCGCGCTTCACTGCGGCATCGGTCAGGCGAAAGCGCGAAGTCTCGGATGCGCTCGCCGCGCTCGATTCCGCGCTGCGCTCGGTTTGCGCAGCCCTCGACGCGCTCTCCGAACGCAGCGAAGGTCTTGCGCGCTGCGCCGAGCGCGCTCGAACGTCGCAGGCACTGCTCGAACGCTGGCGCGACGACAGCCGCGCCGATCTGGTCCGCTGGATCGAGGTGTTCAGTCACTCCCTTCGGCTGAATGCGACGCCGCTCTCCATCGCAGCCATTTTCCGCAGGCAGCTCGACGGCCATCCGCGCGCCTGGATTTTTACATCCGCGACGCTTGCGGTAGCCGGCGACTTCAGCCACTACCGCGGCGAGATGGGCTTGGACGACGCCCGCACCGCGTTCTGGGACAGCCCTTTCGACTACGCCGCCCAGGCTTTGCTCTATGTTCCGACGAAACTCCCGGATCCGAACAGCGACGAGCACACGCGCGCGGTCGTCGCGGCATCGCTGCCGGTTATCCGGGCGAGCGGTGGAAGCGCCTTTCTCCTGTTCACGACTTTGCGCGCGATGCGCCTTGCCCACGAGCTGCTGCGCGAGGAATTCCGGCGGCACGCGCTGGGATTTCCCCTGATGCTCCAGGGCGAAGGCTCCCGCAGCGAGCTGCTCGAGCGTTTCCGCCGTCTGGGCAACGCAGTCCTTCTCGGAAGCGCCAGCTTCTGGGAAGGCGTGGACGTGCGCGGGGACGCACTGTCGCTGGTGGTGATCGACAAGCTGCCGTTTGCGCCGCCCGATGACCCGGTGCTCGCTGCGCGGCTCGATTCGCTGGCGCGCGAAGGCGGCAATCCCTTCCTCGGCTACCAATTACCCCAGGCGGTCATTTCCCTGAAACAGGGAGCCGGCAGACTGATCCGCGACGAAACCGACCGGGGCGTGCTCGTCATCTGTGATCCAAGGCTCTTTTCGAAGCCGTACGGCCGGCGAATCCTCGCGAGCCTCCCGCCGATGAAGCTCGTGCGTGAGCTCGACAAGGTCCTTTCGTTTATCGCCGCCGACCCGAAATCGCTCCGCGCGGCTCCTGCGGCGTAAGGGCGCCGCTCCGAAGTCAGCGGCCCAGCTGGGTGAGCAGGCTTTTCAGCTGCTCGCTGTCGGGAAAATTTTTCCTCAGGATCCGCTCGGCGTCGTCGCGCAGCTCGGGCATGCCGAGCACGTCGTAGGCCCGGATCATGATGAGCAGCGCCTCTTCCTGGGCAGGGGCTTGAGGGTAGTTTTTCAGCGCGTACTGCGCACGGTTCGCCGCCGCGACGTAAGCGCCGCGCTTCATGTAGTAGCGGGCGACGTGAACCTCGTGTGAGGCGAGCGCGTTGACGAGGTATTTCATGCGCGCCAGCGCGTCGGGCGCGTACCTGCTGTCCGGAAAGCGCTGGACCAGCTCCTTGAAGGCATCGAATGATTCCCGCGCGGACTTGGGATCGCGCTCGGTCCGGTCCTGCCGCGCCATCCTGCCGAGCATACCCAGATCTTCGTTGAAGTAAGCCAGACCTTTCAGGTAATGCGCGTAGTCGACGTTGGGATGGTTGGGGTGCAGCTTCACGAACCGCTCTGTTGCAGCGACCGTGGATGCCTGCTCGTTCTGCTTGTAGTAGGCGTAGGCGATCTCGAGCTGGCCTTGCTGGGAGTAGCGCCCGTAGGGAAAGCGTGCTTCCAGCGTTTCGTAGCGCTTGATCGCCAGGTCGTACTGGCCGCTGTCGAGCGCGTCTTTCGCGTCGCGGTAGAGCTTATCGGCCGACCATCCCGACTTGGGGTCGTGTTTGTCGATGAAGGAACAGGCCGCCAATAAAAGAGCGAATAAAGCTACACTACGTTTCATGGTGGAACTTGCGGATGAGACGGCAAATTATACCGTGGCTAGGGTTACGCGACGCGTTCCAGAGACTCTTGCCGGCTTGCGCGTGGACAAGGCACTCGCGCGGATGTTTCCCGAGCATTCGCGCAACCGCCTGCAGCAGTGGCTGAAAGACGGGCACGTCAGCCTCGATTCGCACGCCGCCAAACCCAAACAGAAGATTTGGGGCGGTGAGCGCGTCGAAATCCGGTCGCAGCCCGGCCCGGCGGAGACGGCGTTTCGCGCCGAGCCCATCGCCCTCGATGTCGTGTACGAAGACGACGACGTCCTGGTGATCAACAAGCCGGCGGGCCTGGTGGTTCATCCCGGAAGCGGCAACTGGAAGGGGACGCTGCTCAATGCGCTCTTGCACCGCGCGCCCCAGCTCGCCGCGATTCCGCGCGCCGGCATCGTGCACCGGCTCGACAAGGACACGAGCGGCCTTCTCGTGGTGGCGAAGACTTTGCGGGCGCACAGCGAGCTGGTTCGGCAGCTCCAGGCGAGGACGGTGAAGCGCGACTACCTCGCCCTCGTGCACGGGGTGGTCAAGCTGGACGGCGAAGTAAGCGCGCCCGTCGGGCGCGATCCGCGACGTCGCACGCGCATGGCCGTGGTCCTCACCGGACGTCCGGCCTTGACGCGTTTCAAGGTGGTGAGGCGTTTCGCCCGCGCAACCTTGCTCGAATGCAGCCTCGCTACCGGCAGGACCCATCAGATTCGGGTGCACATGCAGTCCTTGGGCCATCCCCTGGTCGGCGATCCCGTTTATCGGGGCAAGCGACTCGACGATCCACGAACCCAGCAGCTCCGTCGCCAGGCTTTGCACGCCGTCCGCCTCGGGTTTTCGCATCCGGTTTCGGGTGCGCTCAAGCGCTTCTCGGCGCCTTTGCCCGAAGACCTGCGGTCGCTCCTGGATTCGCTCGAGTGAGGAGCCGGCCCCACCCCGACTGGATCATTCCCGATTGGCCGGCGGAGAGGCGAGTGCGCACGCTCATCACCACGCGCGACGGTGGAGTGAGCTCGGGGAGATTCGCCAGCCTCAATTTGAGCATGCGCGTCGGCGATGACCCGCGCTGTGTGGCGCGCAACCGCGCCATCCTCAGGGCGTGCCTGCCCGCCGAGCCCGCTTGGTTGACGCAGGTGCACGGGACGGCCGTGGTCGACGCCGCGCGGGCGACGCCAGGTGCGGAAGCCGATGGCGTCGTGACGCAGAGCCCGGGGGAGGTCTGCGCGGTGATGACCGCCGACTGCCTTCCGGTCTTGCTGAGCGATCGCGCGGGCGGGAGCGTGGGGATCGCCCACGCGGGATGGCGCGGGCTTGCTGGGGGAATCGTCGAGAACGTCGTGCGAGCGATGGGTGTGCCCTCGCGGGACATCATCGCCTACATCGGGCCGGGCATTGGAGCGCACCGCTACGAGGTCGGAGAGGACGTCCGCAAGACCTTCGTCGGCAGAGACGCGGCTGCCGCGAACTCGTTCGCGCCGCGACCAAACGGGACGTACTTCGCCGATCTCTACGACCTTGCGCGGCTGCGGCTCGCCGCCGCGGGAGTCGCCGAGGTCTATGGGGGCGAATTCTGCACTGCGAGCGAGGGGCGCTTTTTCTCTTTTCGTCGAGACCGGACCACCGGCAGAATGGCGAGCCTTATCTGGCTCGAGGACAGTTAGAGCATGGCGACTATTGCATGGATCTCCGCGGCGACCGTCGCGGGCGGAGTGATCAGCATCGCGATCGCGGCGATGTTCGCGCTGTCCGCGCCCGCAAGCTGGGTGCCGGCGCTCGTGAGCTTTGCGATCGGTACCCTGCTCGGCGCGGTCTTCCTCGAGATCCTGCCGCATGCGATCGGCAGCGCCGGGAACCTTCAAGCGCTGTTTGCCACGGTGCTCGCAGGTATCCTGGGGTTCTTCGTTCTGGAGAAGCTCGTGCTGTGGCGGCATTGCCATGTCGAAGACTGCGAAGCCCACGACCATCGCGCCAACCCGGGCGATGGCGGCCGCAGCGGGCTCATGATCATCATCGGCGACGCTTTCCATAACTTCGTCGACGGCATCCTGGTCGCGGCGGCGTTTCTGCAGAGCACCGAGCTGGGCGTGGTCACCGCAGCGGCGATCATCGCGCACGAAATCCCGCAGGAAATCGGCGACTTCGTCATTCTGCTGCACTCGGGGTACAGCAAGCTCGCGGCATTGGCGCTCAATCTGCTGTCGAGCCTTGCGATGCTGGTCGGGGCGCTCCTCGCGTACTTCACGCTGCAGGCAGCACAGGAATGGATCGGCACGGTGCTTGCGCTCGCCGCCGCGAGCATGATCTACGTGGCCGTGGCCGATCTCATCCCCGGGCTGCACAGGCGCCCGGAGCTCCACGCCACAGCGCAGCAGGTAGCGCTCATCGCCCTGGGGGTCGCCCTGATCTGGCTCGTCGGCGATGTGGTCAGGGCGGCCTAGCGCCCCGGTGCTGCGGAGCGGGGTTCGGTTGTGGATTCTCGTGGCGGGCGTGCTGGGTCTTGCCGAAGTCGGCTACGCGCAGGACGTTCCTGAAGAAACGAGCGCCAAGTTTCAGGCGACCTACGTCTGGCAGCGGAAATACCCTTTCGGCGCGGGGTATTCCGGCTCCCACAGCCTTACCCCGGATCGCGAGAAGAGCTATTCGTTCACCGCGACCGCGGCCCTGGGCACAAGGATTTGGAGGGGAGGCGAGCTTTATTTCGACCCCGAGGTCGCGCAGGGCGTGCCCCTTTCCGGGTTGACCGGACTCGGCGGATTCACGAATGGAGAGATCGCGCGCGTCTCCGGCCCGAATCCCACTTTTTACCGGGCCCGGCTGTTTGCGCGCCAAACCTGGGGTTTCGGCGGGGGGAGCGAAAAGACGGAGCCGGATGCCAACCAGCTTGCCGGCAGCGTCGATCGGCGCCGGCTGGTCTTGACCATTGGAAATCTTTCGGTGCTGGACATCTTCGACGACAACGCTTTCAGCCACGACCCGCGAACCCAGTTTCTGAACTGGTCGCTCATGACGCACGGAGCCTACGACTACGCCGCCGACGCGCGCGGTTACTCATGGGGCTTGGCCCTCGAGTATTTGAGCGAAGACTGGAGACTGCGGGCCGGCCGCTTCATCCAGCCGAAAGAGCCGAACCAGCTCGCCCTGGACTCCAGGATATTCAAGCACTACGGCGACCAGATCGAGATCGAGCGCGCATACACTCTGGCCGAACAGCCGGGAAAGCTGCGCTTTCTCGTCTTTCGCAATGTCGCGAGGATGGCGCGTTACCAGGACGCCTTGGATCTCGCGGCCCAGACGGGCGGGGCGCCCGACATCAACGCCGTGCGCACGGACGAGCAGGTCAAGCGCGGGTTCGGGTTCAACTTCGAGCAGGAGATCTCACCGAGCGTCGGCCTGTTCGGCCGGGCGAACTGGGCCGACGGCCAGACCGAGACTTACGCTTTCACCGAGATCGATCGGTCGCTCTCGGGAGGTGTGTCGGTGAAAGGCGGAACATTGGGTCGACCTCAGGACACTCTCGGAATCGCATTAGTGCGCAACTCGCTTTCCACCGCGCATCGCGACTACCTCGCTGCGGGAGGGCTCGGTTTCTTCCTGGGAGACGGTGCGCTGAACTATCGGCCGGAAGACATCCTCGAAGCCTATTACAGCCTCAATGTCGCAAAAGACATTTGGCTCTCTGCCGATTTCCAGCGAATTTCAAATCCCGGCTACAACGCCGACCGCGGTCCTGCGACCGTCGTCTCGGCGCGCCTGCACTACGGGTTTTGAGTCAGCGCGTGCCCTGAGCAGTCGAAGATCACGCAAGCTTGGGATGGACGACGGCGAAGAGCTTGGTTTCGCCTTCGACGTGCCGCAGCCACCACACCGCGCCCTTGGCCATATGCCAGTCGGCTTGCGCGCCCGAGAGCAGGGTCGCCGCCACGCGGCCCAGTGTCGGCTGGTGCCCGACGATCAGGATCGCTCCCGGCCGTTCAGGCCAGGCGGCTGCGGCGATGAGGCCGGCGGCGTCCGCGCTCGTGCCCACCGCGGCGTCGGTCTTGAACCGTGCGCCGAGAGCCGAGACCGTCTCCTGGGCGCGCGCAGCGGGGCTCACCAGGATCTCGCAGCGCTTGGGCAGGCGGGGTTTCAGCCAAGCCGCCACGCGCTTCGCCTGGTCCCGGCCGTGCTTGGTGAGCTTGCGCGAGGCGTCGGGGCTGCCGTCCTCCGCTTCGGCGTGTCGCCAGAGAATCAAATCCATGGGAGTATCATCGTCGGACGCTCTCGTTTGAAAGGGGCGACATTCCCAAAGGAGACGAACACATGGCCAAGACTGATGGAGTCTACCGGATCACCGAGGTAATCGGAACGAGCACGACCTCGTGGGAGGACGCCGCCAAGAGAGCGGTGGAGACCGCGTCCAAGACTCTTCGCGACCTTCGCATCGCCGAAGTGGTGAAGCAGGACCTGAAGATCGAGAACGGCAAGGTCGCAGCCTACCGCACTCGCGTACTGCTCTCGTTCAAGTACCAAAAATAGGATCGGCAGGCCGCTATTCCTTTCCCGACGCCGAGATGGCCTTGCGGACGAAGGCGTTCCTTTCGTCCTTGTCCTCGATTTCTTCGGCGATCAGGAGGTACAACTCCCCGGCGTCACGCGCCTTGGCCGCGGCGCGCTTCACGACGACCTTGGCGACAGCGCCGATGTACTTGGCGAGGGCCGCTTCGGCGTTGGCGAGCGTCGGCGCATCGATATTCGACGTGCTCGGCGGCGCGGACTGTTGCCGCGCCGCGCCGGTTCGGTTCGGGTCCCCGGTCGGCGTCGACTTGTCGCCGGAGAATCTCCTGACGAACGCGGCCCGCAGCTTTTCGTCGGCGATGTCTGCCGATACGATTTCGGCGAGGCCGGAGACGGTATAAGCCTTCTTGGCCGCGGCCTTGATCACCAGGGGGGCGATCGGGCCGATATGCTTGGCGAGCTCCGTTTCGATTTTCTTGAGACTCTCGCGGTCGAACTCGACCCCGGTGGGAAACGTCGTCGGCGGGGCGGTACCTTGCGGAGGGGCCTGGATCTTCACGGTCGTCTTGTAGGTCACGGTGCCCGGGTCCGGCGCGGCAAGCCCGGAGAGCGCGGAGCGAAACTCCGCCACCGATTGCGGACGCTGTTCTTCGTGCGACACCAGCGCCCAGTCGACCGCAGTGAGCAGCTCCATGCTGTAGCGGCTGCGGTCGGCGACCTGAACCGCGGGCGGCAGCATGTCCTGGCGCACGCGCGCCACGGCCTCGACCGGCCTCTTGCCGATGATCATCCAATACAGGACTCCCCCGAACGCGTACAGGTCGCTCCACGGCCCCTGCCGGCCTTGCGAGTGATATTGCTCGATCGGCGCGTAACCCGGGGTAACTATCGCGGTCCGCTCGGTGCCCGACGAAGCGGTGCGGGCGGAACCGAAGTCGAGGAGCACGGGTGACCCGTCTTCGCGAATGAAGACGTTGCCGGGCTTGATGTCACGGTGCAAATAGCCCGTGCGATGGATGACTTCCAGGCCGTCGAGGAGCGGGATGGCGATGGCGAGCACGGCGCTTTGCTCGAGCGGCCGGCGGGTGCGGATCCATTCGCCCAGGGGTTGTCCCGCAACGAATTCCATCACCATGTAGGCGGTGCTGTTCGCCTCGAAGAACCGCAAGACCCTGACGATATTCGGATGGCGGAACGACGCGAGCGTGCGCGATTCGTCGAGAAACCGGGAAAGGCCCCACTTGAACGACTCCGAGCTGGACTCTGACTTCGGCTGGACCGATTGATCCTCGCCGCGCTGGGCGAGGTCGCCGGGCAGGTACTCCTTGATCGCGACCTTGAGGTTGAGGTTCGAGTCGGTCGCGAGATAAGTCAGGCCGAAGCCCCCGATTCCGAGAGTCTCCTCAACGCGGTACTCGTGTAGCGCATAACCGTGTGGCAGGGCGATTTCGGCGGCCATCGAAATGCGGCTACTCCGAAGCCTAGGCCTTCGCGCGGGGTTTGTACGGGCAATGCGGCTTGGTGCACTCGGCGTACAGCTGCAGCGAGTGCTCGCGAATCGCGAAGCCGCGTTCGGTGGCGACACGCACCTGGCGCTTCTCGATTTCGCCGTCATAGAACTCTTCGACGCGCCCGCACTGCATGCACACCAGGTGGTCGTGATGGCTGCCCTCGTTCAGCTCGAAAACCGCCTTGTCGGACTCGAAATGGTGGCGCTGGAGGATGCCGGCCTGCTCGAACTGCGTGAGGACGCGGTAGACGGTGGCCAGCCCAATGTCCAATCCTTCGGTGATGAGAATCCGATAGACGTCTTCGGCCGAAAGATGGCGCACCTTGCTGTTCTCGAAAAGCTTCAGGATTCGCAACCGCGGGCCCGTGGCCTTCAGGCCGCTGGTTTTCAGGTCGTGCACGTTGGTCACGGAGGATCACCTCGGGGAAAGATGCCCGTTTCCGCTATCATATAGCGTTTCATCGCCGCGGAAACACCCTGATCGTGCCGCGAATCCAGATTTTGGCGTTGCCGCTTCTCGCTGCGGCGTGCGGGCTTGCGCCGAGCCTCACACCTTACCGGATGGAAATCCAGCAGGGGAATTACATCACCCAGGAAATGGTCGCGCAGCTCAAGCCCGGACTGACCCGCGATCAGGTGCGATTTGTACTCGGCACGCCCCTGGTCAGCGACATCTTTCACGAGGAACGCTGGGATTACGTCTTCCTGCGTCAGCGTGCCAACAGCCGCGAGATCGAGTCTCGCCGCATTGCGGTGTTTTTCGAAGACGGGAAGATGAAGCGCGTCGAGGGAGATATCGTGGCCGCCGCATCCCCGGGAAAGCGCGAACAGTGAAGCTTGTCATCGCTGGCGCGGGGGGCCGCATGGGACGCGCGCTGATCGAGATGGCCCTCGCATCGGGGGAACTCAAGCTCGCGGCAGCGCTGGAGGCTCCCGGAAACCCCGTCATCGGCAAGGATGCCGGAGAACTGGTCGGGCGTCCCTGCGGCGTGAAGATCGCTTCGAGCTTCGCCGACGGAGTCGCAAAAGGCGACTGCCTCATCGATTTTACCCGTCCTGAAGGGACGCTCGCGCACCTGGAACAGTGCTTGAGAAAAGGCGTGCGCATGGTGATCGGAACGACCGGTTTTTCGGCCGAGCAAGATGAACGCATCGCGGCGGCCGCGGGAAAGATCGCGATCGTAAAGGCGCCGAACATGTCGGCCGGAGTGAACGTCGCGTTCAGGCTTGTCGAGACGGCCGCGCGCACGCTCGGTGAGGCTTATGACGTGGAGATCCTCGAAGCACACCATCGCCACAAGGTCGATGCGCCTTCAGGCACGGCGCTCAAGTTCGGCGAAGTGATCTCCCGCGCCCTCGGCAGGGACCTCGCTCGCACAGCCGTGTACGGACGCAAAGGAGAGGTCGGTGAACGCGATCCCAAGGCGATCGGGTTTCACTCCGTTCGCGGCGGCGATATCGCCGGTGAGCATACGGTGATGTTCATCGGAGAGGGCGAGCGCATGGAGATCACCGTGCGCTCGGGCAGCCGCGCCACCTATGCCCTCGGGGCGCTCCGAGCGGCGCGCTTCCTCGAGAGCAAGGAACGCGGCCTCTACGACATGCAGGACGTGCTGGGGCTCCGCTAGTCCGGACTCAACTACCCTGCTTCAGCGCGCGCAGAGCCTGCTGCGTCCATACCTCGTCGATCGCTTCGAGCACCTCGTCCGCCCTCTTGAAGCGGTTGCGGGGATCCACGGCGATCATCCTGTCGAGCAGCCCCTGATACTCGGCCAACCCGTCGGGGAGCTTCGGGCGCGGTGCGCTGACGTGCAGCGCGATCAACCCCGACACGGATTCGGCATCGAAGGGCCGCTGGCCCGTCAACATTTCGTAGAAAATGATGCCAAGGGCGTAGATGTCGGACTGCATCGTCGCGGGGCTGCCTTCGATCTGCTCCGGTGAAACGTAATAGGGAGTCCCGTAGAGCTCCCCTTGCCGGGTGCGCCCCTTGTCCTCTCCCAGCCGCTTGGCTATGCCGAAGTCGGCGAGGACGATGTTGCCGTCGGCGCGCGCCATGAGATTTCCGGGCTTGATATCGCGGTGGATGATGCCGCGGCCGTGAACCTCGCGCAGCGCCCCCGCGGCCTGGGCAAGCAGCGACAAGGCCTGCCGCCCGCTCAGACCGTTGGGAATGACTTGGGCGAGGCTGCCGTTGGGAAAATACTCCATCGCGATGTACGCGTGGCGATCGCTGAACCCCCGATCGTAGATCTTGACCACGTTGGGGTGATCGATCGACGAGATGATGTCGAACTCCTGCACGAAGCGCTGCAGCAGGATTTCGTCCAGGCCGGCAGTGGCGTTGAGGATCTTGAGGACGACCTGCTGCTTGTCGCTTTCCCGCTCGGCGAGGTAGACGACCGAGGACCCGCCGCGGCCGACCTTCGACACGACGCGGTAGCCCTGGACCGACAGGCGCTTTTCGCCGATCTCTCCGGTCATGATGCTCAAAGTGATGCCCAGGGCGGCCTTTGCCGCATCGGCAGCGACCCGGGCGTTGGCGGCGAGCGCCTGGCGCATGTCCTCCGGGATCTGAACGGAGGCGTGGTCGGCATCGCCGGCTGCAATGCCGATAATTTCGAACGCATCGGTGGGCACACTGCGCCCGCGCAACTGCACTTTGCGGCGCGAGCCGACGACAAGCCCCGAGCCGGCCGCGTTGACGGTCGCTTCGCTTGCGACTACCGCCCATCCGAGCTCCTTGGTCTGACCCTCAAGGCGCGAAGCGATGTTCACGGCGTCGCCGATCACCGTGAGCTCTCCGCGGCCCGGCGTGCCGACGTGGCACAGCAGCACTTCGCCGCTGTGTATGCCCACGCCTATTGAAAATTCGGGCAGGCTTTGCGCAGGGTGGTGCCGCTTGACCCATTCGCGGAATTCGAGCGCGGCAAGCTGCATTGCGAGACCGGCGCGCACCGCCCGGTGCGCGTGGGATTCGCCCGCTTCGCCCCGAGGGGACTCGAACAGGGCCATGACGCCGTCGCCGATGAATTTCATGACGACGCCACGGCAGCGGATGATCGGCGCGCAAGCGGTCTGGAGGTAGGCATTGAGCAACTCGGCGATCTCGTCGCTGGTGAGGCGCTCCGAATACGTCGTGAAGTTGCGGATGTCCGAGAAAAGCACCGAGGCTTCGGCGATCTTGCCGGTCGGGGTGCCGGAATCGGTCTCCTCGAGGGCCGCGGTGCCGTCGCCGCCGGAGATTTTTTCCCGGAATTTCTGCGTGAGGCGGTCCTGCTTCGGCACCAGCCGCGCCGCCAGCGCCTGGGTCAAGGTCTCGAATTTCTTCAGCCTGCTGTTCACCGCTTCCATGAGCTCGTTTCGGGTGAACGGCTTCGGGAGGTAGTCGTCGGCGCCGAGGTTCATGCCGCGCCGGGTACTCGATCGGTCATCGAGTGCGGTAAGGAAGATAAACGGAATCTCTGCCAAGCGCGGCTCGGCTCGCAAGGCCTCGAGCACGGCGAATCCGTCCATTTCCGGCATCATCACGTCGCAGAGGATGAGATCGGGCGGATCGCTGCGCGCCAGCTCCAGGCCGACGCGGCCGTTTTCCGCTCCAGTCGCGGCGTAACGTTCGACCTTCAGCATCAGCATGATGTTGTTGCGGATGCTGGGCTCGTCCTCGATGACGAGGACTTTCTTCCTGGATTCGTCGGCCATCAGTTCGCTCCGGCCGGCTGTTTGGCTGGCCGCAAGGGGATCATAACCGTGAACCGGGTTCCGGAGCCGACCGCGCTGCTGAGACCGATTTCGCCGCCGTGAAGCTCCACCGCCTTCTTCACGATCGCGAGACCCAGACCCGTGCCGGGGCGGTTCTCGACGTTCGAGGCGCGGTGAAAGCTCTCGAACATCCGCGGCTGGTCTTCCAAGGGTATACCGATTCCCCGATCCTGGATCTCGATCGCCGCCTGCTCGTCGCGCCGGCTGAGGGAAAAAGTCACTTCGCTGCCCGGGGGAGAGTATTTCACCGCGTTCGAGAGGAGGTTGTTCAGGATATGCCGCAGCAGCCTCTCGTCCATGGTCACTTCCGGACGGTCGAAGCGGTCGTCGAGGGTGATGATGTGCTGCTTGCCTTGCGCGATGCGGAATTCCGACACCACCCTGCTGCAGAGCTCGCGCAGATTCGTCGGACCGAGGTTCAGCTTGAGCACGCCCGACTCCGCGCGGCCCAGGCTGAGCACATCGTCGATCATTTCGCCCATGCGTTTTGCGCCGCCCTGGATGGTCTGCAGGAGATTGGCTCTCTCGGCCGGGCTCAGGCTCTCGGAGTAGTGCTCGAGCAATTCCGCCGATGACAGCATGGTCGCAAGCGGCGTGCGGAACTCGTGCGAGGCGGTCGAGACGAACTTCGATTTCATCTCGGAGAGCTCTTTTTCGCGCTGTACGGCGGCCAGCAACTCGCCCTCGGCGCGCTTGCGATCGTCGATGTCCACGTTGACGCCAGTCATGCGGAGCGCCCGCCCGCCGGCGTCGCGCTCGACCACTCTCCCGCGGGAGAGGCTCCAAACCCAGCTTCCGGCGAGCGTCTTGACCCGGTGCTCGGCGACATACTCGGACTCCCCACCGTTCAGGCAATTGTCCAGGGCCTTCTTCACCTTCGGAAGATCATCGGGGTGCACCATTTGCGCCAATTCATCCAGGGTCAGGGCGCTGGTTTCCTTGCCCACTCTCAGAATGATCCCCCAGTTGCCGCCCAGGAACACATTGGTCCTGCGCGCGTCCCAGTCCCAGATGAGGATGTTGGCCGCCTGCAGCGCGAGGTCCAGGCGATCCTTGGCGTCCTTGACCTGCTCGAGCAGTCGTTCATTTTCCCGGCCGAAGCGGAGCGTCTCGATCAGCGCCCGGTTCGAGGACAGGTACAGCGCCAGGAGCACCGCGGAGAACACCAGAATCAAGATCCCGGCGGAGGTGTTGAATGCACCGCCCTGCGAAAAGAGCAGGCCGATCAAGGGCGTGAAGATCGGCGCGATCAGACAGGCGAACGACTTGGGGCTGGGAGCGAGCGCCGGAGGCAGCCCCATCGCGACGCTGCCGATCAGGAATGGAAGGAGGATCTCGTGGAACTGGCCGTGCTCCGGGTAGAGCAGCAGCACCGTCAGACCCCAGACGGTGCCGACCGACGCGCTCGTGAGGCAGAAAAAACCCTCCCAGCGCGCCGCGGCTTCCGGTCCGGGCTGGCGCAGGTGGTACGCACGCTTCAGCGCGATGCGCACCAAGCTCGCCAGCACCAGCCAGATCAGCCAGGCGGCGAGGAGTTTGTCGCTGATATAGCCCCAGAGGGCGAATGCCGCGATGGCCGAAGTGACAAGGATGGCGGGGACGTCGTTTCCCGACAGCCGGTAGAGAAGCGAGACTCGCTGCGGAAGAAATTCGGCGGAGGACAGGGCGCCGATCGAGGCGCGTGGCGCGGTCACGTTTTCGTTCTCGGGAGCCGTGAAGAGTGAATCATTAATTCTGGCACGGTTTAGCAAGCGGTGCCGTTCACCGGAGCAAGAAGCGGACCGGCGAGCCGAAAGTTTGATGGGTACGAGGAATCAGGTTATACTTTCAACGTTCGGTGCAGAGCGGGACCGGCGTGAGCCGGTCCCGCTCTGCACGTGTGGCCCCACCATGAGCCCGCTGCCGTGCCCGTCGCCCCGCCCGCCCTGCTTGCATTAGCCGACGGCACCGTCTTTCGGGGCACCTCGGCCGGAGCGGCCGGCCTTGCCTCGGGGGAGGTAGTTTTCAACACGGCCATCACCGGATATCAGGAGATCCTCACCGACCCATCGTATTGCCGCCAAATCGTCACGCTGACCCATCCTCACATCGGCAATACCGGGACCAACCACGAGGACCTGGAGTCGGGAAAGGTGTTCGCCGCGGGTCTGGTGGTCAGGGATCTGTCCGCCGCGGTCTCGAGCTGGAGGGCCGAACGCGATCTCTCCGATTTTCTCGTCTCCGACAAGGTGCTCGCCATCGCGGGCATCGACACGAGGCGCCTCACCCGGATCATTCGCGAGAAAGGCGCCCAGAACGGCGCCGTGCTCGCGGGCTCCGACGACGCGGACCAGGCCCTGGAGGCCGCGCGCGCCTTTCCCGGTCTTGCGGGAATGGATTTGGCGAAGGTCGTGACGAGCGCCAAGCCTTACGAATGGTCGGAAGGGGGGTGGCGGACAGGGGGCGGGTTCCGCAAAGGCGCCGACCTGCGCTTCCACGTCGTCGCGTACGACTACGGCATCAAACGCAACATACTGCGCATGCTCGTCGATCGCGGCTGCCGGGTCACGGTTCTTCCGGCGCAGACGCCGGCGGCGGATGCGCTTGCGCTCGGGCCCGACGGGGTGTTCTTGTCGAACGGTCCGGGCGACCCGGAGCCTTGCGACTACGCCGTACGCGCTATCCGGCAAATCATCGACGCCGGGATTCCGACTTTCGGGATCTGCCTCGGCCACCAGCTCATGGGACTCGCATCGGGAGCCAGGACCGTGAAGATGAAGTTCGGGCATCACGGCGCCAACCACCCGGTGAAGGACCTGGAGAGCGGAACCGTCGTAATCACCAGCCAGAATCACGGCTTCGCGGTCGACCCGGACACGCTCCCGGCGAACCTCAAGGCCACCCACGTGTCCCTCTTCGACGGCAGCCTGCAGGGCCTCGCACGCACCGACCGGCCGGCATTCTGCTTTCAAGGACACCCCGAGGCGAGCCCTGGGCCGCACGACATCGGGTATCTCTTCGACCGCTTCGCAAAGATGATGCAGGAGCGCCGCAGTGCCTAAGCGCACCGACATCAAGAGCGTGCTCATCATCGGGGCAGGGCCGATCGTCATCGGGCAGGCCTGCGAGTTCGATTATTCCGGCGCGCAGGCCTGCAAGGCGCTGCGCGCCGAAGGCTACAAGGTGATCCTGGTGAATTCGAATCCGGCGACCATCATGACCGACCCGGAGATGGCCGATGTCACCTACATCGAGCCGGTGACCTGGCAGATGCTGGAGGCCATCATCGCCCGGGAGCGGCCCGATGCGCTGCTGCCGACCATGGGCGGCCAGACCGGCCTCAATTGCGCGCTGGACCTTGTCCGGCACGGCGTCCTCCAGAAGTACTCGGTCGAGATGATCGGCGCGAGCAGCGAGGCGATCGACAAGGCCGAGGACCGCGAAAAATTCAAGCAGGCGATGGCGAGGATAGGGCTCGCCTGCCCGCGCTCGACGCTCGCGCATTCGCTGGAAGAGGCCCTGCAGGTTCAGGCTGCGATCGGTTTTCCCGCCGTGATCCGGCCTTCCTTCACTCTCGGGGGGTCGGGCGGCGGCATCGCCTACAACCGCGAGGAATTCGTGGCGATCTGCGAGCGCGGGCTGGAGGCGTCGCCCACGCGCGAGCTGCTGATCGAGGAGTCGGTCATCGGCTGGAAGGAATTCGAAATGGAGGTGGTGCGCGACCGGAAAGACAACTGCATCATCGTCTGCTCGATCGAAAACGTCGACCCGATGGGCGTGCATACGGGCGATTCCATCACCGTGGCGCCCGCGCAGACCTTGACGGACAAGGAATACCAGATCATGCGCGACGCGTCGATCGAGGTGTTGCGCGAGATCGGCGTCGACACCGGCGGCTCGAACGTGCAATTCGCCGTCGATCCCAAAGACGGGCGCATGCTCGTGATCGAGATGAACCCGCGCGTGTCGCGCTCTTCCGCGCTCGCCTCCAAGGCCACCGGCTTCCCGATCGCGAAGGTGGCGGCGAAGCTCGCCGTCGGCTACACGCTCGACGAGCTCAAGAACGAGATCACCGGCGGCGCAACTCCGGCCTCCTTCGAACCGAGCATCGACTACATCGTCACCAAGGTCCCGCGCTTCGCGTTCGAGAAATTTCCACAGGCGAACGACAGGCTGACGACGCAGATGAAATCCGTGGGCGAGGTCATGGCGATCGGCCGCACTTTCCAGGAGTCCTTCCAGAAGGCGCTGCGGGGTCTGGAGGTGGGCGTCGATGGGCTCAATCAGAAGACGACCGATCGCGAGAAACTCGAGAAGGAACTCGGCGAACCGGGGCCGGAGCGCATCTGGTACGTGGGCGACGCCTTCGAGAACGGATTCACGCTGGAGGAAGTGCACCAGCTCACGCATATCGATCCCTGGTTCCTCGCGCAGATCAAGGAGATCGTCGACCTGGAGATGGACCTCGACGACAAACGCCTCGAGGAGATCGACGCCCATACGCTGCGCGGCCTCAAGCGCAGGGGCTTCTCCGACAGGAGGCTCGCGTACCTGCTCAACACGGGCGAGGCGGAGGTGCGTGCGGCACGTCACCGCTTCGGAATCCGGCCCGTGTACAAGCGCGTTGATACCTGCGCGGCGGAATTCGCAACGCGCACCGCGTACATGTACTCGACCTACGAAGAGGAATGCGAGGCTTCTCCCACTCAACGGAAAAAGGTGATCGTGCTGGGGGGCGGGCCCAATCGCATCGGACAGGGCATCGAGTTCGACTACTGCTGCGTTCACGCGGCCCTCGCGCTGCGCGAGGACGGCTTCGAGACGATCATGGTCAACTGCAACCCGGAAACGGTGTCGACCGACTACGATACTTCCGATCGCCTTTATTTCGAGCCGCTCACGCTCGAGGACGTGCTCGAAATCGTGGACAAGGAAAAACCCTACGGAGTGATCGTCCAGTTCGGCGGGCAGACCCCCTTGAAGCTTGCCCGCGATCTCGAGGCGAACGGCGTGCCCATCATCGGCACGACGCCCGATATGATCGACATGGCGGAGGACCGCGAGCGCT
Source organism: Betaproteobacteria bacterium (assembly GCA_005884455.1). GTDB lineage: Bacteria > Pseudomonadota > Gammaproteobacteria > Burkholderiales > SG8-39 > VBDM01. The sequence goes on from VBCH01000213.1 coordinate 41,197, forward strand.
TCCAGCAGCTTATCGACCGTCTCGGGCTCAAGCAGCCGCCCAATCGCTCGGCCCGAACGGAAGCCGATGCGCTGCGCCTCGCGGGGGAGATCGGCTATCCCCTGGTGGTGCGTCCGAGCTACGTCCTGGGCGGACGCGCCATGGAGATCGTGCACGAGCAGAAGGACCTCGAGCGCTACATGCGCGAGGCGGTCAAGGTCTCGAACGATTCGCCGGTGCTGCTCGACCGGTTCCTGAGCGACGCCACGGAGGTGGACGTGGACGCGGCGAGCGACGGCGAGCACGTGCTGATCGGCGGGGTCATGGAGCACATCGAACAGGCGGGCGTGCACTCCGGCGACTCGGCATGCTCCCTGCCTCCGCATTCTCTGAGCGCCCGCGTCGAGCGGGAGCTGCGCCGGCAGACCGTAGCGCTCGCTCACGCGCTGAAGGTGGTCGGCCTGATGAACGTGCAATTCGCGATTCAACGGGACGTCATATACGTGCTCGAAGTCAACCCGCGCGCTTCGCGCACGGTGCCTTTCGTCGGCAAGGCCACCGGCGTTCCGCTCGCGAAAATTGCGGTGCGCGGCATGGTGGGAAAGACCCTCGCGCAGCAGCATGCGCGGGCAGAGGTGGTTCCAGGCTACTTTTCGGTGAAGGAAGCCGTGTTTCCGTTCGTCAAGTTTCCAGGCGTCGATACCATTCTCGGTCCCGAGATGAAATCGACCGGGGAGGTGATGGGCGTGGGGAAGAGTTTCGGGGAGGCTTTCGTCAAATCGCAGCTCGCCGCGGGCGCGAAGCTCCCCGAGACCGGCGCAGCGTTCATCAGCGTACGCGACGGTGACAAGCTGGCGGTGGTGCACGTCGCGCGCGAGCTTCTCGAGCTCGGGTTTCGGCTGCTTGCGACGCGAGGAACGGCCGGGGTGCTCGCCGCGCACGGCATTGCCGTGACCGTCGTCAACAAGGTGGTCGAAGGCCGGCCGCACATCGTCGACATGATCAAGAACGGCGAGGTGAGTCTCGTCGTGAATACGGTGGAGGAAACGCGCACCGCCGTCTCGGATTCGCGCTCGATCCGGACAAGCGCGGTGCAGCGGCGGGTGACTTATTACACCACGGTGGCGGGCGCCCGGGCGGCCTGCGAGGGGATGCGGCACATGAAGTCCCTGGTGCCGTACTCTCTTCAAGAGCTGCACTCCAGCCTGCGCCGGGGCGGGCCTATTGCAAAGTGGCTCGAAAAGTGGTCACATTAGATCGTCCTCCGCGAATTCTTCTGTTCTGAATAACCGATGCCGCAGCCTGGCGCTCTTGGGGCGCCGCGGCGGCTTTTTCTTGATACGGCCATGAGCACGATTCCGCTGACCACGACCGGGGCCGAGCAGCTGCGACTGGAGCTGCACCGCCTGAAAACGGTGGAACGGCCGAACGCGATCACGGCGATCGCCGAGGCGCGGACTCACGGCGATCTCTCGGAGAACGCCGAATACGACGCGGCCAAAGAGCGCCAGGGCTTCGTCGAAGCCAGGATCAAGGAGATCGAGAGCAAGCTTTCCAACGCGCAAGTCATCGACCCGAAGCGGGTGGACGCGGACGGGCGGTGCGTGTTCGGCGCGACGGTCGACCTCGAGGAGACGAAGGCGGGCGAGTCCGTCACGTATCAAATCGTCGGAGACGACGAAGCCGACATCAAGAAAGGCAAGATCTCGATCAGCTCGCCCATTGCGCGGGCGCTGATCGGCAGGTCCGCGGGGGACCAGGTCGAGGTGCAGACTCCGGGCGGAGTGCGCAGGTACGAGGTGCTCGAAGTCCGCTACGAGTAGCCTTTCGGACGGGTCTTCGCTTCTCGAAATGGAATCGAAGTGCGGAAGAGAAAGCGGAATAGACGAAATATTAGCGACGCCAAGAAAAGGCGATCGAAGTGCGGTTGCGAGTGCTATGGACACGAGTTCGACGTTGCGGGGAGTGCTCGGCGACTAAACTCGGATCGGACGTTGGAACATAACGGCACTGGAACCGACGAATAATTTCCAAAACCACCTTTGCCATGGTTAGTCTCCGCGCCCGCGATGATAGACGAGAGCAACATCCCCCGTTTCAAGCAGCGACTTGAGATTCGATATGACCATCGGCCAGCCCTCCGACACGGCTCCGATGAACTTGGAGTCCGGCCGTTCAATCGAATGGGTGAGTGTGAGCTTCGCGGACTCTCCCGTGGGCTCAATCTCGTAGACGCAACGGGAGTTGCCCTCTGCCTTGAACTCGGGCTTCCATTCATTTAGCCAACTCATCACCAGCCGCTTCTGCGGAACGCTCTCGAGAATCTCGCCCGAGTCCATGAGGCTTCCGTCAGCATACATTCTCCACGTGGAGCCGACCTTCCATTCGCTTTCGACGCTCATTCCGAACCGATACTGCTTTATGATCCCGGGCGTTGTTAGTGCATGCCAAAGCTTCTCGGGTGTTATGCGGATGTACGTAACGTAAACAAATTTCGAGCCTGGCATTGGATTGTCCTAGGTTTGCGATCCGCTTCTTTGCGGACGGACCCGCCACACGAGCCTAACGTCCGAGCTAAGGCCGCGGCCCGTCAGGTGCGGAATCTTCCCCCGATTTTGTTGACACCGGGTTAGTCATGCCAGCTGTTTCTCGTACGCCGCTGGCGGCACGTAGTTCAACGACGAGTGTAGCCGAGTGCCGTTGTAGAAGGGAATGTAGGCGCGTACCGCCGATTGGATCTCGCGGTCCTCGTTGAAGGTCAAGCCGTGCACGATATCGGTCTTCATGGAGTGGAAGAATGACTCGATGTGGATATTGTCGGTCAGCTTACCGGGTCGGTTCATGCTCTGGGTGATCCCGAGCTCGGCCAAGCGCGCCTTGAAGGCGAGGGCAGCGTACTCGATCCCTCGGTCGGTGTGGAAGATCAGCCCCCGCGCAGGCCTTCGGGTGCGTACCGCCCGATCCAGTGCTCTGAGCGTGAGCGCCACGTCCTTGCGCTTGCCGTAGGCCCAGCCCAAGACCCGGCGCGAGTACTTGTCCATCACCACCGCGAGGTAACGGTAGATCGCTCCCACCTTCAGGTAGGTGATGTCCCCGACCCAGACCTGGTCCGGGGTCCTCAGATCGACATCGAGTTGCTCGTTGCGCGTGGCTGAGAAGAAGTGCTGGAGAGTAGGGTTGGTGTAGCGAATCGTCGCCACCCGGGCCCGGATGCCGTGCGCGCGCATCAGCCGCGCCACCCGGTTCTCACCCACGCAACAGCCCTCGCGCTTGAGCACCTGGTACACGCGCGGGCTGCCGTAGGTGCCGCGGCTTGCCCGGTGCACCGCTCCAATGCGCTTGGCCAGTGTCTCGTTCTGGTGCTCTCGCTCGCTACGCTCGCGTGAGCACCAGCCATAGAACCCGGCCCGGGTCACCCCATAGACTCGGCACATCAGTGCGACTTGGTGTTCGGCCCGGTTTGCTTCGATGAATTCGAAGGCTTCCGCTTTCGATCGGAAGCAAACCGGATGGCTTTTTTTAGGAGCTCGTGCTCCTCCTTGAGCACCTTGTGCTGCCGCTCCAGTACCCGCAGGCGCTTCAACTCCGCAGCCGTATGTACATCGAGCTTTGCACTCTTGGCCACGATCACCCCGTCACGGACTTGTTTGCGCCACAGTGACAGCATGAACGGGTGGATGTCCAGCGCCGCCGCCACATCCTGAATCAGAACCCCCGGCAGACTGCTCAACTTCACCGCCGTCGCCTTGAACTGCTCGTCGTAGCGCGCAATCTTTTGTGGTCCTGCCCTTGCCATTTCACACCTCCGAGCTGTTAGCCCAAGGTGTCAACTAATTTGGGGGAACTCTAGCGTCGGCCTTCAGCGAGTGGTTAGGCGTATGACTACACACTGCCAGGCCCCTGCTTACGGAACAGGAAGTTGTAAATGATGGATGGAATGCAAATGTGAGTAGTGCTGACCAGCGCCGCCACAAGGATGAGCGGAACGCCGAGCGCAAACCCAAGTGTGCTTGCACCCATATAAAAGGCCCAACCCGTGGCAATTAGCCACGCAAAGGCTAAGCCGCAGGCAAACTTGCGCTGCGGGCCGTTGTGCGGAAATGGACGCGTCCCGGTGAAATGCCGAACCCCATAGTTGTAGAGAAGGTCAAACGGATGGAATGGGAGGAATGCGCCGAAGAAGGCCGTGGCCGCGAGTAACCACAACACGACGGGCGACTGCATGGCAACGCCAAGGATCATGAAGAACGTACAAAGAACAGGGGACCACCTTAACCATGGCCCCACTTCTGCCAAGGTTGCGTCATCAAGGCCGCAAAATCCCTGTTCTTCGAGACGATGCCGAATTATTGGATTCATGGACATGGCTCCCTCCTTGTTTCATACGTCTAACGTTCAATCACCTTCCGAAAAACCATCTATCACGGCAGGCAGTTTAACCTTCATTCAAAAAGGCTTGTGCAAACACCGTTTTAGCATTGCCGTGCAAAAGCGCAGCGGATGATAGATGGTTTTAGGTAGGCCAAGTCTTTGATCGAACAGGCCGTGAACCCTTGCAAGGTCCCTACTAACGCCCGCGGCCCTTCTTGCGAAGCGATTCCTCCCGCGCACCGGGAGGCGGTTCGGGGTTCTCACGGAACAGGACGAGGACCTTTCCGATGTGCTGAACCGGGTGCGCTCCGGTTCGGCTGCAGATCTCCGCGAAGATCACTTCGCGCTTGGTGCGGTCGGCGCAAGGAACGCGCACTTTGATAAGCTCGTGGCTTTTCAGACCGCGGTCGATTTCCGCGAGGACTGCGGACGTCAATCCGGCTCCGCCGATCAATACGACCGGATCTAGTGGGTGCGCGCGCGCCTTCAATTCGCGCCGCCGACTGGGCGATAATCCGGGCATCGAGAAAGTCTAGAGAATGACCCGAAGCAAATCCAGCAGCGCGTGGCTCATGCGCCACGTGAATGATCCCTATGTCCGCCGGGCGAGAACGCAGGGGTACCGATCGCGCGCGGCCTATAAGCTGCTCCAACTCCTGAAGCTGGACGGGCTGGTGCGTTCCGGCGACACCGTCGTCGATCTTGGCGCCGCGCCGGGAAGTTGGTCGCAAGTGCTCGTCGAATGCGTCGGGCGGTCCGGACGCGTCGTCGCGGTCGATCTGCTGGAAGTGGCGCCGGTGCCGGG